>NZ_JBICYT010000071.1:0-20256 GCF_043201215.1 Streptomyces sp. NPDC048331 | reverse complement strand
ACGCCCGGTTACATTCCGAACCCGGAAGCTAAGCCTTTCAGCGCCGATGGTACTGCAGGGGGGACCCTGTGGGAGAGTAGGACGCCGCCGAACAACCCGCCCTTTTAGCTCAGTCGGTAGAGCGTCTCCATGGTAAGGAGAAGGTCAACGGTTCGATTCCGTTAAAGGGCTCCAATGGAAAAGGCCCCCGCCAATAGGCGGGGGCCTTTTTTTGTTTTCCGGTCCTGTCGCCTTCCGGCACGGACGCGTCGCCCACGATCACGGCCGGCGCCGGGCACCGATGGCTGGACGGGCGGGCCGTAGCGGAGCTGCCTAGCATGGATGTGAAGGCTAGATAAGGTACGTTCCGGCGGCTTCGCGGTGCCCCACGGGCCGTTCGGCCGGCCCAGGAGGCGTCATGACCGTACCCCCCGCAGCGGCACCACAGCACACGCAGCACGACCCCGAGGACGTCCTCAAACACCTCGGCAGCACGTGGCACTGGGCGCTCGGCTTCGCCCTCGCGACCCTGATCCCCGGCATTTTGGTGCTCGTCTGGCCCGATGAGACCTTGCACATCCTGGCCGTCATCATCGGACTGCAGTTCCTGGTGGCGGGTGCTTTCCGCTTCGTCTCCGCGTTTTCGCACAGCAGAGACGGCGGCAGCCGGCTGGCGGGTGTGCTGATCGCCATGCTCGCGTTCCTGGCGGGCGTTCTGGTGCTGCGTCATCCGATGCAGACGATCGGCGCGCTGTCGTTGATCATCGGCGTGTTCTGGCTGCTGTCCGGAGTGCTGGCGGCGTTCACCGCGATCGCCGATCACTCGCTCGTGCACCGGGGCCTGCAGTTCGGCCTGGGTGCTCTCGGTGCCGTCGCCGGAATCGTCGTGCTCTGCTTCCCGGTGGACTCCGCCGTGGCCCTGACACGGCTGCTGGGACTCTGGCTCGTCCTGCTGGGCGTATTCGAGCTGGTGATGGCCTTCGCCCTGCGTTCCGCCACCCGTCAGATCACTTCGGCCCGGCCCGGGTGACACCGGGCGGGCACCCACGTGTCACGCAGTCCCTGAACCTGGGCCCGGCATCTGCCGGGCCCAGGTTTTTCGGTGAAGGTCGCCGCCGGCTATTCGCCCGCGCGCTGTTCCGGTACGCGGAAGGCGAGGATCGCCATGTCGTCCGAGGCGGGTTCGGCGGCGAAGCGTTCCACCGCGCGCAGGACCCGGGAGGCGACCGCGCCCGCCGTGAGCCCCGTACAGGTGGTGAGGACCTCCGTGAGGCCGTCGTCGCCCAGCATGCGGGTGCCCTCGCGGCGCTCGGTCACGCCGTCGGTGACGCAGAGCAGCACGTCGCCGGGGTCCAGGGTGAGGGTCTGTTCGAAGAGGTCCAAGTCGTCGATCACACCCAGCAGCGGCTGCGGATCCGCGGCCGCGTCGACCTGCCCGTTCGGGCGCAGGCGCAGCGGCAGCGGATGGCCCGCGCAGACGACCTTCATCAGCGCGCCGCCGTCGGGCTGCGGGTGGAGCTCGCCGTACAGGAGGGTCAGGAAGCGGCTGCGGGCGCCCTCGTCGAGGATCGCCGCGTTGAGGCGTTCGAGGACCGCCGGCCCGCCGAGGCCCTCACGGGCCAGCAGGCGCAGGGCGTGCCGGGCGAGGCCGGTGACCGCCGCGGCCTCCGGGCCCGTGCCGCAGACATCGCCGATGGCGAAGCCGTACGCGCCGTCGCGGATCGGGAACACGTCGTAGAAGTCGCCGCCGACCTCGTTGCCCTCCCCGGCCGCGCGGTAGATGACCTCGACCTCCATGCCGGGGATCGCGGGGGAGCCGGGCGGCAAGAGGCTGCGCTGGAGGGAGCGGCTGATCGCGGTGCGCTCGGAGTACAGCCGGGCGTTGTCGAGGGCCAGGGCGGCCCGGCGGGAGAGGTCCTCGGCGAGTTCGAGGATCTCCTGGCGGAAGTGCTCCTCGCGCGGTTTGCCGAGGGTGAGCATGCCGATCACGCGGTTGCGGGCGAGGAGGGGCAGGACCACCGTCTCGCCGCCGACGGCGAGGGTCGCCTCGGGCCACGGGCGGGCGCCGGCCTCACGGACCGGCTCCGGCGTGCTGACCTTGGAGAGGAGGTCCTTGAGGCCGTCGATGCGCTCCTCGTCCTCGTGGAGGACGTAGGAGAGGTACGGGTCGGAGGACTGGTCGGCGATGGTGTAGACGGCGCACCAGGTGGCGAGGGTCGGGACGGTCATCTGCGCCATGAGGGCCAGGGTCTGGTCCCGGTCGAGGGTGCCGGCCAGCAGGTCGGAGGCCTCGACGAGGAACGAGAGGGAACCGCGGCGCAGGCGCTCCAGTTCACCGAGGCGGGCGGACTCGACGGCGAGTGCGATGCGGTCGGCGGCGAACTGCAGGTGCAGGGCCTCTTCGTTGGAGTAGCGGCCGGGGGTCTCGGCGGCGACGCCGAGGGAGCCGGTGAGGCGGCCTTCCACCTTGAGGGGGACGGTGACGGCGGAGCGCATGCCGGTGGCCTCCAGGAGCGGCACGGCTCCGGGGGAGGCGATGAGGTCGTCGTGGACGGCGGGCATGCGCGCCGAGCCGTAGCGGTTGGTGCCGGCCTCGACGGGGACGCGGGCGAAGCGCTGGCGGGTGGAGGGCAGGCCGGTGGTGGCGCGGACCTCGAGCTCCGTCTCGTCGTCGGTGGCCAGGAGCAGGAAGGCGGCGTCGGCGTCGAGCAGGTCGCGGGCGCGTTCCACGGTGCGCTGGAGGAGCCCGTCGAGGTCGTCGGGGGCCGGAGAGCCGATGAAGACCTCGAAGGGATCCGTGGGGCGGGGATCGGTGAAGTGGCCGCTGTCGGAGGTGGGCACCCGTACGGGTGTCTGGAGCACGGCGCGCTCGTCGTCGTGGACGAGGAGGCAGACGATGGACGGTTCGCCATGGGCGTCGCGGACCCGCAGGTGCGAGGCGAAGACCGGGATGACGCGGCCGTCGGCGCCGCGGACGCCGTAGCTGCCCTCCCAGTGGGACAGGCGCAGGGCCTCGGCGATGCCGGTGCCCGTGCCGGGGGTCTGGGGCCAGGCGGCGAGCTCGGCGAGCGGGCGGCCGAGCGCCTTCTCCGCGGGGTGGCCGAAGATGTGCTCGGCGTCCTCGTTCCAGGCGGAGATGGAGTCGGCCGAGTCGATCTGGAGGACGGCGACGCGGACGCGGCTGTCGGCCAGCGGCAGCAGCTGGTCGGGGACGACGGGGCCCGCCGAGCGGGTACCGACCGGCCGGTCTGGGAGGTCGAGGCGGAACCACACGTGCTTGTGCGTGGCGGTGTACTCGACGCCCCAGCGGGTGGCGAGGGCGGCGCACAGCATCAGGCCGCGGCCGTTCTCGCGGTCGGGGTCGGCGTAGGGGCGTTCGCCGGGGTGCTGGAGCGGGAGCTCCCGCTCCGGATAGCGGTCGGCGACCTCGACGCGTACGCCGCCGTCGGCGCGCAGGCACAGGACCTCGGCCCGGGTGCCGGCGTGGACCACGGCATTGGTGACGAGCTCGCTGGTGAGGACCACCGCGTCGTCGACGATGTCCGCGAAGCCCCAGCCGTGCAGGGTGTCGCGGACGAACCCGCGGGCGGCGGCGACAGAGCGCCCGAGGGGATCGAAGCTGGCAGCCGCCCGTGCCGTGATCACTGGTCTCCTTCGACGCGGTTGGACATCGGGTGCCAGGTTACTTACCTTCGCGGTCGGCATGGTGCCGTCGTCAGGGATTCCACCCGCAGGGTACGGCGGGTGTGCGATGGTGCCGAAGTGTTATGGCCTGGTTCGGCCAGGGTGAAACACTGGGCAGGCTTGGAGAGCCGGCTTGTGACGAGTCAGGCGTCCGGTGGAAATGTGGTCGACCCTTTCGGGAGGGACACGGTGGAGTCTGGCGCAGCGGTACGGCGTACGGGAACGCGGCCGAAGGGCGGACGTTCCCGGCGCAGTGGCACGACGGAGGTCGATACCGCCGCTCTCAACCGGCTGCTCACGGCCCTGGTGTCGATGCGGGACGGGAATTTCCGCAAGCGGCTGACGGTGTCCGGCGAGGGCGTGATGGCGGAGATCGCCGCCGTCTACAACGAGGTCGCCGACAGAAATCTCCACCTGACGGGCGAGCTGTCCCGGGTACGGCGGATGGTGGGCCGCGAGGGCAAGCTGAGCGAACGGCTGGAAACGGGCGCTTGTGAGGGCTCCTGGGCGGCGGCGATCGATGCCTCGAACCAGTTGGTGGACGATCTCGCGCGACCGGTGTCCGAGGTGGGCCGGGTGCTGTCGGCGGTGGCCGAGGGCGATCTGGACCAGCGGATGGATCTGCGGACGCAGGCGGCCGAGGGGGCCGGGCATCCGCTGCGCGGGGAGTTCCTGAAGGTCGGGCGCACGGTCAACAACCTGGTCGACCAGCTGTCGGCGTTCACCGACGAGGTGACGCGGGTGGCGCTGGAGGTGGGTACCGAGGGCAAGCTCGGTGGTCAGGCCCAGGTGCGCGGGATGTCGGGTTCGTGGAAGGACCTGACCGACTCCGTCAACACGATGGCGTACCGGCTCACCGCTCAGGTACGTGACATCGCTCTCGTCACGACGGCGGTCGCCAAGGGTGATCTGTCGCGCAAGGTCACGGTGCACGTGGCCGGCGAGATGCTCCAGCTGAAGAACACCGTGAACACGATGGTGGACCAGCTGTCCTCCTTCTCCTCCGAGGTGACCCGCGTCGCCCGCGAGGTGGGCACGGAGGGCGAGCTGGGCGGCCAGGCGAAGGTGCCCGGGGTCGCGGGAGTGTGGAAGGACCTGACCGACTCGGTCAACACCATGGCCGGGAACCTGACGGCTCAGGTGCGCGGGATCGCGCAGGTGACCACGGCGGTCGCGAACGGCGACCTGTCGCAGAAGGTACGGGTGAGCGCGCGCGGCGAGGTGGCGCAGCTGGCCGAAACGATCAATCAGATGACCGAGACGCTACGGACCTTCGCGGACGAGGTCACGCGTGTGGCCAGCGAGGTCGGGGCCAAGGGTCTGCTCGGTGGCCAGGCGCAGGTGCCGGGGGCCGCGGGGACGTGGAAGGACCTCACCGACTCGGTGAACACGGTCTTCCGCAACCTCACCACGCAGGTGCGGGACATCGCGCAGGTGACGACGGCGGTGGCCAACGGTGACCTGTCGCAGAAGGTCACGGTCGATGTGGCCGGCGAGATGCTGGAGTTGAAGAACACCGTCAACACGATGGTGGACCAGCTGTCCTCCTTCGGCGCCGAAGTGACGCGTGTGGCCCGTGAGGTGGGCGTCGAGGGTGAACTGGGTGGCCAGGCGCAGGTGCCGGGGGCTGCGGGGACGTGGAAGGACCTCACCGACTCGGTGAACACCGCCTTCCGCAACCTCACCGGGCAGGTGCGCAACATCGCGCAGGTGACCACGGCGGTGGCCAACGGTGACCTGTCGCAGAAGGTCACGGTGGACGTCTCCGGCGAGATGCTCCAGCTGAAGAACACCGTGAACACGATGGTGGACCAGCTGTCCTCCTTCGCCGACCAGGTCACGCGGATGGCGCGGGACGTGGGTACGGAGGGCCGGCTCGGTGGCCAGGCCCGGGTCGAGGGGGTGTCCGGCACCTGGAAGGAGCTCACCGACTCCGTCAACTTCATGGCCGGGAACCTGACGTCGCAGGTGCGCCAGATCGCCCAGGTGACGACGGCGGTGGCCCGCGGTGACCTGTCGCAGAAGATCGACGTGGACGCCCGGGGCGAGATCCTGGAGCTGAAGAACACCATCAACACGATGGTCGACCAGCTCTCGGCCTTCGCCGAGCAGGTGACCCGGGTGGCCCGGGACGTGGGTACCGAGGGCCGGCTCGGCGGTCAGGCGCAGGTGCCCGGTGTGGCCGGCGTATGGCGTGACCTGACGGACTCCGTGAACGGCATGGCCGGGAACCTGACCTCGCAGGTGCGCAACATCGCGCAGGTCGCGACGGCGGTGGCCCGCGGTGACCTGTCGCAGAAGATCGACGTGGATGCCCGGGGCGAGATCCTGGAGCTGAAGAACACCCTCAACACGATGGTCGACCAGCTCTCGAACTTCGCGGAGCAGGTGACGCGGGTGGCCCGCGAGGTGGGCACCGAGGGCATCCTCGGCGGCCAGGCGGAGGTGAAGGGGGTCTCCGGTACCTGGAAGGACCTCACCCAGTCCGTCAACTTCATGGCGAACAACCTGACGTCCCAGGTGCGCAACATCGCCGAGGTGACCACGGCCGTGGCCATGGGTGACCTCTCCAAGAAGATCACCGTCGACGCCAAGGGCGAGATCCTCGAACTGGTCACCACCGTCAACACGATGGTCGACCAGCTGTCGTCCTTCGCGGAGCAGGTGACGCGGGTGGCCCGTGAGGTGGGCTCCGAGGGCATCCTGGGCGGCCAGGCCCGGGTGCGGGGGGTGACGGGCATCTGGAAGGACCTGACCGACAACGTCAACCTGATGGCCAACAACCTGACCTCCCAGGTGCGCAACATCTCCCAGGTCTCGGCGGCGGTGGCCAACGGCGATCTGACGAAGAAGGTGACGGTCGAGGCGCGCGGCGAGGTCGCGCAGCTCGCCGACACCGTCAACACGATGGTGAAGACCCTGTCGTCCTTCGCGGACGAGGTGACGCGCGTGGCCCGTGAGGTGGGTACGGAGGGCCGGCTGGGCGGTCAGGCGCACGTGCCGGGCGTCTCGGGGACCTGGAAGGACCTCACCGACTCGGTGAACTTCATGGCCTCCAACCTCACCGGTCAGGTGCGGCAGATCGCCATGGTCACGACCGCCATCGCCAAGGGCGACATGACCAAGAAGATCGACATCGACGCCCGCGGCGAGATCCTGGAGCTCAAGACCACCATCAACACGATGGTCGACCAGCTGTCGTCCTTCGCCGACCAGGTGACCCGGGTGGCCCGTGAGGTGGGTACCGAGGGCATCCTGGGCGGCCAGGCGCGCGTCCGGGACGTCGACGGCACCTGGCGGGACCTGACCGAGTCCGTGAACGAGATGGCCGGGAACCTGACCCGGCAGGTGCGCGCGATCGCGGCCGTGGCCACCGCGGTGACCCGCGGCGACCTCAACCTGAAGATCGACGTGGACGCGGCGGGCGAGATCCAGGTCCTCCAGGACAACATCAACACGATGATCGCGAACCTGCGCGACACCACCTTGGCCAACAAGGAGCAGGACTGGCTCAAGGGCAACCTCGCCCGGATCTCCGCGCTGATGCAGGGCCGCCGCGAGCTCGACGACGTGGCCTCGCTGATCATGAGCGAGCTGACCCCCGTGGTCTCGGCGCAGCACGGCGCGTTCTTCCTGGCGCTGCCGGCCGGCGGTACCACCGAGATCGGGACGGAGGGGGGCGCGGACGGCTCGTACGAGCTGCGGATGCGCGGGAGTTACGCGTACGCGGGCGGTCAGATGCCCATCTCCTTCCGGCCGGGGGAGGGGCTGATCGGGGCGGTCGCCGAGGAGAAGCGGATGATCCTCGTCGAGAACACCCCGCCGGGCTACCTGAAGATTTCCTCGGGTCTGGGCGAGGCGCCTCCGGCGCACGTCATCGTGCTGCCGGTGCTCTTCGAGGGGAAGGTGCTCGGTGTCATCGAGCTGGCGTCGTTCACGCCCTTCACCCAGATCCAGAAGGACTTCCTCAGCCAGATCGCCGAGATGATCGGTACGAGCGTCAACACCATCAGCGTCAACTCCAAGACGGAGATGCTGCTGAAGCAGTCGCAGGAGATGACCGAGCAACTGCGCGAGCGCTCGGACGAGCTGGAGAACCGGCAGAAGGCCCTGCAGGCCGCCAACGCGGAGCTGGAGGAGAAGGCCGAGCTGCTGGCCCAGCAGAATCGGGACATCGAGGTGAAGAACACCGAGATCGAGGAGGCTCGGCAGGTCCTGGAGGAGCGCGCCGAGCAGCTCGCGGTCTCGATGCGCTACAAGTCCGAGTTCCTGGCGAACATGTCGCACGAGCTGCGGACCCCGCTCAACTCGCTGCTGATCCTGGCGAAGCTGCTCGCCGACAACGCGGAGGGCAACCTGTCGCCGAAGCAGGTGGAGTTCGCCGAGACCATCCACGGCGCGGGTTCGGACCTGCTCCAGCTGATCAACGACATCCTCGACCTGTCGAAGGTCGAGGCCGGGAAGATGGACGTCTCACCGACCCGGATCGCGCTGGTGCAGCTGGTGGACTACGTCGAGGCGACCTTCCGGCCGTTGACGGCGGAGAAGGGCCTGGACTTCTCGGTACGGGTCTCGCCGGAGTTGCCGGCCACGCTGCACACCGACGAGCAGCGGCTGCTCCAGGTGTTGCGCAACCTGCTGTCCAACGCGGTGAAGTTCACCGACACCGGAGCGGTGGAGCTGGTGATCCGGCCGGCCGGCGCCGATGTGCCGACCGCGATCCGGGAGCAGTTGCTGGAGGCCGGTTCGCTGCGGGAGGCGGACGCGGACCTGATCGCCTTCTCGGTCACCGACACCGGGATCGGGATCGCCGAGAGCAAGATGTTGGTGATCTTCGAGGCGTTCAAGCAGGCGGACGGGACGACGAGCCGCAAGTACGGCGGTACCGGGCTGGGGCTGTCCATCAGCCGGGAGATCGCCCGGCTGCTGGGCGGCGAGATCCACGCCGCCAGCGAGCCCGGCCGCGGGTCCACCTTCACGCTGTACCTGCCGCTGCACCCGAGCGAGCTGCCTCCGCAGGGGTACGCGCCGCCGACGCCCGGTGGGGCCCGCGGCGAGCTGTACCGCCGGTCCCTGGACGGGGGTCGGCCCTCGCTGCCGGGGAACCAGGCGGGGCCGGCGGCCATGCCGTCGGTGCAGGCACAGCCGGCGCGTCCGGCGCTGTCGGCGGCCGAGCCGACCGGGCAGGGGCAGGGCGGCGGGGCCGCGCTGTTCCGGCGGCGGCGCAAGGCGGCGAGCGATCTGGAGCCGCGTACGGCGGTGCCGGGTCAGCCGAACGTCGTGGGGGCCGAGGACGGCTGGGGCAGCGCGGAGGACGAGCTCCCGGCAGTGCCCCGGACGTACGACTTCCACGGTGAGAGGGTGCTCATCGTCGACGACGACGTACGCAACGTCTTCGCGCTCACCAGCGTGCTGGAGCAGCACGGACTGGCCGTGCTGTACGCGGAGAACGGGCGGGAGGGCATCGAAGTCCTGGAGCAGCACGACGATGTGACGGTCGTACTGATGGACATCATGATGCCCGAGATGGACGGGTACGCGACGACCTCGGCGATCCGGCGGATGCCGCAGTTCGCCGGGCTGCCGATCATCGCGCTGACGGCGAAGGCGATGAAGGGGGACCGGGAGAAGGCGATCGACTCCGGTGCTTCCGACTACGTCACCAAGCCGGTCGATCCGGACTATCTGCTGTCGGTGATGGAGCAGTGGATGCGCGGTAAGTGATCGCCGGGAGGGCGGAAGGACAACGATCGCTGACTCACCGTGCCCGATGCGGTGTGGGAGGGCGGTGAACGGGGAACCTTCTGCTCTCCCACCACGTTTCCGCTTCGTGCACAGTGACATCTTGGTGACAGGGTGTGGCGATCTCGGGACTGGGGCTACGATGACCGGCACAAGGACGGACGGCGCAAGGATGCCGTCCTCTGGGGCGGGGCCCGGCGCACAGGCCGGCGCCCTGAGCCGGGGAGGCCCCATGCCGGGGCGAGGAGGACAGGGCATGGTGCAGAAGGCCAAGATCCTCCTGGTCGATGACCGGCCGGAGAATCTGCTGGCGCTGGAGGCCATCCTCTCCGCGCTCGATCAGACACTGGTCCGGGCGTCGTCGGGGGAGGAAGCGCTCAAAGCGCTGCTGACGGACGATTTCGCGGTCATCCTGCTGGATGTCCAGATGCCGGGCATGGACGGATTCGAAACGGCCGCGCACATCAAGCGGCGGGAACGGACCCGGGACATCCCGATCATCTTCCTGACCGCGATCAATCACGGTCCGCACCACACGTTCCGCGGTTACGCGGCGGGTGCGGTCGACTACATCTCCAAGCCCTTCGACCCGTGGGTGCTGCGGGCCAAGGTCTCGGTCTTCGTGGAGCTGTACACGAAGAACTGCCAACTGCGCGAGCAGGCGGCCCTGCTGCGGCTCCAGCTGGAGGGTGGCAGTTCCAACGGCGTGGACGCGGGCAAGGAGACGGCCGGACTGCTGGCCGAGCTCTCCGCACGGCTCGCGGCGGTCGAGGAGCAGGCCGAGGCGCTGACCAAGCAGCTCGGCGAGGATTCGGCCGACGCCGGCGTGGTGGCGACCGCGGCGCACCTGGAGCGCAAACTCACCGGACTGCGGCGGGCACTCGACGCACTGGAGCCCGGGACCGCCGGAGGGGCTCCGGCCCTGCCCGCGCAGAACTGACCGTACGCGCGTCGGTACTGGCGGTGCGTCAAAGCGCCTGAGGAGCCGACGACACGAACGGGTGAAGGGGTGGGCACGCGTGTCCACCGGCGTGCGCACCGGTAACCTCGGCCCCATGGCCTCACGTACGTCCGGTAAGGGTTCCCAGAGCACGGCGGGCACCGCGAAGGGCCGCACCGGCCGTACGGCGGCGCCGGCGAAGAAGGCCGCGCCCGCGCGGGGGCCCGCGGCGAAGAAGCCCGCGGCCGCCAGGCGCGCCCCGGCCAAGAAGGCCGCGGCCAAGCCGGCGCCTTCGCCGACCGGGGGCGTGGTGCGGCTGGTGCGTGCCGTCTGGCTCGGCTGCGCGCACGCGGTCGGCGCCGTCTTCCGCGGGATCGGCCAGGGGGCCAGGAACCTCGACCCCGCTCACCGCAAGGACGGCGTGGCGCTGTTGCTGCTCGCCCTCGCG
This sequence comes from Streptomyces sp. NPDC048331, assembly GCF_043201215.1. NCBI lineage: Bacteria > Bacillati > Actinomycetota > Actinomycetes > Kitasatosporales > Streptomycetaceae > Streptomyces > Streptomyces sp. NPDC048331. The sequence continues at coordinate 9,463 of NZ_JBICYT010000071.1, read as the reverse complement.
CTGATCGTCGCCGCCGGCACCTGGTCGAACCTGAGCGGTCCCGTCGGGGACCTGGTCACCATGCTGATCACCGGTCTCTTCGGTCGGCTGGATCTGCTCGTGCCGATCCTGCTCGGTGTGATGGCGGTGCGGTTCATCCGCCATCCCGAGCAGACCGACGCCAACGGCCGCATCGGCATCGGGCTGTCGGCCCTCGTCATCGGCGTCCTGGGCCTGGTCCACATCGCCTGCGGGGCGCCCGGCCGGGACGAGGGCACCACCGCGATGCAGAACGCGGGCGGGCTCATCGGCTGGGGCGCCTCCAAGCCGCTGATCTTCACCATGGGCGCGCCGCTGGCCGTGCCCATGCTGGTACTGCTCACGATCTTCGGACTGCTCGTGGTCACCGCGACCCCGGTCAACGCGATCCCGCAGCGACTGCGCCGGCTCGGCATCCGGCTCGGGATCATCGCCCCGAACGAGTACGACGAGGGCTACGGCGAGGCCGAGGGCGCCGGCGAGCGGCACGACCCCGAGCGGTGGCGGGCCCGTGCCGGAGCCGGCGAGGGTTCCGGGGATCCGGTGGACGAGGCCGAGGAGGAGGCGCTCGCCCGGCGGCGCAGGCCGCGCAGGGCCCCGGCCAGGCCCGCCATGGAGCGGGGGATGGACGCCGTGGACGTGGCCGCGGCGGCCGCCGCCGCGCTGGACGGGGCGGTCTACGGCGGAATGCCGCCCTCCCCGCTGGTCGCCGACCTCACGCAGGGGATCACCGTCGAGCGGGAGGGCGCGGAGCCCACCACTCCGGTGCCGGTCGCCCGCGCGGAGCGCCCCGTACCGGACACCACCCCCCGGAGCGCCCCGGAAAGCGACTCCGAACCCGGTGCCGGGCAGCCGCACGCCACCACGGCCGCCGCCTCCGGGACCCTGGCGGTGCCCGATCTGACCAAGGCCCCGCCGCAGGCCCAGGCGCTGCCGCCGCGTGCCGAACAGCTCCAGCTGCGCGGGGACATCACGTACGCGCTGCCCTCGCTCGACCTGCTGGAGAAGGGCGGGCCCGGCAAGACCCGCAGCGCCGCCAACGACGCGGTGGTCGCCTCGCTGCGCAACGTGTTCGTCGAGTTCAAGGTCGACGCGGACGTCACCGGCTTCACCCGGGGACCGACCGTCACCCGCTACGAGGTCACCCTGGGCGCCGCGGTCAAGGTCGAGCGGATCACCGCCCTGACCAAGAACATCGCCTACGCCGTGGCCTCGCCGGACGTCCGGATCATCAGCCCGATCCCGGGCAAGTCCGCGGTCGGCATCGAGATCCCGAACACCGACCGCGAGATGGTCAACCTGGGCGACGTCCTGCGCCTCGCGGACGCGGCCGAGGACGACCACCCGATGCTGGTCGCGCTCGGCAAGGACGTCGAGGGAGGCTACGTGATGGCCAACCTCGCCAAGATGCCGCACGTGCTGGTCGCCGGTGCCACCGGTTCCGGTAAGTCCTCCTGCATCAACTGCCTGATCACCTCGATCATGGTCCGGGCCACCCCGGAGGACGTCCGGATGGTCCTGGTGGACCCCAAGCGCGTCGAGCTGACGGCGTACGAGGGCATCCCGCACCTGATCACGCCGATCATCACCAACCCCAAGCGGGCCGCCGAGGCGCTCCAGTGGGTCGTGCGCGAGATGGACCTGCGCTACGACGACCTCGCCGCCTTCGGCTACCGCCACATCGACGACTTCAACCAGGCCATCCGGGACGGCAAGATCAAATTGCCGCCGGGCAGCGAGCGGGAGCTCAGCCCTTACCCGTATCTGCTGGTGATCGTCGACGAGCTGGCCGACCTGATGATGGTGGCCCCGCGCGACGTCGAGGACTCCATCGTCCGGATCACCCAGCTGGCCCGCGCGGCCGGCATCCACCTGGTGCTCGCCACCCAGCGGCCCTCGGTCGACGTGGTCACCGGTCTGATCAAGGCGAACGTGCCCTCGCGCCTCGCCTTCGCCACCTCCTCGCTCGCCGACAGCCGGGTCATCCTCGACCAGCCGGGCGCCGAGAAGCTGATCGGCAAGGGCGACGGGCTGTTCCTGCCGATGGGCGCCAACAAGCCGGTCCGCCTCCAGGGCGCCTTCGTCACCGAGAACGAGATCGCCGGTATCGTCCAGCACTGCAAGGACCAGATGGCGCCCGTCTTCCGGGACGACGTCACCGTCGGGCAGAAGCAGAAGAAGGAGATCGACGAGGACATCGGCGACGACCTGGACCTGCTGTGCCAGGCGGCGGAGCTGGTGGTCTCCACGCAGTTCGGGTCCACCTCGATGCTCCAGCGCAAGCTGCGGGTGGGATTCGCGAAGGCCGGGCGGCTCATGGACCTCATGGAGTCGCGGGGCATCGTCGGCCCGAGCGAGGGCTCGAAGGCGCGCGACGTCCTGCTGAAGGCCGACGACCTGGACGGAGTGCTCGCGGTCATCCGGGGCGAGGCCCATCCGTAATGAAATCCCGGGCAACCGTTTCCCTTGGGCCCGCGTCAAGTTGAAGAGAGGTGGCGGTAGGCGCGCGAGAACGCTCGCGGCGCCGGGCCGCCGCACCCGAGCATGACCTCCCTTCGCCATTCGGATGGCGTAGGGAGTGCACCCTCCGGTTGCTCCACCCTTTCGTCACCCCCCTAGACTGGACTTCCAGCAGGTGGCTACACGCTCGAAAGGCGCCCACGTGTCCATCGGCAACTCCAACTCCCCCGAAGAAGAGCGGCCTTCGACCGACGACCGGTCCGAGGACCGCATCGTCGAACGTCCCGTCGAAGGACCGTCCATCGGGACGGCCCTCAAGAAGGCCCGGATCGCCGCCGGGCTCACCGTCGACGAGGTCAGTTCCACCACCCGCGTGCGCATCCCGATCGTGCACGCGATCGAAGAGGACGACTTCACGCGGTGCGGCGGCGACGTCTACGCCCGCGGTCACATCCGTACGCTCGCCCGCGCCGTAAACCTCGATCCGGCACCCCTGGTCGAGAGCTACGACGCGGCCCACGGCGGCCGGCCGGCACCCACGCCCGCCGCGCCGATGTTCGACGCCGAGCGCATCCGCCCCGAGCGGCAGCGGCCCAACTGGACCGCGGCCATGGTCGCCGCCATCGTCGCCGTCATCGGCTTCGTGGGCTTCACCGCCTTCAGCGGTGGCGACGAGAAGGACAAGCGCCCGGTGGCGGAAGGTTCCGCCTCCCCCAAGCCCGCACCCAAGCAGAGCGCGGCCAAGCCGGCCGTACCGCCCCAGCAGACCCCGCCGGCGGCCAAGCCGGAGCCCTCGGACAGTGCGATCGCCGCCGCGCCCAAGGACCTCGTCACCGTGGTCCTGACGGCCGACACCGGCGAGAGCTGGATCTCCGCGAAGGACTCCACCGGCCGGCTGCTCTTCGACGGCACCCTCACGCAGGGTGAGTCGAAGACCTTCACCGACAAGGAGTCCGTCGACCTCGTGCTCGGCGACGCCGGGGCCGTGAAGCTCTTCGTGAACGGCAAGGAGATCAAGGACGACTTCCAGTCGGGTCAGGTGGAGCGTCTGAAATACACGAAGGCCGACCCCGCCCAGGACCAGCCCCAGGCGGGCTGAGACGGGACCGCCCTAGGGCGGAAGGCTTGAATCCGGATCCCCGGGGTGCTGCGCCGCATCCCGGGGATCTTGCTGTACGGGGACGTGCGGCAGGGGCCGACGCCGGGACGAAGTAGTCTTGAGTCCATGCCCGAACGCCGTACCGTCGCCCTTGTCACTCTTGGCTGCGCCCGTAACGAGGTGGACTCGGAGGAGCTCGCAGGCCGCTTGGCGGCGGATGGCTGGGAGCTCGTCGAGGACGCCGCCGATGCGGACGTAGCCGTCGTCAACACCTGCGGCTTCGTCGAAGCCGCCAAGAAGGACTCCGTAGACGCCCTGCTGGAAGCCAACGATCTCAAGGATCACGGCAAGACCCAGGCCGTCGTCGCCGTCGGCTGCATGGCCGAGCGCTACGGCAAGGAACTCGCCGAGGCGCTCCCCGAGGCCGACGGAGTCCTCGGTTTCGACGACTACGCCGACATCTCCGACCGCCTCCAGACCATCCTCAACGGTGGCATCCACGCCTCCCACACCCCGCGCGACCGGCGCAAGCTGCTGCCGATCAGCCCGGCGGCCCGCCAGGACGCCGAGGTGGCCCTGCCCGGCCACGCCCAGGAGCCCGAGGCCGCCCCCGCCGACCTCCCCGAGGGGCTGGCGCCCGCCTCCGGACCGCGCGCGCCCCTGCGCCGCCGCCTGGACAAGAGCCCGGTCGCCTCGGTCAAGCTGGCCTCCGGCTGCGACCGGCGCTGCTCCTTCTGCGCCATCCCGTCCTTCCGCGGCTCCTTCATCTCCCGCCGTCCCAGCGACGTGCTGGGCGAGACCCGCTGGCTCGCCGAGCAGGGCGTCAAGGAGATCATGCTGGTCTCCGAGAACAACACCTCGTACGGCAAGGACCTCGGCGACATCCGCCTGCTGGAGACCCTGCTGCCCGAGCTGGCCGAGGTGGACGGCATCGAGCGCGTCCGCGTCAGCTACCTGCAGCCCGCCGAGATGCGGCCCGGCCTGATCGACGTACTCACCTCGACCCCCAAGGTCGTGCCGTACTTCGACCTGTCCTTCCAGCACTCGGCCCCCGACGTGCTGCGCTCCATGCGCCGATTCGGTGACACCGACCGCTTCCTGGAGCTGCTGGACACCATCCGCTCCAAGGCCCCGACGGCCGGCGTCCGCTCCAACTTCATCGTCGGCTTCCCCGGCGAGAAGGAATCGGACTTCGCCGAGCTGGAGCGTTTCCTCACCCACGCGCGCCTCGACGCCATCGGCGTCTTCGGCTACTCCGACGAGGACGGCACCGAGGCCGTCACCTACGAGAACAAGCTGGACGAGGACACCATCGCCGAACGGCTCGCGCACATGCAGCGGCTCGCCGAGGAGCTCACCTCGCAGCGTGCCGAGGAGCGCATCGGGGAAACTCTCGAAGTACTCGTCGAGACCGTGGAAGCCGTCGACGAGGACGGCGAGGGCGCCTTCGGGCGCGCCGCGCACCAGGCACCCGAAACGGACGGCCAGGTGGTCTTCACGGACAGCACGGGCCTGGTCCCGGGGCGTATCGTCACGGCAAAGGTGGTCGGCACCCTGGGCGTGGACCTGGTGGCCGAGCCGCTCGGTATGGAGCTCGAGGAGGCGGCCGGATGACCGGAGTCCCGGCATCTGCGGCGGGCGGGACCGGCCGCCGGCCCGTACCCGGCGCGAAGCTGGGGGCCGCGGCGGTCAATCAGGCCAGCCTGTGGAACATCGCCAACATCCTGACGATGATCCGGCTCGTGCTGGTGCCGGGCTTCGTCCTGCTGTTGCTCGCCGACGGCGGCTACGACCCGGCCTGGCGGGCCTGGGCCTGGGCCGCGTTCGCCGTCGCCATGATCACGGACATCTTCGACGGGCACCTGGCCCGGACGTACAACCTGGTCACGGACTTCGGCAAGATCGCCGACCCCATCGCCGACAAGGCGATCATGGGGTCGGCGCTGATCTGTCTCTCCTGGCTCGGTGACCTCCCCTGGTGGGTGACCGGAGTGATCCTCGGACGGGAGCTCGGGATCACCCTGCTTCGGTTCTGGGTCATCCGCTACGGAGTGATTCCGGCCAGCCGGGGCGGAAAGATGAAGACCCTCGCCCAGGGCACGGCCGTGGGCATGTACGTCCTCGCACTGACCGGGGCGCTGGCGACCATGCGCTTCTGGGTGATGGCGATCGCCGTCGTGCTGACCGTCGTCACCGGTTTGGACTACATCCGTCAAGCGGTCGTGCTGCGCCGCCAGGGTCTCGCCGCGGAGCGGGCCGCGAAGTGACCCACGCGGTGGGGGATTTTCCGGCGGCCGAAGCGGCCTCGGAAGCTGCGTCGGAAGCGGTGGACGTGACGGCGGTGGCTGCGGATGCGCTCCGTCTGCTTGCGGAGAGTGACCAAACCCTCGCGGTGGCCGAATCGCTGACCGGTGGCATGGTCGCCGCCGAGCTCACGGCCGTCCCCGGCGCCTCACGATCCTTCCGCGGCTCGGTCACGGCGTACGCGACGGAGATCAAACACCTGGTCCTCGGGGTGGACGCGGGACTGCTGGAGGCCGAAGGCGCGGTGAACGCGCAGGTCGCGGCGGAGATGGCGGCCGGCGTGCGGCGCGTGATGGGCGCTTCGTGGGGGATCTCGACGACCGGAGTGGCCGGTCCGGAGCCACAGGACGGCCGGCCGGTGGGCACGGTTTTCGTCGCGGTGGACGGTCCGGGGAGCAGGAAAACGGTCCGTCTGAGGTTGAAAGGCTCCCGCGCGGAAATCCGTAGGGAGAGTGCACGCACAGTGCTCAGGCTTCTCTCGGACCAACTCCGCGAGAATGCGCGGGGGCAGGATACGGAACAGAACGGGGGGATTTGATGTTTGCAGCCCTGAGTGAACACGACATCGCTCCCCGCACGGCCGCGGCGCGAGGCGGTACGGTGGGGCGTGAAGGATGCGGCTACACGGTCAGAGGAGGGAGCCACCGATGATTCTGCTCCGTCGCCTGCTGGGTGACGTGCTGCGTCGGCAGCGCCAGCGCCAGGGCCGTACTCTGCGCGAAGTCTCCTCGTCGGCCCGAGTTTCTCTCGGCTATCTCTCCGAGGTGGAGCGGGGGCAGAAGGAGGCATCCTCCGAGTTGCTCTCCGCGATCTGCGACGCGTTGGACGTACGGATGTCCGAGTTGATGCGCGAAGTCAGTGACGAACTGTCGCTGGCCGAGCTGGCACAGTCGGCCGCGGCAAGCGAACCGGTGAGCGTGCCGGTCCGCCCGATGCTCAATTCGGTCTCCATGACTTCGGTCACGGGCGGACCGGAGCGGGTGACCATCAAGGCGCCTGCGGAAGCGGTGAATGTCGTAGCCGCGTGAGCGAGCACGTGCGTGTTTGAGCGTGGCCGGAGCCCCGGCCGGTGCCTGGTGCACCGGCCGGGGCTCCCGGCCGTTCTGGGTGCGGGGGCGCGGAGGGTGCGGGAGGATGGGGCCGTCCGGGTTCCGGCCCCTGGGAGGCAGTCGTGCGGCGGTTGCTGCGCATACCCGTGGTGTCGGTCCTCGCGTTGACGGTGGGGGCGCTGTGGTGGTGGGCCGTGCTGCGGCTGGTGCTGGCGCCCGCCGAGTCCGGGGCCGTGGAGGGCGCGGTGGCGGTGGGCGGCTGGGGGCTGGGGCTGCTGCCGGTGCACTGTGTGCCGGGCCCGGTGCGGAAGGCGCGGCGCAAGGCGCTGGAGGCGGTCGAGGGGGCTACCAGGGCATGGACACCCCACCGTTCGGGCGAAGGATCTGACCCGTCATGAAGGACGAGGCGTCCGAGGCCAGGTAGAGCACCGCCCGGGCGATGTCCTCGGGCTCGCCGACCCGGCCCAGCGGGGACATGCGGATCATCGCGGCCTCGGTCCGCTCCCGGACCTCGGGGCTGTGGCGGCCGGTCATGGGGGTGCGGATCCAACCCGGGGCGACCGCGTTGACCCGTATGCCGTGCGGGCCGGCCTCGGTGGCGAGGGTCTTGGTCAGCTGGACGACGGCGGCCTTGGCGGCGCTGTAGCAGAGGAGGCCCGGCTGGGCGGCGTCGACGGCTCCGGAGGCCATGGTGACGATGGAGCCGGGTCGGCCCGCAGCGATCATGGAACGGGCGGCCTCCTGGCAGGTGCGCAGGACCCCCTTGAAATTGATGTCCAGGATCCGGTCGAGGTCCTCGTCGGTCGTCTCCAGGACGCCGCTCGTGTGCATGACCCCGGCGATGGCGGCCGTGATGTCGAGCGGGCCCGCCGCGGTGACGGCCGCCCTGAGCGCGGCCCGGTCGGTGACGTCGAGGGGATGGACGGTGGCGGCGCCGCCGGTCTTGCCGACGAGGGCGGCCGTCTCGGCGAGGCCCTGCTCGTCGCGGTCCGCGCAGTGCACGTGCGCGCCCGCCTCGGCGAGCAGGACGGCGGTGGCGCGGCCGATGCCGCTGGCGGCGCCGGTGATCAGGGCGGTGCGGCCGGCGAGGCCGTACGGGTCTGTGGGTGTGGGCATGTCGGGACCGTACGACCGTACCTGACGGACCGTCAATCAGTGTGCGGCGGTGCGCTCTCGGCCCTTCGTCCTCGGGTTCGCGCCCGGCGCCCGGCGTCCTGCATCCGGCGTCCTGCGTCCTACCGCCTACGGGGTCGGGCCCTGCTGGCAGCGCGGGCACCAGTAGGTGGGGCGGCCGTCCTGGGGGGCCTCGCGGACGGGGGTGCCGCAGCGCAGGCAGGGGCGGTGCGCGCGGCCGTAGACGAAGAGGTCCTGGCCGGGGAGGCGGCTGCCGGTCGTGTTGCGCGGGCCCGGCCGCTCGCCGATGTTCGCGGACAGCAGCCGGTGGGCGGCGGCGGCCAGCCGGGGGAGGGTCGACTCCGGGAGCGCGCCGACCGAGGTCCACGGGGTGACCTGGGCCAGGAAGCAGAGCTCGGCCTTGTAGATGTTGCCGATCCCGGCGAGGTTGCGCTGATCGAGCAGGGCTTCGCCGAGGGCCCGCTCGGGGGCGGCGAGAAGGTGGGCGGCGGCGAGGTCCGGATCCCAGTCCGGGCCGAGGAGATCGGGGCCCAGGTGGCCCACGGCCCGATCCTCCTCGGCGGTGCGGATCAGCTCCAGGACGGGGAGGCGGTAGCCGACGGCGGTGTGGTCGGCCGTGCCGAGGACCGCCCGGATCTCGTAATCGGGGCCGCCGCGCCATCTCTCGCCGGCGGCGAAGACGTGCCAGGCGCCGTCCATCCGGAGGTGGCTGTGCAGGGTGAGGCCGCCCTCGAAGCGGGCGAGGAGGTGTTTACCGCGGGGTGTGACGTCGAGGGTGACCCGGCCGGTGAGATCGGCCAGGGCGAAGCGGGGGACGCGTAGGTCGCTACGGGTGAGCACGCGGCCCGCGAGGACGGTGTGGAGGCGGGTCGCCGCGCGCCGGATGCTGTCGCCTTCGGGCATGGCTCCATTGTGCCGTCGCCCGGCGGGGCCTCGCCGGGGCGACGGCGCACCGGACGGCCAGGCCCAGGCCGTCTCTTCCGGATCTTGTCGGGGCCCGGCCGCGCGGCACCGCACCTCGCGGCGTTGTCGGAGCAACCCGGTACGTCCGGTACAAGGGAGCCCCTCCGCCCGGGGGCCGTCCCAGCGGTAGCTGGGGGAGATGCACGGCACCGGACAACGCGGGCCCGACCGACAAGATCCGAAAGAAACGGCCTAGGCGGGACGGTCTTTCCCCGGGGCGTGAGCACGCGCCGGACGGGGACCTGCCGGCGCGGTGGAGTGCGCGGGCCTGCCCGGGGTGGGCGACAGGGCGGTGCCTGCCCGGGGTGGGCGCAGGGGCGGGGGGGGGGGGGGGGGGGGGGGCCCCCCCCCCCCCCCCGGGGGGCGGCCCCCCCCCCGGGGGGGGGCCGGGGGGGGCCCGGGGGGGGGGGGGGGGCGGGCGGGGGGCGGGGGGCCG
>NZ_JBICYT010000070.1:0-20940 GCF_043201215.1 Streptomyces sp. NPDC048331 | reverse complement strand
GCGCACCACCGACCCACCGCCGAGACATGCAGTACCGCGCGAGCCGAGGAGACACTCCACCGGGGCACCGACCCACACCACCAGCCCCGCCGGCGATTGAGGCGCGGGGCCCGGGGCGGAGCCCCGGAACCACCGCCCGGCCGGAGCCGAACCGCAGCGCCCCGGAACCACCGCCCGGCCGGAGCCGAACCGCAGCGCCCCGGAACCACCGCCCGGCCGGAGCCGAACCGCAGCGCCCCGGAACCACCGGCTAGGTGGTGAGGCGGGCCGGCTGGAGGCCCGTCAGGAGCAGGGTGAGGGCCTCGTCGACCGTGGAGCCGAGGTACCAGTCGCCGGTGTGGTCGATGCCGTAGACGCGGCCCTCGCGGTCGAGTGCCAGGTGGGAGCCCCCGTCGGCCTCGACGCCCAGCGGGCAGAGCTGGGTCGACAGGGCCCGACCGAGGTCGGCGAAGGTGCGCGCCAGGTGCAGCCCGGTGAGCGGGTCGATCCGGACGGGCGTCGGGGCGATCTGGCGGCCCGCGCCCGGCGCGGCGACCGTCAGGCCGCCGAACTCGGCCCAGGCCTCGACGGCGGCGGGGAAGACGGTGTGCCGGTGCCCGGCGGGTGTGGTGTGGTCCCGGAGGGCGTCGGCCCAGTACTCGGCCTGCTTGATGTCCCACCGGCCGGGTTCCCAGCCGGCGGTGCGCAGGGCGGAGTCCACGGCGACCGGGAACCGGGTGGCCGAGGAGCGGTCGTAGGAGGCGGAGGCGGCGGTCATGGCTACTCGGAGGGGGTGAGGTCGACGGAGCGTACGCCGAAGTGGGCGAGGAGTGCGTCGCAGGAGCGGCAGGGCGGTGCGTAGCTGCCGTGGAGGGGGTCGCCGTCCTCACGGATGCGCCGCGCGGTGATCTTCGCGTGCTTGAGGGAGCGGCGGGCCTCGCTCGGCGAGAGGGGTTTGCGGGAGGCGCGGCGCGAGCGGGCGCCCTCGACGGCGGTCAGGTGGCGGGAGAGCAGGATCGCCTCCGGGCATCGGCCGGTGAATCGTTCGCGCTGGCCGCTGGTGAGGGTGTCGAGGAAGTCCTGGACGAGCGGGTGCAGCGCGGGCGGCTGGTCGGCCTTGCCGGCGGTGCCGGTGAGGGTTTCGCCGCGTACGGAGAGGGCGGCGGCGACGGTGGGGAGGATGCCGTCCCGGCGGAAACGCAGGACGGGCACGGCGGGGCGGCCGTCGGTGCTGCTCCAGCGCAGGCGGGGGTCACCGGCGGGGCCGGCGGCTTCGCCGGCGGAGCCGGGAGCGCCCGGTGCGCCTGGTGCGTCCGGCGTGGTGTCGCCGGATTCTGTACGTGTTGCCGTGTTGTGCATGGTCGCGCTTTCCCTCCCGTGGCGGCGGTGGTGACCGCTGTCGCTCACGCCCCCGTGCTGCGGGGACAGCCTGTCAAATGTCACCTGTCATGCGGAAGCCGGGTCGAATATTCGTATCAATTCGGATGTTCCTGGCCCTCGGGCGGGTGCGCCGGTCGGGCGCGGGAGAGGCTCTTGCCCCAGCGCATAGGCTGTGGTGAACCAGCCAGATCCAGCAGGGGGCTACCGCCATGACGACAGGTCGGCTCGGGCAGCAGGCCGCGCCACCCAACGCCGCGTACTCGGGGCAGGTTGTGCATTTCCCGGACCCGGTCCGGGCCGCTCGGCATCCCCACGGGGTGCGGATGGACGGCAATGGGCATCCGGACTTCTCCGCCTACGCGCGCGCGGCCGTGGAGATCGCCGAACCGCCGGAGGGCTTCGGCGTGGACGAGCTGCGACTGACGGACTACGTGTCCGCGAACGCGGCGATGAAGGCCGCCCGTCACGAGCTGTGGGACACGGTCGGTCCGGTGGCGACCCCGCACGGCTGGACCTGGCACCACGTGGCCGGTTCGCGGCGCATGGAGCTGGTTCCGGTCGAGGTGAAGGCGCTGCTGCGGCATCACGCGGGCCTGGCGACGGCGCCGGTGGACCACGAGAAGCGCGGTACGAGGCCGTTGCAGGAGGTGCGCCCGGCGCACATGGGGCTGCCGAAGTCGGTGGTGTCCGTCGCCGAGGAGCAGGTCCAGGGCGTCGAGGAGGACCTCGGCTACCGGCTGCCGGAGGCGTACCGCTCGTTCCTGAAGGCCGCGGGCGGCTGCGCACCGGTCGGTGCGGGTCTGGACGTGGACCTCGGTCTGCTGGTGGACCAGCCGTTCTTCACCGTGCGTGAGGAGGCGGCGATCAACGACCTCGTCTACGTCAACAAGTGTCTGCGCGACCACCTGACGAAGGACTACCTGTGCGTGGCCTTCGCCCAGGGCGGGCTGATCGCGCTGAAGGTCAAGGGCGAGGGCATCGGCTCGGTGTGGTTCTCCCCGTACGACGATGCCCGCGACCGGGACGGCTGGTCGGTCCAGGAGCGCGTGGAGCGGTTGTTGCTGCCCTGCGGTGCTGATTTCGACGCCTTTCTCGAACGGCTGGCCGGTAACCCGCCGGAGCTGGAGACGGTGGCCGGTCTGATGGTGGACGGCGGATTCGCACGTTCGGTTCCGGTGTCGGGTTCGGCACCGGTGGAGGGGTGAGCGCGCGATGGTGACGTTTGCGCAGGCGCAGGAGCGCGCCGAGGAGTGGATCAACGGAGACGTGCCCGCGTACCAGCACCGAGAGGTGCGCGTACGGGAGTTCGGGCTCGGGTTCGTGGTGTGGGCGGAGGACCGCGCGGCCGGTCCCGTGTCCGGTGGTGGGCGGCAGCGGCTGGTCATCGCGCGGGACAGCGGGGAGGTGACCTTGTGGCCGGGACTGCCGGTGGGCGAGGTGATCCGCCGGTACGAGGAGGAGTACGGGGCCGTGGCCGCGGCGGTGTCGGAGGCCTCGGTGCCGCCGCCGCGGATCGACTCGGAGCAGACCTCGTTCATGCTGAGCCCGCCGGAGTGGCTGCAGGAGGCCGCGGACCGGGCGGGCATCGCGCCGAGGTCGACGCCCGCACGGGCTGCGGCCGAGCCGGCCGCGGACGCGCCCGCCGAGGGCCGACCCGAGTCCGCGCCCGCGCCCGCGCCCGAACCCGCGCCGGCTCCCGCGACGCCGGCGCCGGTCGAGGCCGTGCCGCTGCGGCGCGGGGGCGAGATCCCCTACGAGCCCACGGCCAACGACGGGGTTCCGGCGACGCCCCCGGCTCCGGCGGCGGCCGAGGCTGCCGCCGCGGTGCCGATCGGTGCCACGCCCTGGGCGGGCACCGATGTGAACTCCGGTTCGGACGACGCGTCCGTGCCTCTGCCCGCGACCGTGTTCGCGCCGCCGCTGTCCGGGTCGGACCTGGAGGACGCGCCGTCGTCCGGGGTGGCCCCGGAGGCGAAGACCACGCTGATGCCGGGCGGCAGCCAGCTGCCGAGGACCGCGGTCGTGCCCGCCCTGGGTTCGCCGGGTGGGGCGGCCGGTGGCGGTCCGGAGGGTGGTTCGTCGGCGAGTGACATCGCGGACGCGCCGACCAGCAAGGCCCAGATCTCCCGGCCGTCGACGCCGTCGACCCCGTCCACGCCGCCGGGGCCGCCCGGTGCGCCGGCCGCTCCCGGTGGCGGTGCGCACCACGCCGCCACGATGCTGGCCGGCCCCGGTGTTCCGCAGCCGCCCGGTCCGCCCGGTGCTCCGGGCGCGGGTCAGCCGCCGGCTCCGCCCGGTCCGCCCGGTGCTCCGGGGTCGTTGGGGCGTGGGGTGGATCATGCGGCGACGATGTTGGCGGGTCCGGCCGTCACGGGTCAACCGCCGGCGCCTCCTGGCCCGCCCGGTGCTCCCGGTGCTCCCGGTGCTCCCGGTGCTCCCGGCGCGGGTGCGCCCCAGCCGCCCGGTCCGCCCGGTCCGCCCGGTCCGCCCGGTGCTCCGGGGTCGTTGGGGCGTGGGCTGGATCATGCGGCGACGATGTTGGCGGGTCCGGCCGTCACGGGTCAGCCGCCGGCGCCTCCCGGTCCGCCCGGTGCTCCCGGTGGCGAGGCCCATCACGCCGCCACGATGCTGGCCGGCCCCGGTGTTCCGCAGCCGCCCGGTCCGCCCGGCGCGCCCGGTGCGCCTGCGGCCCCCGGTGCTCCAGGTGCGCCCGGTGGCGGGATCGACCATGCCGCCACGATGCTGGCCGGCCCCGCCATGGGTCGGCCGCCGGGTCCCCCCGGACCGCCGCCCGGTGCGCCCGGTGCCCCCGGCGGGCAGCCCCCGGTTCCGACCGGTGCGCCCACCGTCGGCCCCGGCTACCAGGCCGTGCTCCGCTACCGCGCGCCCGACGGCTCCGAGCAGCAGCTCATCCGCCGCTCGGCGCCCGGTACCCCGCACCCGGAATGGCAGATCCTCTACGAGCTGCGCGCGATGAACGTGCCGCCGCAGCAGGTGCTGGAGCTGCATACCGAGCTGGAGTCCTGCGAGCTGCCCGGCGGTTACTGCGCCCGGATGATCCGGGAGACGTGGCCGCAGGTGCGGATCACGAGCGTGGCCCCGTACGGCCAGGACCACGCGGGCCGGCAGCAGGGCATGCGGCATCTGCTCACCCATCAGGGCGAGCTGCACCAGGTGGCGGACGGTCCGGCGCGCCCCGCGCCGGTACGGGCGCCGCTGCCGCAGGTCCCGCTGCAGCCGGCGATCCCGCTGGAGGCGATCGGGCAGGAGTTGGCGGCGGCGTTCGGTCCGCAGGGCGTGTTCCGCTTCGACCAGCGGGCGGTGTCCCGTCAGGGTGTGCCGGAGATCGTGGCGCAGACGCTGATGTGGGCGGGCCTGCCGGTCGATTTCGGGCCGTTCTTCTGGGCGCAGGCGGTGCCGGGCCAGCCGGTGCCGACGCTGGCCGAGCTGGCCCAGCAGCGGCAGGTGCAGCCGGCCTCGGACGCGGGCTCGTACCTCGTCGTCGGCAGCGACTTCGGCAAGGCGCTGTGTGTCCAGTACGGGACCGCCCACATCGTGGCGGTGCCGGTGGAAGGCGGTCCGGGAGGTGCTCCCGTACCGCCGCAGTTCGTGAATTCGAGCCTGCCGCAGTTCGTCCGGTCGCTCGCGATGATGGGTCACATGTGGCGGCTGCGTCAGCATCTGACGCCGGAACAGGCGGGGCGCTGGACGGTCGATTTCCAGGCGAATCTGGCGGGGCTCGACAGTGCGGCGCTGGCCTCGCCGGAGAGCTGGTGGTCGGTGCTGCTGGAGCAGATGTGGGACGGGCTGCTCTGATCGGCTGATCGTGTGAATGTGTGATCGGCGGGATGGCCGGGTCGGGACCTTCGAACAAGGTCTCGGCCCGGCCATTCCGGCTTCTGGGATCAAATGGCGCATCCTTGACGGGAATCCCCGCGAGAGAGGCGCATCCAGGATGAGTGCACCCATTGCGACCGTGCGCGGTCGTGGCTACCGCATGGAAGAGGTCGATCGGTATCTCGCCCGACTCTCCGGGAGCCGGGACGAGGCCTGGGAGCGGGTGGCGCGGCTGACGGTCCTGGCCAAGCAGATGGAGGCGGAGGCGGCGCGACTGCGGGAGGCGGTCTCCGCGCTGGCTCCGCAGACGTACGACGAGCTGAGCGAGCGGGCCCGCCGGATCCTGCTGTTGGCGGAGGAGGAGGCGGACGCCGTACGGACGGACGCGCGGGTGGACGCGGCGGAGACGCTGGGCGCGGCCGAGGCGCGCGCCGACCGGGCGGCGGAACTCGCGCGGGGCGATGCGGAGGCGGTGCGCGAACAGACGGAGGTCCGGGCCCGGCAAGGGCTGTTGCGGGCGCAGCGCGAGGCGGACGACGTGCGGGCGGGGGCGCGGGAGGACACGGCGCAGTGGCGGGCGCAGGCGTCGGCCGTGGCGGCGGAGACGCGGCGCCGGGCGGAGGCGGAGCGGGCGGAGCGCGAGCAGGAGCAGGCGGAACGCCGGGAGGCGGCGGAGCGGGAGCTGGCGGAGCGGGAGGCGGACCTGGAGGCGCGCCTGTCGGAGCTGGAGCGGCACGTCGAGGCCCGCCTGGCTGAGGCCCGGAGGGACTTCGCCGAGTCGGAGGAGTCGGCGCGGCACGGGCAGGAGGACGCGGAGGCCCGGGCGGCCGAGCTGGTCGCGGCGGCGCGGGTGGCGGAGGAGCGGATCGGGCGGGAGACGCGGGGGATCCTGCGGGAGCACGAGGAGGCGGCGGAGGAAATGCGGGCGCACATGAACCACGTCCGCTCCAGCCTGGCGGCCCTGACGGGCCGGGCTCCGGCCGAGGGCTAGGGCCTGATCCGAAAGACAGGCCCAAGGCCGTCTCTTCCGGATCGCGTCGGGCCCGGCCCGCCCGTACACCGACGTCTCGGGCCGGGCGGGTCAGGCCTCGCTGTCCGGGTCGACCGGACGGACGTACCAATCGGAGGAGAAGTCCGCCTGAAGGACGACCTCGCCGTCCGTGAGGTACTCGACGTCGTTCAGGACGACTCCACTCACCACGAAGTGGTTGCCTCCCGAGTGGACCGAGTCGCGCATGTCATCGGACCTCGGACTCGGCGGCACATCGATCCGTACCCGAGCTTCGGCGGGCAACCCGGCGAGCGCTGAGCGCAGTTCGCCGGCCTTCAGCTCGACCGTGTCATGGCGGTAGCGCTCGATCTTCATGTCAGCCATGCGGCACACGCTGGTCCGCGCCGGATCGGGACAGGAAGTCTTCGATCGAGCCGAGGTCGCGGTGCTGGTGGGTGACCCGGGCATTGGTTCCGACGCCGAGGGAGCCGATCTCCTCGGACAGGGCGACGTCCGGCATCGCCGACTTCTTGTTGCTGCCGAGGGCGCGGTCCTGGTGGCCGATGGACACCGCTTCGACCGGGACGGGCTTCTCGCTGCCCCGGTAGGGGAACAGGCCCGCGTACGCCTTCTCCTTCGGCCCGATCGTGACGAGCAGGTCACCGTGCCCGCACTGCCGCTCGGGCTCGTGGTGGGGCTCTGCTCGCGATCGCGGTCGGGCTCGCTCGGCGCGGGGCTCCGCGGGACGCCGGCCGCGGCTCCGAGGGCGTGGGTTCTCGCCCTGTTGCGGGCGGTGCGCATCTCGGCCGCCGTGTGCCGACGGATTGAGCAACTGCCCTGTCTCCCCAAGCGTCCTGCGGACAGCCGTTCCTGACGCTCCGTTACGGATTCACCGCGCGGCGGTGACCGTTCCCTCGCGGTCGGTGGCCGTGACCGTCGGACGGAGCCGGGTCAGGAAGTCCTCGATCAGTGGGGCGATCCGCGGAAGGTGGGTCTCCAGGGCGAAGTGGCCCGCGCCCTCGAAGATGTGGACCTCGGCGTCCGGCGCGTCGCGGAGGTAGGCCTTCGCGCCCGCCGGGGTGAAGAAGGGGTCGCCCGCGCCCCAGACGACCAGCACCGGGATCCGGGCGGCGCGGAGCCAGGCCTGCCAGGCGGGGTAGTGGGCGAAGTTCGAGGCGTAGTCGAAGGCCAGGTCGGCCTGGGCGTCGGCGCGGCCCGGCAGGCCGAGGTGACGTACGTCGAGGGTCCAGCTGTCGGGGGAGAGGAGGTCGGTGTCGGCGACGCCGGTCTCGTACTGGAAGCGGGTGCCCTCCAGGCCGAAGAGACCCCGGACCCGCTCCTCGTCGCCGGGCACCTCGCGGCGGAGTCCGGCGAACTCGCGGGCCGCGTCCGAGAGGCCCTCCTCGTAGGCGTTGCCGTTCTGGACGATCAGGCCGGTCACCCGCTGCGGCCGGCGTGCGGCGAGCCGTAGCCCGACCGGGGCGCCGAAGTCGAAGACGTACAGGGCGAAGCGGTCCAGGCCGAGGGCGTCGGTGAAGCCCTCCACGATGTCGGCGAGCCGGTCGAAGGTGTACGTGAACCCGGCCGGCGTCTCGGTGCGGCCGAAGCCGGGGTAGTCGGGGGCGATCAGGCGGTACGGGGTGTCGCCGAGGGCGTCCATCAGGCGGGCGAACTGGTGCGAGGCGGTGGGGAAGCCGTGCAGGAGCAGCAGTACGGGGCCGTCGGCGGGGCCGCTCTCGCGGTAGGCGACGCGGACCCCGTCCACGTCGACGGTGCGGTGCCGGATGGTGGGAATGGTGCGACGAGCGGTCATCACATGCCTCCTGCGTCTTTGTTTCCATTAGTCTCACCGGTGATCGCTAATGGGTCAAGTGATTGCAGTAGCATTAGTTGGGTGACAGTGACCTTCCCGCTCACCGGTGAGCCCCTCGCGCTGGACCTCCTCAACACCGAGGCCGCCACGGGCGACCTCGTCGCCGACCCGGCGGGGCTCACGGACTGGCTGGCCGCGCAGGCCGGGCGGCTGACCCCCGTCGATGTCGTGGGCGGGGCCGAGGTGGCCGCCGTACAGGCCCTACGGGCGGCCGCGCGCCCGGCGCTCGACGCCGTGCGGCGCGGTGAGCGGCCCCCGGCCGGGGCGCTCGCCGCGCTGAACGAGGCCTTGGCCGGGGCCCCGTCGCACCAGGTGCTGACCTGGACCGGGGAGGGCGGGATCGCCGCCGCCGCGCACCGGTCGGCGGATCCGGCCCGGCGGCTCGCGGCGGAACTGGCCGAGGCGGTCGCGGAATTGCTGACGGACCCTCGGGTGGGGCAGGTGCGCGCGTGCGAGGCCCACGACTGCGTGCTGCTCTTCCTGCCGGCGCACCCCCGGCGCCGTTGGTGCGTGGCGTCGGTCTGCGGCAACCGGGCCCGGGTGGCCCGCTACTACGCCCGCCACAAGGGGGACTGAAGCGGGGACTGAAGGGGGGACTGAAGGGGGAGTGATCGGGGACTAGAAGATCTCCAGGAGCGGAGACCGGAGCAGTTGGTCCACGCCCGAGACGGTGACGAAGCACAGGAGGGCCAGTTCGCCCCGGTCCGGCCGGTGCGTCTCCCAGTCGCCGGCGCGGGTACGTGCGACCTCCTCCTCCTTGCCGTCGCCGGTCCGGACGAGGCGCAGGTGGGAGGGGCGCGCCGTGAACGTCAGGGTGCGCCCGTCGTCGAGGGCGAACCGGATGCCCCGGCGGCTCGGCAGCAGTGACCGGCCCGTGGCGCGGGCCGTGAAGGGCACGCCGTCGAGGCGGCCGCGGACGCCGCGGCGCAGCCGCTTGCGGATGCCCTGCCACGGCAGCGCGGCATCGTCCATCTCCAGGACGGTCTCACCGCCGAGGAGGAACTGCCACCGCTCCCAGGCCTCGGCCTCGGCGTCGGCGGTCGGTCGCGGGCCCGGTTCCCGGAACAGCGTGTACGTGCCGTAGGCCGTGGGGATCTCGGCGTACCGGTCACGGGTGTGCGCGGGCAGGAGCCATGTCCGCCAGGGTGCGCGCCAGGACGGCTCCAGGAGCGACGGCACGGGTCAGCCCGCCGGCTGCTGCCGGCCCGGGGCGGCGAGCTTCGCCCCGGGCTCGTAGCGGTACGGGTCGCTGCGCAGGCCGCGCGCCGTGACGACCACCGTGAACGGAGGTGTCCCCGGGGCCGGGAGGGTGCCGGTGAGGGCGCCCGTCAGGGGGTCGATCACGGTCGGGAGCGGGGTGTCGTCGACGGTGAGGAGGGTGGGCGGGCCCGTCGGGTCCGGTTGGAAACCGCCGCCCTCGACCGTCAGGCGGCCGTCCTCCAGGGCGACGTGCGTGATCACCGGGTTGGCGCGCACGGCCATCTTGTTGATCAGGTACGCGCCCGCCGGGGCGCCGGTCAGGGCCCACATCTCGGCGGGCAGGCGCGGGAGTCCGCCGCCCACGTCCGCGAGGTAGAACAACACCACGTACAGCATGGTGACCACGCTGAGGGCGACGTACTGGAGGTCCACCAGATCGGTGCGTCCGCTGTCGTTCGCGATCAGCTCCCGCAGCGGCCGCCGGCCCGACGTCGTCGGCTTCGCGGCGGGCTTGGCCATGGAGCCGTGCTCCACGCGCAGGCCGACGACCGCCTTCGCGGCGATCAGGGCCACGTACGGGCCGCCGAGCAGTGGCAGGTACACCGTCGTCAGGGTGGACAGGGGGCCGTCGGCGCCGCGGAAGTACGCGATGCCACCGCCCGCCGTGAGCCCGTAGCCGAGGATCGCCAGCAGCAGCCAGAGCAGGATCACCGTCCAGGCGAGGGCGAGCGCCGTCGAGGTGGACAGGCGGCCGTCGCGGCCGGTGATGAAGCCCGGGCTGCGGCGCAGCCGCAGGCATATCGGGCCGGCCAGCGCGGCCAGTAACGCGAGTGCGCAGAGTGCGGATGCCATGTCGTCGTCCCCCCGGAAACGGTCCTGGCACGAGGGTTACCCACTGGCCCGGCCATGACAAGGCGACTTTCCGCGTACCGCCTGTGGGACAACCCTCAATCCTCTTCGCGCAGTTCCGGCAGGACGGGGAACCGGCGGGGCGCCACCAGCAGCAGGACCAGCAGCGCGGCCACGGCGGCCGCCGTCGCGCCGAGGAAGATGTGCTCCACTGCGGCGGCCACCGCCTCCCGCAGGTAGCCGGCGGCGGCAGCGGGCAGCAGCTCCGGGTGGTCCAGCGCCTTCGCCACGTCGTCCAGGTGCTCCGGGAGGCCGGGTACGGGGGCGTCCGTCAGGCGCGCGGCGATGGTGGCGTTGGCCACGGCCGCGAGCAGGGCGGCGCCCACGCTCTGGCCGACCTGCCGGCAGAACAGCACCGAGGCGGTGGTGGTCCCGCGCTCGCCCCAGCCCACGGTGGACTGGACCCCGACGATCAGCGGAAGCTGGAAGAGGCCGAGGGCGCCGCCCAGCAGCAGCATGATCAGCGCGGGCTGCCAGGGCCGGGCCGGATACGGCAACAGGGTGAAGGAGAAGAGGATCACCGCGGCGAGCGCGATCCCGACGGCCGCGGTGTCACGGAATCCGATGCGCCGGTAGACGTGCTGGCTGCAGGCGGCGGTGACGGGCCAGCTCAGGGTCATCACCGACATGACCAGGCCGGCGCCGACGGGGCCGAGGCCCAGTACGGACTGCGCGTAGGTCGGCATGAAGACCATCGGCGCGACCATCAGCAGGCCGAGCGCCCCCATCGCCAGGTTGACGGCGGCGATGGTGCGCCGGCGCCACACCCAGCCGGGCAGGATCGGCTCCTCGGCCCGGCGTTCCACCCGGACCACGACGACGGCGAGCAGCGCGCTCGCGCCCAGCAGCCCGAGCGAGGGAGCGGAGAGCCAGGGCCAGGCGACCCCGCCCTGGACGAGGGCGAAGAGCAGCAGCCCGCCGCAGGCGAAGACGGCGAGCGCCCCCGCCCAGTCGACCGGTCCCCGGCGGCCGGGGGACCGTACGGGCTCGGTCAGGTGACGGGCGATCATCCACAGGGCGAGGCCGGCCAGCGGCAGGTTGATCAGGAAGATCCAGCGCCAGTGCGCGTAGGAGGCCAGCAGCCCGCCGAGCGCCGGGCCGGCCACGGCCGAGGTGGCCCAGACGCTGGACATCCGGGCCTGGATCCGCGGCCGTTCCTTGAGCGGGTACAGGTCGGCGGCCAGGGTCTGGATCGTGCCCTGGAGGGCGCCGCCGCCCAGGCCCTGCACGATGCGGAAGGCGATGAGGGCGGCCATGTTCCAGGCGGACGCGCACAGCAGCGAACCGACGAGGAAGAGGCCGATGCCGAAGAGCAGGACCGGCTTGCGGCCGAAGGTGTCGGACAGCTTCCCGTAGACGGGCAGGGTGACGGTCACCGCGAGCAGATAGCCGGAGAAGAGCCAGGAGAAGACCGAGAACCCGCCGAGCTCGCCCACGATCTGCGGGACGGCGGTGGCCACGATCGTGCTGTCCAGGGCCACCAGGGCCATGCCGAGCATCAGGGAGGCGACCACCGGGGTCGGCGGCCGGGCGGCCGGCCTGTCCGCGGGCCCGCCGCCGGTCGCCTTGCCGGCTGGAACGGGTGTCTCGGCCGCGGGCCCCGAAGGTATGCCGTCCGGGCTCGCGCCCGTGCTCTCCGCCGATGCCACCGAGATTCCTTCCCCCTGCACGTAACCGCGGGGAACACCATCTCACCGCCACCGGCCGGGCGGTATCCCTCAGGGTCGGTACGCCGAAGGGTGCAGATCCCCTAGGGGTCCCTCCGCACTACGGGCCAGGGGCCGTTCCTCCCGGCGGAGGAGGTGAGCGGCCCCGACGCGCTCTTGACTGGAACCTACGCACCAGAGGCCGGGGGGTGGGGTTAACCCCCGGGCGGATACGGCGATGAGCACCAGCGCGCCGAGCTGCCGCCCGGCGGAGACTTCATGACGGCGACGCAGGCACCGACGCAGACGTACGCATTCGAAGAGGGAGAAAGACCGTGACAACGGCAATGACCGAAACCAGGCACGGGGGTACTGGAGGGCATGCTGCCGTCGCGGCCCGGGCGCGGAAGGTCGTCAAGGCCTACGGCTCCGGGGAGACGCGGGTCGTGGCCCTCGCCGAGGTCGACGTGGACATCATGAGCGGCCAGTTCACCGCGATCATGGGCCCCTCCGGCTCCGGCAAGTCCACCCTGATGCACTGCCTCGCCGGTCTCGACACGGTGACCAGCGGCCAGATCCACCTGGACGACACCGAGATCACCGGGCTGAAGGACAAGAAGCTCACGCAGCTGCGCCGCGACCGGATCGGCTTCATCTTCCAGGCCTTCAACCTGCTGCCCACGCTGAACGCCCTGGAGAACATCACGCTCCCCATGGACATCGCGGGCCGCAAGCCGGACGCGGAGTGGCTGAACCGGGTCGTGGAGACCGTGGGCCTCGCGGGCCGGCTCAAGCACCGCCCGACCGAACTCTCCGGCGGGCAGCAGCAGCGCGTGGCGGTCGCCCGCGCCCTCGCCGCCCGCCCGCAGATCATCTTCGGTGACGAGCCGACCGGAAACCTGGACTCCAGGGCGGGCGCCGAGGTCCTCGGCTTCCTGCGCCGCTCGGTGGACGAACTCGGCCAGACGATTGTCATGGTCACGCACGACCCGGTGGCGGCCTCGTACGCGGACCGCGTCATCTTCCTGGCCGACGGCCGGATCGTCGACGAGATGTACGGTCCCACGGCCGACCAGGTCCTCGACCGTATGAAGGACTTCGACGCACGCGGGCGGACCTCGTGAGCAACACCGTCCTGAAGACCTCGCGGCGCAACTTCGTCGCCCACAAGGGGCGGATGGCGCTCTCCGCCGTCGCGGTCATGCTCTCCGTCGCCTTCGTCTGCGGCACCCTGGTGTTCACCGACACCATGAACACCACCTTCGACAAGCTCTTCGCCGTCACCAACTCCGATGTGACCGTCACCCCGAAGGAGGCCGAGGCGGGGGAGGAGACCTCCGACCGCGGCCGTCCCGAGACGCTGGCGGGCTCGGTCGTCGAGCAGGTGCGCAAGGCCGAGGGCGTCAAGAGCGCCGAGGGCGGCGTCGTGTCGATGTCCGTGACGGTCGTCGACGCCAAGAACGAGAACATGGGCTCGACCACCGGCGCCCCGACCATCGCGGGCAACTGGAGCGACAACGAGCTCAAGTCCATGAAGATCACCTCGGGCAACGCGCCGCGCGGCCCGACCGAGGTGATGGTCGACGCCGACACCGCCGAGAAGCACCACCTGAAGCTCGGTGACGAGCTGCGCACGATCGCCATCACCGGCGACATCCGCGCCAGGATCACCGGTATCGCCGCCTTCACCGTGACCAACCCGGGCGCGGCCGTCGTCTACTTCGACACGGCCACCGCGCAGAAGTCGCTGCTCGGCTCCCCCGACTCCTTCACGCACGTCAACGTCACCGCCAAGGACGGGGTGAGCGACGAGCAGCTCAAGCAGAACGTCGCGAGCGCTCTCAAGGCAGCCGGCGCGGACACGTACAAGCTCCAGACCGCGAAGGAAGCCGCGGACGCCAACCGCAAGGACGTCGGCTCCTTCCTCGACGTCATGAAGTACGTGATGCTCGGCTTCGCCGGCATCGCCTTCCTCGTCGGCATCTTCCTGATCTTCAACACCTTCTCGATGCTGGTGGCCCAGCGGACCCGCGAGATCGGCCTGATGCGTGCCATCGGCGCCGACAGCGGACAGGTCCTCAAGTCCGTGGTCGTCGAGGCCTTCCTGCTCGGCGTGGTCGGCTCGGTCCTGGGCGTCGCCGCCGGCGTGGGCCTGGCCGTCGGCCTGATGGCCCTCATGGGCCAGATGGGCATGCACCTGTCCACCGACGACCTGACGGTCGCCTGGACCACGCCCGTCGTCGGCATCGTCCTCGGCGTCGTCGTCACCGTCGTCTCCGCCTTCATCCCGGCCCGCCGGGCCGGCAAGGTCTCGCCGATGGCGGCGCTGCGCGAGTCCGGCACCCCGGGCGACAAGAAGGCCGGCGTCGTCCGCGCCGTCCTCGGCCTGGTCCTCACCGGCATCGGCGGCGCGGCGCTCTACCTCGCCACGGCCGCCGAGAAGGCCGGACCCGGATCGATGTGGCTGGGCCTGGGTGTCGTCCTCAGCCTCATCGGCTTCATCGTGATCGGCCCGCTGCTCGCCGCGGGCGTGGTGCGGGTGCTCTCCGGTGTGGTCCTGCGGCCCTTCGGGTCCGTGGGCCGGCTCGCCGAGCGCAACGCCCTGCGCAACCCGCGCCGCACCGGCGCCACCGCCGCCGCGCTGATGATCGGCCTGGCGCTGGTCGCCTGCCTGTCCGTGGTGGGCTCCTCGATGGTGGCATCCGCCACCGACGAGCTCGACAAGTCGGTCGGCGCGGACTACATCGTCGCCTCCGAGTCCGGCCAGCCCGTGCTGCCGCAGGCCGAGCAGGCCCTGCGCGCCACCGCCGGCCTCGACCACGTCACCGCCTACCGCCAGCTGGAGGCCACGCTCACCGCGCCCGACGGCACCACCGAGAAGACCGACCTCGGCGCGACCGACCCGACGTACGCCAAGGACATCCGGCGCAAGATGACGGCCGGCGAACACGCGGCCGCCTACGGCGCCGGCTCCATGTCGGTCGGCTCCCTCTACGCCACCGCGCACGGCATCAAGACCGGTGACGAGATCAAGGTCGCCTTCACCGGCGGCAAGACGGTCGCGCTGAAGGTCGCGGCGATCACCAGTGACGAGGGCAACCTCGACAAGGGCATGAAGTACATCAGCACCGAGACCGCGCGGGCGAACGTGCCGGCGGACCGGATGCCGCTGCCCTTCATGATGCTGGCCACGGCCGAGGACGGTCGGTCCGACTCCGCCGCGTACACGTCGGTCAAGGCGGCCCTGGCCGAGTACCCGCAGTACAAGGTGCGCAACCAGGCCGACTACAAGCAGGCCCTGAAGGACCAGGTCGGCCAGCTGCTGAACATGGTCTACGGGCTGCTCGGCCTCGCGATCGTCGTCGCGGTGCTGGGTGTGGTGAACACCCTGGCCCTCTCGGTGGTCGAGCGCACCCGCGAGATCGGCCTGATGCGCGCCATCGGCCTCTCCCGCCGCCAGCTGCGCCGCATGATCCGCCTGGAGTCGGTGGTCATCGCCCTCTTCGGCGCCCTGCTCGGCCTCGGGCTGGGCATGGGCTGGGGCGCGACGGCGCAGCAGCTGCTCGCGCTCGAAGGCCTCAAGGTGCTGGAGATCCCGTGGCCGACGATCCTCGGGGTGTTCGCCGCCTCGGCCTTCGTGGGCCTGTTCGCCGCACTGGTCCCGGCCTTCCGGGCAGGGCGGATGAACGTACTGAACGCGATCGCGAGCGAGTAACCGGCCCGCGTTCGTTCGGGGGAATGCCGGTCCGGGACCTCAGGGTTCCGGACCGGCGTCGTTCCCGGGGCCGGTCCGGGCCGGCCCCTCGGTCACTGCCGCTGCATCAGCACGATGCCGGCGGCCTCGCCCACCAGGGTGTACCGCTCGCCCGGGTGGAGCTGGTGGGCGTAGTCGGTCGGGTCCTCGCCGGCCCACTTGGACGAGTTGTCGATGGTGATCCAGTCGGGCACCACGCCCTTGCTGCCGCCGATCCACAGCACGCGGCAGCGGGAGGTGAGCCGGGTCAGCGGGGTGGTGTCGGCCTCCACGGTCGCCCCGTCGGGGATCCGGTCCAGGAGCCGCTCGATGGCCGTGACCCGCTCGGGCTTCTCGTACGTACGGGCCTCCGCGAGCTTGGCGGTCGGCATCGCGGTCGCGCTCAGGGCGAGGGCGGCTGCCAGGACGGCGGTCGGCAGCTGCAGGGCGTACGAGCGCAGCCAGGGCCGCTCGCCGCGCCGGACGGTGTCGATCGCGTCGACCAGGGCGAGCGCCACCACGGGCATGAGGACGGCGCTGTAGTGCCAGTCGGTGGACCAGTAGTGGTCGTCCCCGGACAGGAAGCGCCAGCCGAGGGTGGGCGCGGCCACCAGGAGCAGCGGCGAGCGCAGCGCGAGCAGCCCGGAGGTGGGGATCAGCACCCACGCCAGGGTGGTGAGCTTGGTGCCGACGCCGCCGAGCGGACCCGCCCCGTCGATCTTGTCCCAGTAGCCGTAGCCCGCGGTGGCGAAGGCCGGTATGAACACGGTGAACACCAGGACGGCGAAGACGCAGGCCGCGGCGGCGACGCCGAGCGCGGCCACGGTGATCCGGCGGTTGCCGGCGCGGGCCCGCCAGGCCACCACCACGGCCAGCGCGGCCAGCGTGAAGCCGAGGTCCTCCTTGACGAGGACCAGCGGCAGCCCCCACAGCAGGGCGGCCCGCCACCGCCGGGCGAGGACCGCCTCCAGCGCGAAGGCCAGCAGCGGCACCGCGAAGGCGATCTCGTGGAAGTCGAACTCGACGGCCCGCTGGATGCCCCAGGACAGCCCGTACGCGATGCCGACGGCGATGCCGCGGGGCCGGCCGAGGAAGCGTACGGCGGCCCGGGTGACGGGCACGGCGGACAGCGCGAACAGCGCGGACTGCACGACCAGCAGGGTGAGGGGCCCCGGGAAGATCCGGTAGACGGGGGCGACGAGCGCGATGATCGGGCTGAAGTGGTCGCCGAGGATGTTGGCCCCCGGTCCCTTCAGGTCGACGACGGGCGCCTGGAGGTGCGCGTACGCGCGGATCGCCTGCTCGAAGATCCCGAGGTCCCAGGAGGCCCAGTCCATCCGCCGGAACCGCCCGACGGACAGTACGAGGTAGACGAGGAACAACCCGGCGGCCACCAGCCAGGGCGGAGCCCACGCGTACCGGCCCCGTCGGTCGGTTGCCGGTACCACCGGCGCCGGGCGGGCTATCGCATCGCTCGTCACGGACTCGTGCTCCTCCGGGGAAAGTCGTCTCCCCGGCGGAAGACGACGCGGCGAGCTCGGACAGTCACAACACGAACATCGTAAAGCGGCGCGTGGGGCGTCGTCGTAGGGTGGAACCCCCGGCCCGTGCGACGTGTCGGGCCCTTCGCGTTGCCCCCGCACCCGCACCGCACACCTTCAGACTCCAGACCCTCACCGGACGGAAAGCCTCTTCATGAGCCTGCACGGACTGCTCGACGCCGTCACCCGTGATGCCGCCCTCGCCGAGGCGGTCACCGCGGCCGGGGACGGCAAGCGCATGCACGTGGACCTCGTCGGCCCCGCCGCCGCGCGGCCCTTCGCGATCGCCGCGCTGGCCCGGCAGACCGGCCGGACCGTGCTGGCGGTCACCGCCACCGGGCGCGAGGCCGAGGATTTGGCCGCGGCGCTGCGCTCGCTGCTGCCGCCCGACGAGGTGGTGGACTACCCGTCCTGGGAGACGCTCCCGCACGAGCGGCTCAGCCCGCGCAGCGACACCATGGGCCGCCGGCTCGCCGTCCTGCGCCGCCTGGTCCACCCCAGCAAGGACGACCCGGCCGCGGGCCCCGTGAGCGTGCTCGTCGCCCCCATCCGTTCCGTGCTCCAGCCGCAGGTCAAGGGGCTCGGGGAGCTGGTCCCGGTCAGCTTGCGCCAAGGCGGCGGCGCCGACCTCGGCGAGATCACCGAGGCGCTGGCAGCGGCCGCGTACGCGCGGGTCGAGCTCGTCGAGAAGCGCGGGGAGTTCGCCGTGCGCGGCGGCATCCTCGACGTGTTCCCGCCCACCGAGGAACACCCGCTGCGCATCGAGTTCTGGGGCGACGAGGTCGAGGAGATCCGCTACTTCAAGGTCGCCGACCAGCGCTCGCTGGAGATCGCCGAGCACGGGCTGTGGGCCCCGCCCTGCCGCGAGCTGCTGCTGACCGACGCGGTACGGGAGCGGGCCGCGGCCCTCGCCGAGGCCCACCCCGAACTCGGCGAGCTCCTGCACAAGATCGCCGAGGGGATCGCCGTGGAGGGCATGGAGTCCCTCGCCCCGGTCCTCGTCGACGAGATGGAACTGCTGATCGACGTACTGCCCGCGGGGTCGATGGCCGTGGTGTGCGACCCGGAGCGGGTCCGTACCCGGGCCGCCGACCTCGTGGCGACCAGCCAGGAGTTCCTGATGGCCTCCTGGGCGGCCACCGCGGGCGGCGGCGAGGCCCCCATCGACGTCGGCGCGGCCTCGCTGCGCGGGATCGCCGACGTCCGCGACCGGGCCCGCGAGCTGGACATGATGTGGTGGTCGGTGTCCCCCTTCGCCGCCGACGAGACCGCGGGCGGCGGCGACACCCTGAAGCTCGGCATGCACGCCCCGGAGGCCTATCGCGGCGACACCGCCCGGGCCCTGGCCGACACCAAGGGCTGGATCGCCGACGGCTGGCACACCGTCTACCTCACCGAGGGCCACGGCCCGGCCGCCCGGACGGTCGAGGTGCTCGGCGGCGAGGGCATCGCGGCCCGGCTGGAGCCGGAGCTGCGCGCCCTGGAGCCGAGCCTGGTGCACGTCGCCTGTGGTTCGATCGACAACGGGTTCGTCGACCCGGTGCTGCGCCTGGCCGTCCTCACCGAGACCGATCTGACCGGTCAGCGCACCGCCACCAAGGACCTCGGCCGGATGCCGACCCGGCGCCGCAAGACGATCGACCCGCTGACCCTGGAGGCCGGCGACTACATCGTCCACGAGCAGCACGGCGTCGGCCGCTACGTCGAGATGGTCCAGCGCACGGTCCAGGGCGCCACCCGCGAGTACCTGCTCGTGGAGTACGCGCCGGCCAAGCGCGGGCAGCCCGGCGACCGGCTCTACATCCCCACCGACCAGCTGGAGCAGGTCACCAAGTACGTCGGTGGCGAGGCCCCGACCCTGCACCGGCTCGGCGGCGCCGACTGGACCAAGACCAAGGCGCGCGCGAAGAAGGCGGTCAAGGAGATCGCCGCCGACCTCATCAAGCTCTACAGCGCGCGCATGGCGGCCCCCGGCCACACCTTCGGCCCGGACACCCCCTGGCAGCGCGAACTGGAGGACGCCTTCCCGTACGCGGAGACGCCCGACCAGCTCACCACCATCGCCGAGGTCAAGGAGGACATGGAGAAGTCGGTCCCGATGGACCGGCTGATCTGCGGCGACGTCGGCTACGGCAAGACCGAGATCGCCGTGCGCGCCGCCTTCAAGGCGGTCCAGGACGGCAAGCAGGTCGCCGTGCTCGTCCCGACGACCCTGCTGGTGCAGCAGCACTTCGGCACCTTCTCCGAGCGCTACAGCCAGTTCCCCGTCAAGGTGAAGGCGCTCTCGCGCTTCCAGAGCGAGAGCGAGTCCAAGGCCACCCTGGAGGGACTCCACGAGGGCTCGGTGGACGTGGTCATCGGTACCCACCGGCTGTTCTCGCAGGAGACGAGGTTCAAGGACCTGGGCCTGGTCATCGTCGACGAGGAGCAGCGGTTCGGCGTGGAGCACAAGGAGCAGCTGAAGAAGCTGCGTGCCAACGTCGACGTGCTCACGATGTCCGCGACCCCGATCCCGCGCACCCTGGAGATGGCGGTGACCGGCATCCGCGAGATGTCGACGATCACCACCCCGCCGGAGGAGCGGCATCCGGTGCTCACCTTCGTCGGCCCGTACGAGGAGAAGCAGATCGGCGCGGCCATCCGCCGCGAGCTGCTGCGCGAGGGCCAGTGCTTCTACATCCACAACCGGGTGGAGTCCATCGACCGGGCGGCCGCCAAGCTGCGCGAGATCGTGCCCGAGGCGCGGATCGCGACGGCCCACGGCCAGATGACGGAGCAGGCCCTGGAGCAGGTCGTCGTCGACTTCTGGGAGAAGAAGTTCGACGTGCTCGTCTCGACCACGATCGTCGAGTCGGGCATCGACATCTCCAACGCCAACACCCTGATCGTGGAGCGCGGCGACAACTTCGGTCTGAGCCAGCTGCACCAGCTGCGCGGACGCGTCGGGCGCGGCCGCGAGCGCGGGTACGCGTACTTCCTGTACCCGCCGGAGAAGCCGCTGACGGAGACGGCGCACGAGCGCCTCGCGACGATCGCCCAGCACACCGAGATGGGCGCGGGCATGTACGTGGCGATGAAGGACCTGGAGATCCGCGGCGCGGGCAATCTGCTCGGCGGCGAGCAGTCCGGTCATATCGCGGGGGTCGGCTTCGACCTCTACATCCGCATGGTCGGCGAGGCCGTGGCCGACTACCGGGCCGCCGTCGAGGGCCAGGTGGAGGAGGAGCCGCCGCTGGAGGTCAAGATCGAGCTGCCGGTCGACGCGCACGTCCCGCACGACTACGCGCCGGGCGAGCGGTTGCGCCTCCAGGCGTACCGGTCCATCGCCTCCGCCACCTCCGAGGCCGACATCAAGGCCGTACGGGAGGAGCTCACCGACCGCTACGGCAAGCTGCCGGAGCCGGTGGAGAACCTGCTGCTGGTGGCCGGGCTGCGGATGCTGGCCCGGGCCTGCGGGGTCGGGGACATCACCCTCCAGGGCAACAACATCCGGTTCGGGCCGGTGGAGTTGCGTGAGTCGCAGGAGCTGCGGCTCAAGCGGCTCTACCCGGGGACGGTGCTCAAGCCCGCCACTTCGCAGGTGCTGGTCCCGCGCCCCAAGGCGGGCAAGATCGGCGGCAAGCCGGTGGTCGGGCGGGAACTGCTGGCCTGGACGGGGGAGTTCCTCACCACCATCCTCGGCTCGTAGCGGCTGCGGCGTAGCGGCGCAGCGCGTGCGGTGACGACGGGAACGGCCGTGGGGGGGGGGGGGCCCCCCCCGCCCCCCCCCCGCCCCCCCCCCGGGCGGGGGGGGCGGCGGGGCCGGCGGGGCTGGGAGACCCGGCCGCTGGGCGGCCCCCCGGGCCACCGAG
>NZ_JBICYT010000069.1:0-25352 GCF_043201215.1 Streptomyces sp. NPDC048331 | reverse complement strand
CACGAAGACTGCCGGGAAACCCCCAAAAGAACGAGCCGGCCGATTCTTTCCGGGACGGGGCGATCAGAGATGCCCGACCCTGCTCCGGATGAGCACGGCCCCGAGACGGGCTCCTAGGAGGCCTTCCAGGTCGGTGGGGCGCGCCCGATCGCTACGCGCTCCTCACCTCTCAGCGTCCGACGACCGTCCGTGGCTGGACATAGGCCGCCCAGGCCACATGGGCGCTTCCCATTGCAAGCGCCCGCAGGCTCACCGGGTCGGACATAGGCCGCCCACGACCCGCAGACGCTCCCCCGTCCGAGGCGCCTGCAGCCCGACCGGGGCCGGGCATAGGCCGCCATCAATCTTGAACGCTTCTCGGCGACCGGGACCGACGGCCGTCAAGGGTTGACGAGAGGGGCGGACGGCCGACAGCTCGGCAGGCCAGTGGTGGATCCGGGTCAGCACGGACCCGGCACCATCAACCCATCCCCAAAGCGGGGCAACAGGGGCAAACCTCCGACCTTACGGGACACCCGTGCGCGCTGACCCGCATCCACGACGGAACAGCCGAAGTCCACGCCCTTCTCGCCCCGGACGACGGCCGCACGTCGTCGACGAGGACCCACGATCCGACCGGGTGGACCCACCTGCCGTCGGACGCCGTCTTCGAGGAACATGTGGCTGGTGGGCGGCCTATGACCGGCCACAGACGGCCGTCGGACGCTGAGAGCGAGAAGCGCACGGAAGCGTGGGCGGCCTATGTCCGGCCAAGGACGGTCGTCGGTCGCTGAGAGGTGAGGAGCGCGTAGCGATCGGGCGCGCCCCACCCGACCCGGCAGGTGGCCGTCATGGCCCCGTCTCGGCATCGCCCCCACCGGAGCAGGGTCGAGGGGTCTGTGATGTCCCCGCCCCTCAGACCTTCGACCGGCTCGTCCTTTTGGGGGCTTCCCGACAGTCTTCGTATGTCCGGGGCGGGACGGTCGGTCAAGGGTGGCCGAAGGCCATCGCGAAGCGACGCGACGACGAAGGAGGAGCGCCCTTGAGGGACCGGTCCGACCCGGAGAGACGATGGGACTGACGGGAAACCCCCACACACGTCACTGACCACCGCCCCGGCAGCTCCCGCCCCCGAAGCCCCCGCCCCGCCCCTACCGACCCCGCCGAGCCGCAGCCGCAGCCGCAGCCGCAGCCGCATCCGCAGCCGTCCCCGCCGCTCGCTCCGCGAATTCCGCGAACGTTCCGCGGCCCACCGCGTGGGACGGGGTCAGGTGACCGCCGCGCTTGAAGCCCGCGTAGGCCTTGCCCGCCAGGGGGACGGGGATCACCCGGCGGTGGCGGCCCGTCGCCTCCAGGTAGGTGCGGGCCAGGTCGGGCAGGGTGTGGATCTCCGGGCCGCCCATGTCCGTGACCCGGCCCGACGGGGTCGGGACCGCCAGTTCCGCCAGGCGGTCCGCCACCTCGTCGACGGCGATCGGCTGGACCCGTACCCCACCCGGCACCGGCGCGACCAGCGGCAGCTTCGCCGTCGTCTCCACCACCTGCGCCACCAGGTCGTGGAACTGCGTGGTGCGCAGTACGGTCAGGCCCAGCCCGGACTCCTCCAGCAGCCGCTCGACCCGCAGCTTCGTCCGGTAGTAGCCGAGCGGCACCACGTCCACCCCGACGATCGAGATGTAGACGATGTTGGTGACGGTCCCCGCCCGCCGGGCCGCGTCGATGAGGTGCCGGGTGGCGGCGACGTCGTCCTTGCCGCCGCCGCGCGTGTCGCTCGCGCAGTGCACCACCACCTCCGCGCCCGCCATCGCCGCGTCCAGCCCGCTGCCGTTCCGAAGGTCGACCGGGTACTCCGGGGCGTGCCGGCTCAGCGCGCGGACGTCGTGTCCCGCGTCGCGGAGCCGGTCCACGACCAGTACGCCGAGGGTGCCGGTGCCGCCGGTGACGAGGATGGTGCTCATGAGGTCCGCCTTTCGCCGATGTGGTTCTTTCCTCAGCGGAGACCGGACGGCCCTCAGGAATGTGACAGCTGCCGCTGGAGGAATTCCAGCTTCTCCGGGTTCAGTACCGTCCTGACCTCGCTGACCAGCCCGTTCTCGAACTCCACGAGGAGAACGGCCGTGTCGCCGAAGAGCAGCGCCGGTACCCCGTTGATCTCCGCGACGCCGACCGGCAGGTCCCCGGCGAACTTCTTGAGCACCCCGATCGCGAAACGGGCCACCTTCTCCCGGCCCAGGATCGGCCGCAGCGCCGCGCTGACCACGCCGCCGCCGTCCGACACGAACCGGACGTCGGCCGTCAGGAGTCCTTCCAGTCGGGCCAGGTCCCCGCCGCGCGCCGCCGTCATGAAGGTCTCCACGAGGCTCTGCCACCGTTCCGGGTCGGCTTCGAAGCGCCGCTCGGGCTCGGCCGCCCGTTCGGCGGCCACTCGGCCGGCCGCCCGCCGGTAGAGCTGTCGGCAGTTCGCCTCGGTGAGGTCCAGGACCCCGGCGATCTCCCGGTGGCTGTAGGCGAAGGCCTCGCGCAGTACGTAGACGGCCCGCTCGACCGGGGTGAGCCGCTCCAGCAGCACCAGCAGGGCCATGGACACGCTGTCCCGCTGCTCCGCGGACTCCAGCGGGCCGAGGGTGCCGTCGCCGGTGAGGACGGGCTCCGGGAGCCAGGGTCCGACGTACGCCTCGCGCCGGACCCGCGCCGAGGTGAGGGTGTTGAGGCACAGGTTCGTGACGACCTTGGCGAGCCAGGCGCCGGGGTGTTCGATCTCCGAGCGGTCCGCGGATGCCCAGCGCAGGTACGCCTCCTGCACGGCGTCCTCGGCCTCCGCGGCGGAGCCGAGCATGCGGTAGGCGATGCCGAACATCCGCGGACGGTTTTCCTCGAAGTCCGCGTCGGACGCGGCGACGTGTGTGGTCACCGCAGCAGCGTACGAGGCCGGGCGCGCGCGGAACGTGCGAGGACCCGGTGGCCGCCGGGCCACCGGGTCCTCACGTTCACTCACGGATCAGGGCGCGGGGTCAGCAGGCGCCCTGGTCCTTCCAGACACCCCAGTCACCGGTGGTGCCGGGCTCCTCGTTCTGCGTCCACCACTGGGCCTTCCAGTTGCGGCCCTTGTGGGAGACGAGGTTGCCGCTGTTGTAGATCGTGCCCGCCACGTACGCCGGGTTGGTGCAGGTCCCGCCCGGAGGCGTGGTCGGCGGAGTCGTGGGGGGAGTGGTCGGCGGGGTCGTCGGGGGAGTGGTGGGGGGTGTGGTCGGGGGCTGGGTGCCGCCGCCGGGCTGGACCAGGGTCGCACCGCGGGCCAGGTCGCCGGCGAGGGCGTAGGTGGTGCCGGAGATGGTCACCGTCCAGTTGGAGGGGGTGGACACCGGCAGGTAGTAGTTGAACGCCAGGTCGACGGAGGCGCCGGGGGCGAGGGTCTGCCAGGCCGGGAGCTTCAGGGAGACCCGCTGGAAGTCGCCCTTCAGGCCGCCGACGTTGTTGCCGGTGTGGCCGCTGCTGATCACGGTCGTGCCGAAGCCGGACTGGTCGGAGGCGTTGTTCGGGGCCGAGGTGCCGTAGTCGAACCGGAACTCGGTGCCGCCGGGCAGCGTGGCGTTCGTGTTGTTGGTGATCTTCAGCTTGGGGGTGAGCGGGTAGTTGGAGTCGCCCAGCTTGAACTCGGTGAACTCCGTCCTGATGTCCACGGCCTGGGTGGGCGGGGCGGTGGCGCCCGCCTTCTTCGCGCCGTAGGGGGAGGCCGACTTGAACTTCTGGTACATGGTGTCGGTGAGCGTGTCGCCCACCTCGTACTGGCCCTTGGCCGCGTTGTACGAGTAGTCGCCCGCGAGCTCCCAGACCATGGTGCCACCGATGCCCTTGTTCACGACGTAGTCGGCCTTGGCGGCCACCGACTGCTCGTCCTCGGTGGAGAGGAAGACCTTCTTCTGGGCGTTCCACAGCCACGGCGCCACCAGGGTGGAGTCGTACTTGCGGACGTAGGTGCCGGTCAGGGTGGTGTTCGCCGGGAAGCCGTACTTCGTGACGTAGTCGCCGACGACGCCCTTCTCCAGGTTCTTCGCGTGCCACATCGGGTTGGAGCCCGCGGGGGACTCGACCCCGTTGGTGTCCTTGTCGTGCCACAGGTTGTCGATGCCGACCGCGCCGTCGCCGCACTTGGTCAGGCCCGCGCCGGCCGGGCAGGTGGTCGCGGGGGCCTTGCCCCACAGGCCGTCGGTGCCGCCCTGCACGTTCTTGAAGCCGCGGGTGTAGTAGGGCAGGCCGATGTTGATGCGGCCGCCGGGCATCGAGCCGCGGAAGTAGTGGTAGGCCCAGTCGGTGTTGAGGTAGCCGACGCCGCCGTACTGGGAGGTGGAGTAGACGCCGGCGGCGGCGAGTTCGCCGTCCTTCCCGTCGTCGAAGAGCGAGGCGTTGGGGCCGACGTACTCGTTCCAGGCGCCGTGCAGGTCGTAGGACATGATGTTGACGTAGTCCAGGTACTTCTGGACCTGGAACGTCTCCATGCCGCGCAGCAGGTAGCCGGAGGAGGGGGCGGCGACGGAGAGCAGGTAGTGCTTGCCGTCGGCGGCGCCCGCGCGGTCGAGCTTCTCGCGCAGGGACTTCATCAGGGCGGCGTAGCCCTGGACCAGGCCGGCGCGGCGGGCGTTGGCGAGCTGCCAGTCCAGCGGGTTGCCGGCGTCCTTCATGGTGGTCGGGTACTCGTAGTCGATGTCGACGCCGTTGAAGCCGTACTTCCGGACGAACTCGACCGAGGAGTCGGCGAAGGTGTCGATGCCGGCCTGGTTGACCGAGCCGTCGGCGTTCGTGGCCATGGAGTAGAAGCCGCCGGAGGCGACCCGGTTGCCGTCGTCGCCGAAGTAGCCCCCGGTCTCCGCCCAGCCGCCGACCGAGATCAGCGTCTTGACGTTCGGGTACTGCTTCTTGAACTTGGTCAGCTGGTTGAAGTGGCCCTTGTAGGGGAGGGCCGGGTCCATCTCGGCGCCGGCGACACCGGGCCAGGTCATCCCGGTGGCGGCGTTGTTCACGCCGTCCGAGCCGACGGAGATCTTGTTGTCGGCGCCCACGTGGGCGAAGGCGTAGTTCAGGTGGGTGACCTTGGACCACGGGATGTTGTTGGCGAGGTAGGCGGGGGTGCCGTCCTTGCCGGTGCGCCAGCCCGTGAAATATCCGATGACGCGGCGCTGGTGGTCGGCGCCCATCTTCTCGCGACCTTCGGTGTCGTAGACCGAGCAGTACGGGACGTCGACGCCGGCGGTCTTGTAGAGCCCGTCGGGGCGACAGCCCTCGTTGTCGGCCGCGTGCGAGACGCCCGCCGAGAGCCCGCCCACCAGGAGTCCGGCGATCGCGGCGCCGGATGCCAGGAGCATCGCTCTCGAACGTGTGGGGGACAGCATTGTGCCTCCTGGGGAGGGGAGGATGCAGGACACAACTGGACACAACATGGAGCAACAGGAGTGGTGCGGAAGCGTGTTGGCCCGTGACGTGCGCACATCTGACGGGCTGTTCCCGGGAAGATGAAGGGAACGTTAAGAGGACTAGACCACCCGGGTCAATAGGTCTGGACCAACCCCGCCCGACTTGACAAAGTCCCCTCCGATACCGTCCCCCTGTGAGCCAGGCCACACCGCATCCCCCGCATGGCATCCGATCACCCGTGGCAAACTGGCTGGAGTACCAGTAGCAGCGCACTCCGGGGTCGGTGTAATTCCGAACCGGCGGTTATAGTCCGCGACCCGTCCGCAGCCAGCGGCCGGTTGACCAGGTGAGATTCCTGGACCGACGGTTAAAGTCCGGATGGGAGGCAGTGCGCGGCGGGCCAGTCACCGGTACGCCGCCGTCGGCGGTTCGTCGGCATATCCCTGCGGATGTGCCCGGTCGAACCGTTTTTCCGGCCTCGGCGTCCCCTGTGCGCTGTACCGCTTCATCTGTCGTATCCCGACAGGCCCCGGAGTCCGTGCCCGATGAGGCAGGAGGACCCGGTGGCGACCCACGTCGCGCACGCAGCAGCACCCGACGCGGACACCCGTGCCATGCGCCGAGCCATCGAGCTCGCCGCCCGCGGACTCGGCTCCACCAGCCCCAACCCCGTCGTCGGCTGCGTCATCACCGACGCCTCGGGCACGGTCGTCGGCGAGGGCTGGCACGAGCGGGCCGGCGGCCCGCACGCCGAGGTCCACGCCCTGCGCGCGGCGGGAGCGGCCGCCCACGGCGGCACCGCCTACGTCACCCTCGAACCCTGCAACCACACCGGCCGTACGGGGCCCTGCGCCCAGGCCCTCGCGGCCGCCGGGATCAGCCGCGTGGTCTACGCCGTCTCCGACCCGAACCCCCAGGCCAGCGGCGGCGGCGCCACCCTGCGCGCGGCCGGCATCGACACCGCGGCCGGACTCCTCGCGGACGAGGCCGAGGAGGGCAACGCCGCCTGGCTGACCTCCGTACGCCTGGGCCGGCCCCACGTCACCTGGAAGTACGCCGCCACCCTCGACGGCCGCAGCGCCGCCGCGGACGGCAGCAGCCGCTGGATCACCTCCGCCGAGTCCCGGGCCGACGTCCACCGGCTGCGCGCCGAGAGCGACGCCGTCCTCGTCGGCGGCGGCACCCTGCGTGCCGACGACCCGCACCTCGCCGTCCGCGGCATCGAAGGCGCCACGCAGCCGCTGCGCATCGCCCTCGACACCCGCGCCGAGCTCCGGCCGACCGCCCGCGTCCTCGACGACGCCGCGCCCACGCTGCTCGTCGTGGGAGAGGACGCCGACACCCGGCACCTGCCCGACGTCGAACTGCTCCGGCTGCCCCTGCACGACGGCCGCGTCGGCGTCCACGACCTGCTCACCCCCCTGTTCCGACGCGGCGTCCGCTCCGTGCTGCTGGAGGGCGGGCCGACACTGGCCGGCGCCTTCCTCGAGGCCGGCGCCGTCGACCGCGTCATCGGCTACCTCGCCCCCGCCCTGCTCGGCGCCGGCCCCACGGCCCTCGCCGACGCCGGGATCAAGAACATCTCCGATGCGCGGCGCCTCGACCTCACCGAGGTCGTCCGCATCGGCCCCGATCTCCGCATCACCGCAGTCCCCGTCCCCGTCACCACCTCCACCGCCACCAAGGAGCACTGAGTGTTCACCGGAATCGTCGAAGAACTGGGCGAGGTCACCGCTGTCGAGCAGCTCGAGGAAGCCTCCCGCTTCCGGCTGCGCGGCCCCCTCGTCACCGAGGACGCCAAGCACGGTGACTCCATCGCGGTCAACGGCGTCTGCCTCACCGTCGTGGAGACCGCGGACGGCGAGTTCACCGCCGACGTCATGCAGGAGACGCTCAACCGCTCCAGCCTCGGCGCCCTGACCGCGGGCTCCCGGGTCAACCTGGAACGCCCGATGGCCCTCGGCGGCCGGCTCGGCGGCCACCTGGTCCAGGGACACGTGGACGGCACCGGCGAGATCATCTCCCGGACCCCCTCGGAGCACTGGGAGATCGTCAAGGTCGCCCTCCCGAAGAACCTCTCCCGCTACGTCGTCGAGAAGGGCTCCATCACGGTCGACGGCGTCAGCCTCACCGTGGTCGAGGCCGCCGCCGACTGGTTCACCATCAGCCTCATCCCCACCACCCTCGCGCTGACCACCCTCGGCATCAAGCAGAGCGGCGACCCGGTCAACCTGGAGGTCGACGTCCTCGCGAAGTACGTCGAGCGCCTCCTGGCCGCCGGCGTGGACCCGCTGCACGCGACGGGAGACGCGCAGTGAGCGCCCTGACCTGGCTCAACGCGGAGGCCTTCACCGTCTTCGGCCAGAAGGTCATCTGGTCCGACATGATCGGCAACCTGATGGGCCTGGCCGCGCTCGCCCTCGGCTGGCGCCGCTCCCTCTGGACCTGGCCCGCCCAGCTCCTCTCCGGCCTGATCCTCATCGCCGCCTACGCCTCCGCCCACCTCGCGGGCGGTGTCGGCAAGCAGCTCCTCGTCATCGGCGTGGCCGTGTGGGGCTGGCGCGCCTGGCAGCTCGGCCGCCAGAAGGCCCAGGACGGCTCGATCGCCGTGCGCACCGCCACCTGGAAGGAGCGCGGGCTGCTCCTGGGCGGCGCGGCGCTCGGCACCCTCGCCGTCGGCGGCCTCTTCACGCTCTTCCCGAACCTGTCGTGGAGCCCGTGGGCCGACGCCTACATCTTCGTCGGCACCATCGTCGCGATGGTGGCCCAGGCCCGCGGTCTCGTCGAGTTCTGGTTCGCCTGGCTCCTCGTCGACCTGGTCGGCGTCCCCCTCGCCTTCACCAACGGCCTGGCCTTCTCCGGCCTCGTCTACGTCGTGTACTTCGCCCTCGTGTTGTGGGGCGCCTACGACTGGTACCAGCGTTCTCGCACCAACCCCGCCCCGGCCCTGGAAGGAGCAACGGCATGACCAGCCTCAAGCCCGTGCCCGACATCCCCGAAGAGACCTTCCGCCTCGACCCGGTCGAGCAGGCCATCCGCGACATCGCGGCGGGCCGCCCCGTCGTCGTCGTCGACGACGAGGACCGCGAGAACGAGGGCGACCTCGTCATCGCCGCCGAGAAGGCCACCCCCGAGATCATCGCCTTCATGATGAGCGAGTGCCGCGGCCTGATCTGCGCCCCCATGGAGGGCCCCGAGCTCGAGCGCCTCGAACTCCCGCAGATGGTCCAGAACAACACCGAGTCGATGAAGACCGCCTTCACCGTCTCCGTCGACGCGAGCGCCGCCCACGGCGTCACCACCGGCATCTCGGCCGCCGACCGCGCCACCACCCTGCGCCTGCTCGCCGACGGGGTCTCCGAGCCTGGCGACTTCGTCCGCCCCGGCCACATCTTCCCGCTGCGCGCCAAGCCCGGCGGCGTCCTGGTCCGCAACGGCCACACCGAGGCCGCCGTCGACCTCGCCCGCCTCGCGGGCCTGCGCCCGGCGGGTGCCATCGTGGAGATCGCCGGCGAGGACGGCGTCATGCTGCGCCTGCCCGAGCTGATCCCCTTCGCCCGCAAGCACGGCCTGACGATCATCTCCATCGAGGACCTGATCGCCTACCGCCGCTCCGCCGAACCCACCGTGCGCCGCGAGGCCGAGGTCAGCCTGCCGACCGCCTTCGGCGAGTTCACGGCCTACGGGTACCGCTCCACCGTCGACGGCGTCGAGCACGTCGCGCTCGTCCACGGCGAGATCGGCGACGGCACCGACATGCTGGTCCGCATGCACTCCGAGTGCCTCACCGGCGACATCTTCGCCTCCCAGCGCTGCGACTGCGGCCCGCAGCTGCACGCCTCCATGGAACGCATCAAGGCGGACGGCCGCGGCATCGTCGTCTACCTGCGCGGACACGAGGGCCGCGGCATCGGACTCCTGTCCAAGCTGCGCGCGTACGAGCTCCAGGAGCGCGGCCGCGACACCCTCGACGCCAACCTGGAACTCGGCCTGCCCGCCGACGCCCGCGACTACGGCGCCGGCGCCCAGATCCTCGCCGACCTCGGCGTGCACACCGTCCGACTGATGACCAACAACCCTGAGAAGTCCGACGCCCTCGTCCGGCACGGCATCACGGTCACCAGCCGGGAGTCCATGCCGGTCGAGGCCGGCGAGCACAACCTGCGGTACCTGCGCACCAAGCGGGACCGGATGGGCCACGACCTGCCCTGGCTGGACGGGCCCGTGACCACCTCCGCCTGCGGCAACCAGTAGGTACGCACCACCACCCGTACGTACATCCACCACCCCATCACGAACCACCGAGGAGCAGAGCTGTGAGCGGCAAGGGCGCACCCGAACTGAGCGTGAAGAACTGCGGAGACCTGCGAGTCGCCGTGATCGCGGCCCAGTGGCACGAGAAGGTCATGGACGGACTGGTCGACGGAGCCCTCCGGGCCCTGCACGAGCTGGGCATCGACGAGCCCACCCTGCTCCGGGTCCCCGGCAGCTTCGAGCTCCCGGTCGTGGCGAAGGTACTGGCCGGTCGCGGTTACGATGCCATCGTCGCCCTCGGAGTGGTCATCCGCGGCGGCACCCCGCACTTCGACTACGTCTGCCAGGGCGTCACCCAAGGCCTGGTACAGGTGTCGATCGACACCGGAGTCCCCGTCGGCTTCGGAGTACTGACCTGCGACAACGACGAGCAGGCGCTGGACCGCGCCGGCCTCGAGGGGTCGAACGAGGACAAGGGGCACGAAGCGGTCACCGCCGCCGTCTCCACCGCCATGACCCTGCGCACCGTCAGCGAACCCTGGCGCTGAGTGGCGACGGGGAACCCCGTATTCTGAGGACCATCATGGCTGACAAGACCCCCAAGACCTTCGAGGAGCTCTTCACCGAGCTCCAGCGCAAGGCCGCCGAAGGCGACCCCAGCACCTCCCGCACCGCCGAGCTCGTCCACAAGGGCGTCCATGCCATCGGCAAGAAGGTCGTCGAGGAGGCCGCCGAGGTCTGGATGGCCGCCGAGTACGAGGGCAAGGAAGCCGCCGCCGAGGAGATCTCCCAGCTGCTCTACCACGTCCAGGTGATGATGGTGGCGCGCGGGATCTCCCTCGACGACGTCTACGCCCACCTCTGAGTCCGGCACGCACACCCGCCCGTGATCCCGTCACCACGCACCAAAAGGAAGCCCCATGCTGCGCATCGCCGTCCCCAACAAGGGTTCACTCTCCGGACCGGCGTCGGCGATGCTGCATGAGGCCGGCTACCGGATGCGCAAGGAGTCCAAGGAGCTCGTGGTCGTCGACCCCGAGAACGAGGTGGAGTTCTTCTACCTCCGCCCCAAGGACATCGCCATCTACGTCTCCTCCGGCAAGCTGGACATCGGCATCACCGGCCGTGACCTGCTGCTCGACTCCGGCGCCAGCGCCGAGGAGATCCTCCCGCTGAACTTCGGGCGCTCCACCTTCCGCTACGCCACCAGGCCCGGCACCGCGAAGGGTCCCGAGGACTTCACCGGGATGACGATCGCGACCTCGTACGAGGGAATCGTCGCCAAGCACCTCGCCGAGCAGGGCATCGACGCCTCCGTCGTGCACCTGGACGGCGCGGTCGAGACCGCGATCCAGCTCGGCGTGGCGCAGATCATCGCGGACGTCGTCGAGACCGGCACCAGCCTGCGCAACGCGGGCCTGGAGATCATCGGCGAGCCGATCATGACCTCCGAGGCCGTCGTCATCCGCAGCAGCGCCTCCGACCCCGAGGACCCGCGCGCCCAGCAGTTCCTGCGCCGCCTCCAGGGCGTCCTGGTGGCCCGCAGCTACGTGATGATGGACTACGACTGCCGCGCCGAGCACCTGGAGCGCGCCGTCGCCCTCACCCCCGGCCTGGAGTCGCCGACCGTCTCCCCGCTGCACAACGAGGGCTGGGTCGCCGTCCGCGCGATGGTCCCCGCCAAGGAAGCCCAGCGGATCATGGACGATCTGTACGAACTCGGCGCGCGCGCGATCCTCACCACCTCGATCCACGCCTGCCGCCTCTAGGACGGTGACCGGCGTGCCCCACCGGCACGCCCCACCCGACCCGCACGCCACTTCCAGAAGGCACCGCACCATGGCCGAGTCCGCCGCCCAGCCCGCCACACCCACCCTGCCGGTCACCTTCCGGCCGACCCGCACCCGGGTCGTCCTGCTGGGCGTCGGGCTCGCCATGTTCGCCACCATCACGGCGATCGCGCTGCTGCTGGAGAACCTCAGCCCGGGCGAGCGGATCAGCTTCGTCTTCACCGCCGTCCTGCTGAGCTCCGTACTCGTCCTGCTCAGCCGCCCCAAGGTGGTCGCGGACGAGACCGGCGTCACAGTCGTCAACCTGACCAACACCCGCCGCCTGGAGTGGGCCCAGATCCTGCGGGTCAACCTCCGCCCCGGCGACCCGTGGGTGTTCCTCGACCTCAGCGACGGCACCAGCCTGCCCGCCCTCGGCATCCAGCCCGGCGTGGCCAAGCAGCAGGCGATCGGCGACGCCCGCGCCCTGCGCGCCCTGGCCGAAGCCCACGGAACGGGTGCCGGCGACCACTGAGTCGGCCCATCCGCACGGCTGCGTACCGTTGCGGCCTGGATATCAATGACTACCCTGGTGGCGGGGCGCAGCTGTGCGCCCTCCCACCGGCCCCGGGACCTCGTGGCCCGTGGGCACCTGCGACTTGAGGAGTGACTCCCTCCAGCAATGGACGGATCGTCCGGTAGTACCCGCGCCGCCCTCCCCTCGGAGACGGCGGCATGACCATCCCGCTACTTCTGCTCGCGGCGGCCTTCGCCCTCATCCTCGCCAACGGTTTTTTCGTGGCCGCCGAGTTCGGCCTCGTCACCGTGGAGCGACCCGAGGCCGAACGCGCCGCAGCCGACGGTGACCGCCGTGCCCGCACGGTGGTCAAGGCCCTGGGGGAGCTGTCCTTCCAGCTCTCCGGCACCCAGCTCGGCATCACCATCACCTCCCTCGTGGTCGGCATGCTCGCCGAGCCCGCCCTGGCCGCACTGCTGGCCGGGCCGCTCGCCGCGACCGGTCTGCCGAAGGGAGCCGTCTCCGGCGTCGCCGTCGTCATCGGCATGCTGCTCGCCTCCGCCGTCCAGATGGTCGTCGGCGAGCTCGTCCCGAAGAACTGGGCGGTCTCCAGGCCGCTCCAGGTGGCGCGGTTCGTCGCCGGCCCGCAGAACGGCTTCTCCCGTGCCTTCCGGCCGGTGATCGCCGCACTCAACGCCGTGGCCAACCGCCTCGTACGGGCGCTCGGCGTCGAACCGACCGAGGAGATGGCCTCCGCCCGGACACCGGGCGAACTGCTCTCTTTGGTCCGCCATTCGGCCCAGGCCGGCGCCCTCGAACAGGACACCGCCGACCTCTTCGTCCGCACCCTCTCGCTGGGCGAGCTCACGGCCCAGCACGTCATGACCCCCCGGGTGAAGGTCAGCGCCCTGATGCACACGGCCACCGCGGCCGACGTGCTCAACCTCACCCGCGCCACCGGCCTGTCCCGCTTCCCGGTCTACCGCGACCGCATCGACGAGATCACCGGCGTCGTCCACCTCAAGGACGCCCTCGCCGTGCCCGAGTCGGAACGCGACCGCACGTCCGTGAGCCGGATCTGCGTCGCCCCGCTGCTGGTGCCCGGCTCGCTGCCGGTGCAGCCGCTGCTGGAGCGGCTGCGCAGCGAACAGCCGATGGCCGTGGTCGTCGACGAGTACGGCGGCACCGCCGGCGTCGTCACGCTGGAGGACATCGTGGAGGAACTCGTCGGCGAGGTCCGCGACGAGCACGACTTCGCCGAGGACGAGACCCCCGAACTGGCCGCCGTACCGGCCGAGGACGGCCGCCCCTCCTGGGAGGCCGACGGCAGCTGCCGGGTCCAGACCCTGCGTCGGATAGGCCTGGAAGTCCCCGAAGGCCCGTACGAGACCGTCGCCGGCCTCGTCGCCGACCTGCTCGGCCGCATCCCCG
Source organism: Streptomyces sp. NPDC048331 (assembly GCF_043201215.1). Classification (NCBI taxonomy): domain Bacteria; kingdom Bacillati; phylum Actinomycetota; class Actinomycetes; order Kitasatosporales; family Streptomycetaceae; genus Streptomyces; species Streptomyces sp. NPDC048331. Next base: position 11,993 of record NZ_JBICYT010000069.1, on the reverse strand, counting down.
CTCCCGGGGACCGGGCGGAGCTCCCCGGCTGGAAGCTGTCCGTCCGCCGGGTCGGACGCAACCGTGCCGAGCGGGTCCGGCTGGTCCGGCTCGCCGCGGTGCCCGCGGCCGGCGCGTACCGGTCCGCCTCCGCGGCCGACGGCGCGACCGTGCTCGCACCCGAGCGTGCCGAGCTGGAAGGCGCCGCCCGATGAACGCGCTCCAACTCGTCTTCGCGCTGCTGCTGGTCCTCGCCAACGGCTTCTTCGTCGGCGCCGAGTTCGCACTCGTCTCCGTACGGCGCAGCCAGATCGAGCCCCTCGCGGCCGAATCGGCCCGGGCCCGCCAGGTGCTCCACGGCCTGGAGAACCTGCCCCGCATGATGGCCGCGGCGCAGTTCGGCATCACCGTCTGCTCGCTCACCCTCGGCGCGGTCGCCGAGCCCACCGTGGCCCGGCTGTTGGAGCCCGTCTTCCACGCCGTCCACGTACCGCAGGGCCTGATCCACCCCCTCGGTTACGTCGTCGCGCTGAGCGCGGTGGTCTTCCTGCACCTGGTGATCGGCGAGATGGTGCCGAAGAACCTGGCGATGGCCGCCCCGGAGAGGACCGCCCTGTGGTTCAGCCCCGGCCTGGTCGCCTTCGCCCGCCTGTGCGGGCCGGTCACGACCGCGCTCGGCGCCTGCGCCAAGCTCGTCCTGAAGCTGTTCAAGGTGGAGCCCAAGGACGAGGTCGAGGCCGTCTACACCTCCGCCCAGCTGGGCCGGCTGCTCAAGGACTCCCGGCAGGCCGGGCTCCTGGAGCCGGTCGAGCAGGAGCGGTTGGAGGACGCGTTGGAACTGGGCAGCCGCCCGGTCACCGACGTCCTCCTCGGCCCGGACCGGCTGGTCACGGTCGGCCCGGCGGTGACCCCGCGGCAGATCGAGCAGCTGACCGTGCGCACCGGCTACTCCCGATTCCCCGTTCGTGCCGACAGTGGCGCCTTCATGGGCTACCTGCACGTCAAGGACGTACTGGACCTGGAGGATCGGGAGCGGGCCGTCCCGCAGCGGGTCTGGCGCCGGATGACCACCCTGTGTTCGACCGTGCCGTTGGACGACGCCCTCGGCGTCATGCGCCGGGACGCCACACACCTGGCACAGGTGGCGGACCCGGGCGGCCGGGTCCTCGGCCTGGTCGCCCTGGAGGACGTCCTCGAGATGCTGGTCGGTGAGGTCCGCGACCCGGCCCACCGGGTGACGTTCGCCCGCTAGGCGATCGGATCGCCCCGCCCCGGGCCCGCGAGGGTCCGGGGCGCAGCCGGCGTGACTCCGGTGTGAAGTCGGTCACATGAGGTCGGTTCGGGGGCGTTCCGGTGAACCGGGAGCGAGCCACGGCCGTCTTGCGGGCCGGATCGTCGGTCCGGGTGTCCGAGCCGGACTTCACGGCCGCGAAACGGAACATTACGACGCCGGCGATCTACCGGCTCCCCGGTCCGGCTCCGGCCGCGGCACCCCCGGGGACGCCGAGGGGCCCGGTCGGCGTGCGTCGGCCGGCTCGCGATCGACCGACCGATCCCCTGTTCGACCAGGAGGCCGGCGGGGGCATCATGCCGGTTTGCTAGCGTGTCGGCGTGGAGTCCCGTCGGCGTGCCGGGGACGCGTGTCGGCCCGGTGTCACCGGCCGGCGCCCGCTGACCTCGCTCGCCCCGTCGAGCCGGTCCGACCTGCGGCAGAGAGCCGCTTCACGGAAGCGATGTGACATGACGGATTTGGCACCGAACATCATCGGCGCCCCCTCCAGCACGTCGGACGGCGCCGAAGGCGCCCCGTCCGACGGGAAGTCGAAGGCCCTGACGGGCGGCCGCTTCGACCGCTGGACGCAGAAGCGCTGGTTCCTCCCGCTGGGGGAGGTCGTGGTCAGTGTCGTCGTCGCTCTCGGCTTCATGCTGCTCTGCACGCACATCAGCGTCAACCCTGTCACCCGGATCGGTCAGGTCAGCGGCCTCGCCAAGGTCCAGCAGTACGCGGCGCTGGTCGGCATACCGGTCCTCGCCGTGCTCCTGTTCCTCGCCTACCGGGGCACCCTGCGCTACTACCAGGTCGCGCAGCGGCTGGTGTGCGCGGCCCTCGCGGGCCTGGCCACCGGAATCGTCGCCGGCGGCGTGGCGGTCGCCCTGAACGGCACGCCGTGGGGCCTGGGTGGCCAGGAGGGCGACCCCGGCAACCTCATGGGCATGGCCAACGACATGATGCGCCACAAGGGCCTGCCGGGCGTCTACCCGCCGCTCTTCCCCGCCCTGCTCGCGCTCTGGGCCAAGGTCTTCCACAACGGCATCGCCGGAGTGGGCCACGCGCTCAAGGACCTCCAGCTGATCCTCAGCGCACTGGTCGGACCGATGGCCTACCTCGGATGGCGCCTGCTGCTGCGCCCCTTCTGGGCGATGGCGATCGCCGTGCCGGCCTCGATCGTCTTCCTCGACCCGATCCGCCCCTACAGCCACGGATCGATGCTCGTCCTGCTGCCGCTGCTGGCGGCCTGCTTCCGCGAGATCCGCCGGGCCGAAACGCTCTCGACGCGTTCGACCGTGCTGCGAGGCATCGGCTTCGGCGCCGCGTTCGGCGTGATGTTCCTCTGGTACTCGGGTTGGTACCTGTGGGCCGCTCCGGGCGCCTTCGTCCTCGCCCTGCTGCTGTTCCCGTGGCGCCGGGGCCGGACGGCCGTCAAGCGCGCGGTGCTGTTCCTCGGCACCATCCTGTTCACCGCCGCCGTGATCGGCGCGCCGCTGCTGTACCAGCTGGTCCGCCTGGGCGCCACGACGAAGGACCGCTACGCGTACATCAACACCTACATCGACCCGGCCTACGTGCTGGGCTGGGCGTCCGACCGCGCCGGCGACCTGACGTACCACAACTTCCCGGTGTCGGGCGAGCTGGCCGGCCAGACCGGCTTCAGCGTGCTGCTCCTCCTGGGCGTGGGCATCGGCGTGGGCCTCGGCCTGCGCAACATCGTGGTCCGCACCGCCGGTTTCGTGCTGGCCGGTGCCTGGTTGCTGCGCTTCTGGTTCGCCTCCCACATGGAGCACAACCAGGCCGTCCAGCTGTACCCGCGCACCACCTGGATCATCTACTACTGCCTGATCATCCTGGCCGTCCTCGGCCTGATGCTCACGTACCAGCGCGGCTTCGGCTGGATCCGCGGCACGCTGAAGGAGGTCGCCCCGGGCCGGGCCGCCCGGATCTCGCCGCGTGCGATGTCCCAGCTCGCCGCCGGCCTGATCTGCGCGATCGCCCTCTTCGCCACCATGGGCGGCTCGTGGTCGGCCAACCGCTTCATGCCGTCCACCAACCCGGGCGTCGAGGATCTGGGCCTGGACGCGCTGCGCGCCCACCAGCAGCAGCTGGACAACGGGAAGTGCCCCAAGTACTCGCCGGACAAGGGCAAGAAGGCCTGCAAGCCGATCAACATGCGCCTGTCCGAGTACACGTTCGAGCCGGACAAGGGGCGCCTGTGGTGCGCCAACACGAGCGGCGAGACCCGCGACCTCGTCTGCGGCCGCCCGCCGGAGAAGAACTGACCGCTCAGTACCGCACGCCACCGGGGCCCGTCACGACGGGCCCCGGTGGCGTTTCCGCCGAACCTCCTCAGAGGGCCCCGGGCTCCGGCCGCTCCTGCGGGCCCCGGCCCGACAGGACCTCCCCGTAGGCTTGCATCAGGTCCGGCAGCCGGAGCGTCGCCAGGTCGTCCCGCGACGGCTCGCCCGCGAAGCCCGCCAGCCGCAGGTCCCGGTACGCACAACTCTTCTCGTACAGGGTCCGCAGGAAGCGGCCGTTGCCGAGCTCGTCGATCCAGCCCTGCTCCACCACGTGCGCGGAGATGCTGCGCAGCTCCTCCAGCGACTCCTCGTCCCAGTGGTCCCCGTTCGCGTCCGCCAGCACCCCGCCGATCGCGGTCAGTTCCAGCGGCCGGTAGCTGGGGAAGTCCACCCGGGTGGTGAAGCGCGAGGACAGCCCCGGATTCGCGGCCAGCAGCCGGTCCATCCCGGCCGGGTAGCCCGCCAGGATGACCACCAGGCGGTCACGGTTGTCCTCGGCCCGCTTCAGCAGCACCTGCAAGGCCTCGTCGCCGTACGCGTCACCCTTGCTGTACCCCGAGTTCGACAGCGAGTAGGCCTCGTCCACGAACAGCACCCCGCCGATCGCCGAATCGATCAGCTCGTTCGCCTTCACCGCCGTCTGCCCGAGGAACTCGCCCACCAGGTCGGCCCGCTGTGCCTCCACCAGGTGGTCGCCGCCGAGCAGCCCCAGCGCGTAGAAGACCCGGCCCAGGATCCGGGCCACCGTCGTCTTGCCCGTACCGGACGGCCCCGAGAACACGAAATGCCGCTTCGGCGGCTGCACCGGCAGCCCCTGACCCGCTCGCAGCCGCGCCATGTGCAGCTGCGCCGAGAGCGCCTTCACCTGCCGCTTGACCGGCTCCAGGCCCACCATCCGCTCCAGCTCCGCCAGCGCCTCGGCGAGCGCCGCCGGGTCCGCCGGACCGGTCGGCAGCCCCTCGGGCGTGCCCTGCGGCGGGACCGGCGTCTTGCGCCGCACCCCCTCCACCCGGCCCGTCGGGGGAGTGGGCGGAGCCGGCGGATCGGGCTCCGGCGGGCCGTCCGCCGCGATGTCCTGGACGGGGCCGCCGCCCAGCGCGACCGCCGCGAAGTCCCCGCCGGCCGGCGACGGGCCGTGTCCGCTGTAGCTCCCGTACGCGGCGTACCCCGCCAGACCCGCCAGGTCGGCCACGCCGTCGGTGTCGTCCCCGTCCTCGATGGCCGTCAGCCGGGCCGCGGTGTCCATGAACGAGGGATCCACCCGGTGCACCGCCCGGTACAGCGGCAGCGCCGCCGCACTGCGCCCGGTGCCCTCCCGCGCCCGCGCCAACCAGTAGCGCAACTCCTTGCGTTGGGGCTGCTCACTGCGACACCGCATGAGCGCCGCCGCCAGCATGGGCTCCGCCTGCCCGTACATCTCCAACCGGACCCGCGCCATCCCACCGAACAGCCCCGCCTCGATGCCCAGCAGCGGATCGTTCACCAGCGGCTCGGTGTGCCGGACCAACTGCTCCCAGTCCTTGACCAGATAGGCCCGACAGGCGTGCAGGAAACGTACCTGCGCGTCGGTGTCCACCGGCGGCAGAGCGGCCAGCGCCTGGTCCAGCTCGGGCACGTGCCGGCCGTCCAACCAGTGCGAGGCGTGGGCGAGGAGCAGGTCCCGCCGGCTCTCCAGCACCGGCTGCACCCACCAGCCCAGCCAGTACCAGGAGTTCAGCGTGCGCCGGTGCCGGGCGCGCTGCTCGCCGAACCGGTCCCGGTGGGCGTACATCCGAAGTAACGCGTTGCCGGTGTCCACCCGGAGCGCGTGCAGGCCCAACCACGCGTCGGCCATGGTGGGGTCGAGTCGTACGGCCGCCCGGAACTCCTCCTCGGCCTGCGGATAGGCGCCCATGGTGCAGGCGTCGACCCCGCGCAGCCAGGCGAGTTCGGCCGGGGCGTGCATGCTGCCCGGCGTGCCGAAATCCATCACGTCCCCCACAAGCCTGCCCCCGTGGTGCGCGGCAACCCACGTGACGAGCACATGAGTTGCCCACTGCGCCGATGAAATCAGGGCTGCATCGTACCTGCGGTCACGCACCTTACGTAGGGCGCGACGGACCCGGTTCCGGCGTGCGCCCCTGGAGCTGACGGTGACTCAGGGTGAAGGATCGGGGTGGATCGGCCTCGCGCGGAACCGCCGTGGAGGGGTTCGCGGGCAGAACGAAGCCCCCGATCACGGGGGAACAACCGGGGGCTTCGTGTCCGCGGCAGCCTGTGAAGGCCTCGCATTGAGAACGTAAGGCCGTCGCGGGCCCCAGGTCAAGCGGGTCGGCCGGGCCCCGGCGGAGCGGATTTCCGGAGCCGTTCAGGCCCGGGGGAGTTCGTCACTCCCGGTGACGGAAGCGGAGGTTCCCGCCGTCGCACGAGCCCCGGAAGTCCACTCGTATCCCGTACCGCTCTGGCGCACCAAGGTGTCGGCGAAGGGGCGTGAAGGGTCGTTGGAGAAGTGCGCGCGCTCCGCGCGCTCCCATCCGTCCCAGAAGTCGGACAGTTCCCGCCCGTCCCGGTTTCGCCCACGTTGCCAGGACCGCTCGCGCGCCGTCTCCATCCACAGCAGACGCGCCAGCCGCGGCCGCAGTGCCGCCCGCCCCGCCCCGACCCCCTCGACCAGGAGCACCGGCGCCGGCTCCAGCACCCGCTCCGGCCCGAACCGGCGCTCCACCCAGTCGTACGGGGACCAGTGCGCGGGCCGCCCGGCGGCGAGCGGCTCCAGCACCTGAGCCCGCAGCCGCTCCTCCCAGTCGAACAGCTCCTCATGGGTGGCGACGTCGTCCAGGTGCAGCACGGGCGCCCCCAGCACCGCGGCGAGCCGCCCCGCGAAGGTGCTCTTCCCGGATCCCGCGTGCCCGTCGATCCCGATCAGGCGCACCGGGCCGAGGGAGGGCGGCAGGGCGGCGAGCTCCCGGGCGAGTGACTCAAGTGACTGCTGTGGCTCCACCCGACCAGCCTAGACAGACCCGACACGACCCGTGGCTTCGGGCCGCCGCCGCCGGGAACTGGAAGGGTGATGCCGGACGGCGGCCGACAGCCACCGAAGTGCCGACCCACCCTGGGGGAACCCGCGATGACCGAACCCACTCCGCGCAGGGCCGTACTCGTCGCCGCACTCGCGGTCGCCACCGCGGCCGCCGCCACCACCGTCCCGGGCGGCGGCGCCTCGGCGGCCCCGCCCACCCCTCCCACCCCACGGGCCGCCGGCCGCACCGTCGACAACCGCTTCTGGTACTCCTACGGCCACTGGCTCGCCGGCACCCACCAGGGCACCACCGCGGTCGGCGGCGCCCTTCCCGGCCTGGAGATCGCCACGGCCGTCGGCCGCACCGAGTACGCCGACCCGCACACCGGCCGCAAGAGCACCTGGGAGTACGCCACCTGGACCTCGCCCGTGCACCGCTCCACCGTGCCCGCCACCGAGGCCATCGCCTCCTGGAACGCCCGCACCCCGGCCGGCACCTGGATCCGGATCGACCTGCGCGGCACCTACACCGACGGCACCACCACCCCCTGGTACGTGATGGGCCGCTGGGCCTCCGGCGAGACGGACATCCGCCGCACCTCGGTGGACGGCCAGAGCGACGGCAGGTCCACCGTCTGGACCGACACCCTCGCCCTCGACACACCGACCGCGACCGCCGGCCTGCGGATCGCGGCCTGGCAGCTGCGCCTCACCCTCCACCGCCGGCCGGGCGCCGAGCAGAGCCCCACGGTCCGGCTCGCGGGCGCCATGGTCTCCGACGTCCCGGACCGCTTCGGCGTCCCGGCCTCCGCCCCCTCCGGTATCGCCCACGAGCTGAAGGTCCCGCGCTACTCGCAGGAGGTCCACGCCGGCCGGTACCCCGAGTACGACAACGGCGGCGAGGCCTGGTGCAGCCCCACCTCCTCACAGATGATCATCGAGTACTGGGGCGGCAAAGCCCCCGCCTCCGCCCTGACCTGGGTGAACCCCACGTACTCCGACCCACAGGTCTGCCACGCCGCCCGCTCCACCTACGACGCCGCCTACAAGGGCTGCGGCAACTGGCCCTTCAACGCCGCGTACGCCGCCACCTACCCCGGCCTCGCCGGCGTCGTCACCCGCCTCACCTCCCTGACCGACCTGGAGACCCTGGTCCGGGCCGGCATCCCGGCCATCACCTCCCAGTCCTTCCGCCCCGAGGAGCTCACGGGCGCGGGCTACGGCACGGCCGGCCACCTGATGACCGTCATCGGCTTCACCGCCGCCGGCGACGTGATCGCGAACGACCCCAACTCGCGCGACAACGCCGCCGTGCGCCGCGTCTACCGGCGCGCCGAGTGGGAGAACATCTGGCTGCGCACGAAGCGCACGGGCACCTCCGGCAAGGTCACCTCGGGCTCCGGAGGCATCTGCTACCTCTACGCGCCGACCCGTCCGAGCCCGGCTCAGTTCCGGGCGCTGCGCGCGGTGGGGGTGCTGTGAGACGGCCGCGAATTTGCCCGTTGACCAAGGGGTATGGATAAGCGGAACATAGTGGGGTAAATGGCACATAAAGGCTTCTCAGTAGGAGGCGGCCCGCCATGACCACCCACCCCATCGAGCACCACCCCGACCTCGCCGAGATGCGCACCCGGTTCGAGCGGGTGACCAGCACTCCCCGGGCGCAGGCCGTCGAAGCGCTGGCCCTGATCACGGGCCTGTACCTGGCCGCCTCGCCCTGGATCGTAGGATTCAGCGGCCTCGCCCCGCTGGCCATCAACAACCTGATCGCCGGCCTCGCCTTCTGCCTGTGCATGAGCGGGCTGGGTTCCGCCTACGAGCGCACCCACGCGATGGCGTGGACGGCGGTCGCCCTCGGTGCGTGGACGATCATCGCCCCGTGGGCCATCGCCGGCGAGATGGACACGACGCGAACGGTGGTCAGCAACGTGATCGCCGGAGGTGTCGCCCTGTGCCTGGGCCTCGCGATGGCGGCCATGGCGAGCCGCGACCGTGAGTCCCGCGTCTGACCGGGGTGCCGGAGGAAGCGTCGGATGAGGGAACAGCCCACCGGGTCCCGGCCGAGGAGGTCGGGGCCCGGTCGTCGGCGCACCCGAATCCGCGCCCGTCCTGTCCTGGAATATCGGTTTATGCGTGACGTATGCCACCCATGACGTCCCTACCGCGAAAGCCGCGAGCGCCGGCACATTGGACGCCATGACTGCCGACAGCGCCACCCCCCTCGCCGCCCCCCAGGACCTCGTCCGCACCGGAGGCCCCAAGGACGACTCCAGCTGGCTGGAGCACGTACTGGGCTGGACCCTCGTGGTCGTCGTCGCCATGTTCGTCACCCAGGTCGGCTGGTTCTGAGCCCCTCCCCGCCCAGGATCACGAGGCCGTCGGCCCCGGTCCGTCCGGCTCGGCGCGCAGGGCCGAACTCGTGGCCTCGGGGTGCGGGTCGTGGGCCGACACCGGCACCGACCCCGGTTGGCGGCGACACCGACCTCCCGGACCGGCCCGATCGCACCGGGCTCGGGCCCTGCCGGTGGGCCGGCCGCGCGCGACACCGAAGGTGATCGAGGAATTCGTCCCGGAGTGTCCGGCACCTCCCGACCCCGAAAAGCCGCTCCATCCGCTCGGTGATCTTGCCCCGGTGACGGGAAGCCCCTGATCGGGCATACTCAAGCCGCCGCAGCCGCTGAACAGCCCCTTCCGTGACCCGGGAGGGCAACATCGGCTGTGAGAGAACCGAGACCCGGCGGCGCGTCCCACACCTCACGCGTCGCCGCCGTTCCCGACCAGGGAGGAGAGCGCCGCCATGACTGACCGCGCCCCGCAGCCGGTGGACCGACAGCTGCCCACCGAGGAGTCCCGGGACCTCCTCGCCCTCGTACGCGAGATCGCGCAGCGCGAGATCCGCCCCAAGGCAGCCGAGGAGGAGGACTCCGGCCGGTTCCCGCGGGAGGTCTTCACCCTGCTGTCCGAGGCCGGACTGCTCGGCCTTCCCTACCCCGGGGAATTCGGCGGCGGCGAGCAGCCGTACGAGGTCTACCTCCAGGTCCTGGAGGAGCTGGCCGCGGCCCGCCTGACCGTCGGCCTCGGCGTCAGCGTGCACTCCCTGGCCTGCCACGGCCTCGCCGGCTACGGCACCAAGGAGCAGCAGAGCGCCCACCTGCCCGCGATGCTCGGCGGCGGCCTGCTGGGCGCCTACTGCCTCTCCGAGCCGGCCGCCGGCTCCGACGCCGCCTCGCTCACCACCAAGGCGGTGCGCGACGGCGACGACTGGATCATCACCGGCACCAAGGCCTGGATCACCCACGGCGGCGTCGCCGACTTCTACACCGTCCTCGCGCGCACCGGCGCCCAGGGCCCCAAGGGCATCACGGCCTTCCTGGTCCCCGGGGACGTGGAGGGTCTCACCGCGGCCGTGCCCGAGAAGAAGATGGGCATGAAGGGCTCGCCCACCGCCCAGCTGCACTTCGACGGCGTACGGGTGCCCGACGCCCGCCGCATCGGCGAGGAGGGGCAGGGCTTCACCATCGCTCTGGCCGCACTGGACGCCGGCCGCCTGGGCATCGCCGCCTGCGCCATCGGCGTCGCCCAGGCCGCGCTGGACGAGGCCCTGACGTACGCCCTGGACCGCAAGCAGTTCGGGCACCCGATCGCGGACTTCCAGGGGCTGCGCTTCATGCTGGCCGACATGGCCACCAAGATCGAGGCGGGCCGGGCGCTCTACCTCGCGGCCGCGCGGCTGCGGGACGCGGGCAAGCCGTTCTCCCGCCAGGCGGCCATGGCCAAGCTGTTCTGCACGGACGCGGCGATGTCCGTCACCACGGACGCGGTGCAGGTCCTCGGCGGCTACGGCTACACGGCGGACTTCCCCGTCGAGCGGCTCATGCGCGAGGCCAAGGTGCTCCAGATCGTGGAGGGCACCAACCAGATCCAGCGCATGGTCATCGCCCGCCACCTGGCGGGCCCGGAGACGCGCTGACCTCGGTCAGTACAGCCCGCTGCTGGTGCTGGGCCAGACCGGGGAGGACGTGAGCCGCGACCACTCCGGATCACGCCGGCCGGGCAGCGTCCGGCCGGCATCGGCCCACCGCGCCAGCAGATCCCGGTAGATCGGCGGGTCCGGCACCTGCGGCGCCTGCTCACGCGGACGCTGAACCGATTCTTCGAAACCCTGCGCCGCCGAGCGACGCCTTCGGCCCGTTGAAGCCTGAAGCATGGTCATACCCGGCCAACGCGGAACCGAAGGGCCGGGTAATCGCCCCCGGGGTGCGGCTATCCGTTCGAGATGTCGCCGGGGGCGGGCGGGGCGGGGCGGGGCGGGGGCTTCGGGGGCGGGAGCTGCCGGGGCGGTGGTCGGTGAGGTGTATGGGGGTTTCCCGTCAGTCCCATCGTCTCTCCGGGTCGGGCCGGTCCCTCAAGGGCGCTCCTTCGTCGCGTCGCTTCGCGATGGCCTTCGGCCACCCTTGACCGACCGTCCCGCCCCGGACATACGAAGACTGCCGAGAAGCCCCCAAAAGAACGAGCCGGTCGATCCTTTCAGGGACGGGGCGATCACAGACCCCCGACCCTGCTCCGGTGGGGGCGATCCCGAGACGGGCCCCCAGGAGGCCTTCCGTGTCGGTGGGGCGCGCCCGATCGCTACCCGCTCCCCACCTCCTGGCGTCCGACGACCGTCCGTGGCTGGACATAGGCCGCCCACCACCCGCAGGTGCTTCCGATGGGAGGCGGCTGCAGGCTGACCGGACTTGGACAGAGGCCGCCATCCCCCTTGGGCGCTTCTCGGTGACCGCGACCGGCGGCCGTCAGGGGCTGACGAGAGGCGATGAGAGGGGCGGACGGCCGACAGCTCGGCTGATCCGTGGTGGATGCGGGTCAGCGCGAGCCCGGCATCACCAACCCACCACCAAAGCGGGGCAATAAGGGCAATCTTTCGGCCTTCCGGACCGCCCACGCGCGCCGACCCGCATCCACGACGGAATAGCCGAAGTCCGCTCCTTTTCACCCCGGACGGTGGCCGGACGACGGCCGCACGTCGTCGACGAGGGCCCACGATCCGACCGGGTGGCCCACCGGCCGTCTGACGCCCTCACAGCCGAACGTCCTGGAGGCTCGGGCGGTTATGACCGGCCACAGGCGATCGTCGGACGCTGCGAGTGGGAAGCCGCCGGGTGGTGGGCGGCCTATGTCCGGGGCCACAGACGGTCGTCGGACGCTGAGAGCGAGAAGCGCACGGGAGCGCGGGCGGCCTATGTCCAGCCCAGGACGGTCGTCGGACGCCAGGAGATGGGGAGCGGGTAGCGATCGGGCGCGCCCCACCCGACCCGGCAGGTGGCCGTCATGGCCCCGTCTCGGGGCCGTGCTCACCCGGAGCAGGGTCGGGTATCTGTGATCAGCCCGTCCCTCAGGCCTACGACCGGCTCGTTCTTTTGGGGGTTTCCCGGCAGTCTTCGTA
>NZ_JBICYT010000068.1:0-25597 GCF_043201215.1 Streptomyces sp. NPDC048331 | reverse complement strand
TACGTCGACACCCTCGTCCCCGACCACCTCAAGCACGTCTTCGCACGCATCGAGGCCGAGCACGAACTCACCGTCCGCGAGGTCCTGCGCATCACGGGCGCCGCGGAGCTCCTCGGCTCCAACCCGGTGCTCCAGCAGACCTTCGCCGTGCGCGACGCCTACCTGGACCCGATCTCCTACCTCCAGGTCTCCCTGCTGGCCCGCCAGCGCGCGGCCGCCGCCCGCGGTGAGGAAGCCGACCCGCTGCTCGCCCGCGCCCTGCTCCTCACGGTCAACGGCGTCGCCGCGGGCCTGCGCAACACCGGCTGACGCGGAGCCCCGGTATCCGTGTCCGTCACCCTTTGTGATGACGGACACGGATACCGAGCGCTACCGTGGACGTCCAGGATCACCATCCCGTCCATGGGAGCAACCATGACTGCCGAGCCCGTACACGACTGGTCGAGGCCGCCGTTGGACGGGTACACGGTGGACGATCTGCTGACGCTGCCGGACCTCCCGCGACACACCGAGCTGATCGACGGGAGCCTGGTCTTCGTGAGTCCGCAACGCTTCATCCACTCTGATCTGATCGACTTCCTCGTCACCCGGCTGCGACTGACCGCCCCCCGGCACACAAGGGTCGCGCGAGAGATGACTGTGGTGATCGACAAGCGCAACGGGCCCGAACCGGACATCTCGGTCGTGCGGCGCGAAGCCTGCACCAGCCCCCTGCAGACCCACTTCTATGCCGCCGACGTCCTGCTCGCAGTCGAGGTGGTCTCGCCCGAGTCCGAAGCCCGGGACACCAAAGCGAAGCTGCACAAGTATGCCGCTGCCGGTATCCCGAACTACTGGATCGTCAAGATCGAGGGCGACGAAGCCATCGAACCGGTCGTGTACCTCTACGAGCTGGACCCCCACACACGTGCCTACGTCTGCCAGGGGATCCACACCAAGCCGTTCAGTGTCGACCGGCCCTTCGCCGCCGAAATCGACTTCGACGGGCTCGACGAGATGTAGCGAGCGAGTCAGGAGTTGTACGCCGACTGGGCGCGCTCCAGGCCCTCCTGGACCAGGCACTCCACGGAGTCCGCGGCCCGGTCCACGAACCAGTCCAGCTCCTTGCGCTCCGTCGAGGAGAAGTCCTTCAGCACGAAGTCCGCGACCTGCATCCGGCCCGGCGGACGTCCGATGCCGCAGCGCACCCGGTGGTAGTCGGGGCCCATCGACTTGGTCATCGACTTCAGGCCGTTGTGCCCGTTGTCCCCGCCGCCCAGCTTCAGGCGCAGCGTCGGGTAGTCGATGTCCAGCTCGTCGTGGACCGCGACGATCCGCGCCGTCGGCACCTTGTAGAAGTCGCGCAGTGCCGTCACCGGTCCGCCGGACAGGTTCATGTACGTCATCGGCTTGGCCAGCACCACCCGGCGGTTGGCCGGTCCCGGCGGGCCCATCCGACCCTCGACGACCTGGGCACGGGCCTTGTGCGCCTTGAACTTCCCGCCGATCCGCTCCGCCAACAGGTCGGCCACCATGAAACCGATGTTGTGGCGGTTTCCCGCGTACTCCGGTCCAGGGTTCCCCAGACCCACGATCAGCCACGGCGCCGCGTCGTCCGACATCAAAAGCTCCTCGGTTCCTCTACGAAGACGACCGCCGTCCCGCTCCAGTGGAGCCGGACGGCGGTCGGTCAGCAACTGCTGAGGGGGTGGGGTGAGGCTCAGGCCTCTTCGCCCTCGGCGGCCTCGGCGGCCGGCTCCTCGGCCTGCGGGGCCACGACCTGCAGGACGGCGACGTCGCCGTCGACGGCCAGGGTGGTGCCCTTCGGGAGGACCAGGTCCGACGCGTGGATGGTGGCGCCGGCCTCGAGACCCGCGATGGAGACGGTGACCTCGGTCGGGATGTGCGTGGCCTCGGCCTCGACGGAGATGGTGTTCTGGAGGGTCTCCAGCATGTTGCCGCCGGCGGCCAGCTCGCCCTCGGTGACGATCGCGACGTCGACGGTGACCTTCTCGCCCTTCTTGACGATCAGGAAGTCGACGTGGGAGACCGAGCGCTTCAGCGGGTGCTTCTGCACGGCCTTCGGGATGACCAGCTCGGTGCCGGCGTCGCCGAGGTCCAGGGAGATCAGGACGTTCGGGGTACGCAGCGCCAGCTGAAGGGCGTGGGCGTCGACGTTGACGTGCTTCGGGTCCGTGCCGTGGCCGTAGATGACGGCGGGGGTCAGGGCGTCGCGACGGGCCTGACGGGCAGAGCCCTTGCCGAAGGTGTCACGGATCTTGGCGGAAAGCTTGACCTCGGACATGCTCACTCCTCGTGGGGTGACGGAAATGGACGGAAGTCACCCGGCCGGAACGGCCTGCTACGAAGAGCGCGTCGATAACGGAGCATCCGTACCGTAAACAGGTACGGCCTCCCTCGCCGAGCAACTCATGGAGTGTACCCGGCGGGGGAGGCCGCACCAAAAGGATCTACCGCGGAGCGGTCACCTCAGGCTTACTGCTGCTCCTCGAAGAGGCTGGTGACCGAGCCGTCCTCGAAGACCTCGCGCACGGCGCGCGCGATCATCGGGGCGATCGACAGCACCGTGATCTTGTCGAGCTCCAGGTCGGACGGGTCCGGCAGGGTGTTCGTGAAGACGAACTCGCTGACCTTGGAGTTCTTCAGACGGTCGGCCGCCGGGCCGGACAGGATGCCGTGCGTGGCCGTCACGATGACGTCCTCCGCGCCGTGCGCGAACAGCGCGTCGGCCGCGGCGCAGATGGTGCCACCGGTGTCGATCATGTCGTCGACCAGGACGCAGACGCGGCCCTTGACCTCACCGACGACCTCGTGGACGGTCACCTGGTTGGCGACGTCCTTGTCGCGGCGCTTGTGCACGATCGCCAGCGGCGCGTCCAGACGGTCGCACCAGCGGTCGGCCACGCGCACACGGCCGGCGTCCGGGGACACGATCGTGAGCTTCGTACGGTCCACCTTGGCGCCGACGTAGTCCGCGAGGACGTTCAGGGCCGAGAGGTGGTCCACCGGGCCGTCGAAGAAGCCCTGGATCTGGTCCGTGTGCAGGTCGACCGTGAGGATGCGGTCCGCACCCGCGGTCTTCAGCAGGTCGGCGACCAGGCGGGCCGAGATCGGCTCGCGGCCCTTGTGCTTCTTGTCCTGGCGGGCGTACCCGTAGGACGGGACGATCACGGTGATGGAGCGTGCCGACGCGCGCTTCAGCGCGTCGATCATGATCAGCTGCTCCATGATCCACTTGTTGATCGGAGCCGTGTGGCTCTGGATCAGGAAGCAGTCCGCGCCACGTGCCGACTCCTGGAAGCGGACGTAGATCTCACCGTTCGCGAAGTCGAAAGCCTTGGTCGGCACGAGGGCGACGCCCAGCTGGTGCGCAACCTCCTCGGCCAGCTCGGGGTGGGCGCGGCCGGAGAAGAGCATCAGCTTCTTCTCGCCGGTCGTCTTGATCCCGGTCACAGCACAGTCTCCTCAGACGTGTTGAAGCTGCTCGCCCCCATGTGCGTCCGTCCCGCACACGGTGAGCCAGCCGAATTGCGTGCACCTATCACGGTACGCCGTCGCGGGCGTACGTGTTTCCGGTCAGTTCACCTCAGGGGCGCTCGGCGTCCTCCGGGGCCGCCGACTGCGCCGCCGTGGCGGCGGCGCTGCCCGGACGCTTGCGGGCCACCCAGCCCTCGATATTCCGCTGCTGGCCACGGGCCACGGCGAGGGCGCCGGGCGGCACATCCTTGGTGATCACCGAGCCGGCGGCCGTGTACGCGCCGTCCCCGATGGTGACGGGAGCCACAAACATGTTGTCCGAGCCCGTCTTGCAATGTGAGCCGACGGTGGTGTGGTGCTTGTGCTCACCGTCGTAGTTCACGAAGACGCTCGCGGCGCCGATGTTGGTGTACTCGCCGATCGTCGCGTCGCCCACGTACGACAGGTGCGGGACCTTGGTGCCCTCGCCGATCGTCGCGTTCTTCATCTCGACGTACGTACCGGCCTTGGCCTTGGCGCCGAGGTCGGTGCCGGGGCGCAGGTAGGCGAAGGGGCCCACGCTCGCCTGCGGGCCCACGACCGCGCTCTCGGCGACGGTGTTGTCCACCCGGGCGCCCGCGCCCACGTGGGTGTCCCTGAGCCGGGAGTTGGGGCCGACCTCGGCGCCCTCGGCGATGTGCGTGGTGCCCAGCAGCTGGGTGCCGGGGTGCACGATCGCGTCCTGTCCGAAGGTGACGGTCACGTCGACGAAGGTGCCGGCCGGGTCGACGATCGTGACGCCCGCGAGCATGGCCTGCTCCAGCAGGCGCGCGTTCAGCAGCGCGCGGGCCTCGGCGAGCTGGACGCGGTTGTTGATCCCGAGGATCTGCCGGTGGTCGCTGCCGACCGCCGCGCCGACGCGGTGCCCGGCCTCGCGCAGGATGCCGAGGACGTCGGTGAGGTACTCCTCGCCCTGGCTGTTGTCGGTACGGACCTTGCCGAGCGCGTCGGCGAGCAGGGCGCCGTCGAAGGCGAAGACGCCCGAGTTGATCTCGCGGATCGCGCGCTGGGCGTCGGAGGCGTCCTTGTGCTCGACGATGGCCGTCACGGCGCCGCCGGCGTCGCGGACGATGCGCCCGTAGCCGGTGGAGTCGGGGACCTCGGCGGTCAGCACGGTGACGGCGTTGCCGTCGGCCTCGTGCGTCCGCGCGAGCCGGGCCAGGGTCTCCCCGGTCAGCAGCGGGGTGTCGCCGCAGACGACGATCACGGTGCCGGTGATCCCGCCGCCGAGCTCTTCGAGGGCCATGCGGACGGCGTGCCCGGTGCCGTTCTGCTCGTACTGGACCGCGGTGCGCACATCGGCGTCGATGCCGGCCAGGTGCGCGGTGACCTGCTCCCGGGCGTGCCCGACGACCACGACGAGGTGCTCGGGGTCCAGCTCACGGGAGGCGGCGACGACGTGACCGACGAGCGAGCGCCCGCAGATCTCGTGGAGAACCTTGGGAGTCGCCGACTTCATGCGGGTGCCTTCACCCGCTGCGAGTACGACGACGGCTGCCGGGCGGTTGGCGCTCACGGGTGTGCCCTTCGGCTTCGGGGGTGGACCCGTGAAGGATACCGGGGTGCCGAGGTCCCGAAACGAGGCCGGGTCCTGACCTTTACGGTCAGGACCCGGATCGAGCGGCTTGCCTTTGGGCTCCCGGAGAAGGATTCGAACCCTCATTCAATGGACCAAAACCATTTGTCCTGCCCTTAGACGATCCGGGATCGTTCGCCCTCTATGTCCGATTTCGTTGATCGAGATGGGACGCAGCCCCTACTATGCCGTACCACCAGCCTTCGACGCGACGGTACAGATCGGCGCTTTGCAGAACGCGAATGGCGAGGCAGCCGTGATAGGCCTCGCCGACGTTCATCCGTGTCGTCCGGAGGTTGTGTCGCTTGACGGTCGTCCTGAGGAATTGCGAGGGGGCCGCGCCGACGAGGTGGGCCCAGAACCTCTCCGCACCTGCGATGTCGGCGGTCTCGTGGATCATCACGCTGTAGCGCAGGCGCTCTTCCTCGACGCC
The DNA here is from genome assembly GCF_043201215.1 of Streptomyces sp. NPDC048331. Taxonomy (NCBI): domain Bacteria; kingdom Bacillati; phylum Actinomycetota; class Actinomycetes; order Kitasatosporales; family Streptomycetaceae; genus Streptomyces; species Streptomyces sp. NPDC048331. Next base: position 20,072 of record NZ_JBICYT010000068.1, on the reverse strand, counting down.
GAGCAGGCGCAGCCACGCGAGGTAGAGGTAGATCATGTCCGGATCGCTGTTGACGAAGGTCACCCGCTCGCGCCGGGCGTAGGTCTTGTCCTTGCTGCCCTCGGCCCAGTAGAGGCCGACCCCGACGAGGAACAGCTCCCTTTCCGACATCCGGCCGACGTCGCGACTCGCGGTCCTCTTCGTCTCCCGCCTTTCCGCTTCGCGCACCCGGAGGGTCCGGTCCCATCCTCGCCTGGCGATCGCCGATGACTCCTCTTTGGTGCGCCTGCGTTCCGGCTTGGGGAGGTCGCGGACCCAGAGGGAGATCGAGCTCTTCGAGCAGCCGAGTTCCAGTTGGATCGCGTCGTAGGTGAGGCCCTGGAGGCGGAGATCTCGGGCGCGCTCGCGGAGGTCGTCCTTCGCGTTGGGGCGTTTCGTCCACTCCGGTGGTGGCTCGCCCTCCAGGAGGCGGTTGAGGAGGTCGTTGTTGTGGACGGCCAGGCGGTCGCGGATGCCGCGGCGGCTGAGGCCTTCCCGGCGGAGGGCGAGGGCCTGCTCGCGCAGGGCTTCGAAGGTGGTGGCGCCGGTGCGGAGGCCGCCGGTGCCGTCGCCGGGGCGGCGTCGGATTTCGGTCATGTCGCCAATGTCGTTCGGAATGCAGGGTTCAGGTCTCGAAGGTCGGACACTTCCGTCGTACGTGCGATTACTTACGGTTCTCGGGATTTTCGTTCGACCGTGTGCAGGGGGCGCTGCGTACGCTGGACGGCATGACCAAAACGGGGGAAGTGGAAGGCCGGGCCGGCCCGCCTTTGTGGTGGGCGCGGCGGCGGGACGCCGTGTGGGACGTGGTGCTCGGCGGGGTGTCCGCCGTGGAATGTGCGTGGGAGGGCGTGCCCTTCGCCGCCGAGGCGGGGCTGCCGACCACGGTCGGCGTGCTGTTCGGGTTCGTGGTGGGGGCCACGCTCGTCCTGCGCCGCCGGTGGCCGATCGCCGTGGTGCTCGTCGGGATCGCCGTGTCACCGGCCGCGATGGGGTTCCTGCTCGCGGTGGTCGGGATGTACACGCTGGCCTCCTCCGAGGTGCCCCGGCGGATCACGGCCACGCTGGCCTCGATGTCGCTGGCCGCGACCTTCGTCGTGATGTACATGCGCACCCGCGGGGACGTGGAGGCCGACCCGACGCTGGTGGTCGTGCTGTCCGTGTTCGTCGCGGTGGCGCTGACCGTGCCGCCGGTGCTGTTCGGGCTCTACATCGGGGCCCGGCGGCGACTGATGGAGAGCCTGCAGGAACGGGCGGACTCGCTGGAGCGGGAGCTGTCGCTGCTGGCGGACCGTGCGGAGGAGCGGGCCGAGTGGGCCCGTACGGAGGAGCGCACCCGGATCGCGCGGGAGATGCACGACGTGGTCGCCCACCGGGTGTCGCTGATGGTGGTGCACGCGGCCGCGCTGGAGGCGGTGGCCGTCAAGGACCCGGCGCGGGCCGCCAAGAACGCGGCCCTGGTGGGGGACATGGGACGGCAGGCGCTGACGGAGCTGCGGGAGATGCTCGGCGTGCTGCGGGCGGTGCCCAAACCGGCCGTGCCGGAACCGGTGCCCGCCCTGGCCGTCGCGGCGGTGGCGTGGGCGGCGGGCGGGGAGGAGGGGCCCACGCTGGACGAGCTGGAGGCGCTGGTGGGCCAGTCGCGGGCGGCCGGGATGACTGTGGAGGTGCTGGTGCACGGGGAGGGGGCGGCGTACGCGGCGGAGGTCGAGCAGACGGCGTACCGCGTGGTGCAGGAAGCTCTCACCAACTGCCACAAGCACGTCCCGGGCGCGCGGGTCGTGGTGCGGCTCGCGCACCGGTCGGGGGAGGTCGCGATGCAGGTGGAGAACGGGCCGTGCGACGGGAAGGCGGCCGAGCCGGGGCTTCCCAGCGGGGGGAACGGGCTGGTCGGGATGCGGGAGCGGGTGCTCGGGCTGGGCGGGGTGTTCGTGTCCGGTCCGACGGACGCGGGCGGCTTCAAGGTCTCGGCGGTCCTGCCGACGGCCTAGCCGTTCCGCTCCCGCGGGGGTGGCGGTCCGCTCCTGCGGGGCGGCGCCGGTCTGTGGGTCGAGGGCCGGGCTCGGTCCGGGCGGGTTCGCTGGGCGGCGTCGGGTGGCGGGTCGGGGTCCGCTCCCGGTGCGGGCGGGTGCGCGGGGCCGGGCAGGGGTGTCTCCTCGGCTCGGCGCGTGCTGCATGTCTCGGCGGTGCGCGGTAGTGGCGCCTCGTCCTGCGGGGACACCCCTGCCCGTCCCCGCTCCCCACGCGTCGGGGCGGCTTCGGGGCCGCTGTCGAAGTCCTGCCGTGGGGCGGGGACACGGTGGAGTGTCCCCGCAGGACGAGCGCGCACCACCGACCCACCGCCGAGACATGCAGTACCGCGCGAGCCGAGGAGACACTCCACCGGGGCACCGACCCACACCACCAGCCCCGCCGGCGCTTGAGGCGCGGGGCCCGGGGCAGCGCCCCGGAACCACCGACCGGCCGGAGCCGAACCGCAGCGCCCCGGAACCACCGCCCGGCCGGAGCCGAACCGCAGCGCCCCGGAACCACCGACCGGCCGGAGCCACCGGAGCGGCGCCGCACCCGAACGGAAGTGGAAGCGGCAGACGAGCCGGCCTGTACGCCGGGTTCTGTCGCCCGGTGACCTCGCGGTCGCCGGGGAGACGGCCATCCATCTAGGACCGGTGTTGCCACCGGCCTCGTGCGGTCTACCCGCGAACTCGGGCGGGCAGCCCTCGATCGTTCGCGCAGACCCGTCCGGGGACGGATCCTCTTGACCTTGCTCCGGGTGGGGTTTACCTAGCCGCCTGAGTCACCTCAGGCGCTGGTGGTCTCTTACACCACCGTTTCACCCTTACCGAGGGCCGAAGCCCCTGGCGGTCTGTTTTCTGTGGCACTGTCCCGCGGGTCACCCCGGGTGGCCGTTAGCCACCACCCTGCCCTGTGGAGCCCGGACGTTCCTCGGCGGGATCCTGAGACCCCGACGCGGCCGCCCGGCCGACTCGTCTGCCGTGGCGACCATGTTACCCGGGGCGACGGCCGCGCCCGACCTCGCTTGACCTTGACGCAGCGGCAGGGTTTCTACTGGGGGCATGCGGATCGGCGAGATCGCCGCGGTCGTCGGGGTCACCACCCGGGCGATCCGGCACTACCACCATGTCGGGCTCCTCCCGGAACCGGAGCGGCGCCCCAACGGCTACCGGGCCTACAGCCTCCGGGACGCCGTCCTGCTGGCCCGCGTACGCCGGCTCACCGAGGTGGGGCTCAGCCTCGACGAGGTGCGGGACGTCCTCGCGGACGACGCCGGCCGCGAACTGGCCGACGTCCTCACGGAACTCGACGCCGACCTCGCCCGGCAGGAGGCCGAGATCCAGGAGCGGCGGCGCCGACTCGCCGTGCTGCTCGCCGCCGGGCCGGGGGACGCCGAGCCGCTCTCGCCGGGGCTCGCCGCGCTGTTGGCGAAGGCGCCGCCGACCGACTCGCCGGCCGCCGCCAAGGACCGCGAACACCTGACCCTCCTCGACGCGGCGGGCGTGGGCGGCCAGGAGGTCTACGCCGCGCTCGGACCGCTGGCCGCCGACCCCGCCGTCCTCGCGCTGTACGTCCGCCTCGACGAGCTCGCCGAGGCGGATGTGGACGACCCGCGGATCGCGCCCCTGGCGGCGGAGCTGGTGGCGGCCGTCCCCGACGAGGTGTTCGCCGCGATCCCCGCCGGCGACGGGGTGGTGGTGAGCGGGTTCAAGGAGGCGCTGCTCGCCGAGTACGCGCCCGCGCAGGCCGAAGTCGTCCGCCTCGTCATGGAGGCGTTCATCGAGAGGGGGCGGGGATGACCCGCATACGGGCGGCGCGCATCGCCGTCACCGCCGTCGTCCCGGCGGAGCTGGTGCTCGTGGTGTGCCTGGCGGCCGGGGTGCGCCTGCCGGGATGGGCGCTCGCCGCCACCGAGACGCTCCTGGTCGGCGTGCTGCTGGAGGCCTGGGTGCTCCACGGCCTCTACGCGGCAGAGCGGGCCCGCGGCGCGGACCGGCCGGCCGCCCGCCGCGCGGCGGTCCGGGCCGTGGTCCCCGTGCGGGTGCGACGGCTGGTGCTGCACGAGCTGCGCGCCACCGCCTCCCTCGGCCGGTGGGTCGTGCGCGGGAAGCACGGGGTGCGCCCCGGGGACGTCGCCGCCCCGTACACCGGACCGCAGACGGCCATGATGTACGGGATGCTCTTCGTGTCGGTGATCGAGACCGTCGCCCTGGCCCTGCTCATCCCCTGGCCCACGGTGCACCGGGTGGTCCTGGTGCTCGACGTGTACGGCATCCTGCTCGTCCTCGCGCTGCACGCCGCGTGCGTGACCCGGCCGCACGTGGTCCGCCCCGACGGGTCCCTCCGGATCCGCTACGGGGCCCTGTTCGACCTGGCCGTCCCGCCGGACGCGGTGGCCTCCGTGCGGGTGGACCGGCGCTACCCCGAAGGCCGGCTGGTCACGGTGTCCGAGGACGGGGTGCTCGACCTCATCGTCGGCAGCCAGACCTCCGTCACCCTGGAGCTGAACCGGCCGATCCGCTTCACCCGGCCGCTCGGCGCCACGGGTGAGGCCCGGACCGTCCGCTTCCACGCCGACGACCCGCGCGCGCTGGTCACCGCCGTGCGCCGGCAGCCCGCCGCCTAGGCCGGCTCGAAGAGGATCTTCGACGTGCCCGGGTCGGCCTCCGTCAGCCGGACCCGGATCCGGTCGCCCAACGGCAGGTCGAGCGTCGTGGACCGGATGCGGCCGACCACCGCCGGGTCCTCCAGATGGACCGTGCCCACCCGTGGCTCCCGGTCCTGGACGTCGATGACCGTGGCTTCGAAGGTCTCCCCGACCCGGTCCTTCAGCACGGCGGCCTCGACCAGGTCCACCGACTCGCGTTCCACCGTGTTCGCCAGCCGGGCGCCCGCCGCCATCTCGTCCGGGAGCGCCGCGAGGGCCGCCGGCACCCACGGCGGCGGTTCCGTCCCGGCCACCGCCGCCAGGCACAACTCCCCGGTGTAGCGGTCGACGAGCCGGCGCAGCGGCGCGGTGCAGTGCGTGTACGGGGCCGCCACCGCGGAATGGATCGCCGGGTCGGGGGTCTCGCCGCCGGTGAAGACCGTGTAGCCGGCGCCGCGCAGCAGGGCCGTGCACTCCTGGAGGAAGGCGGCGTGGGCGGGGCGGTGCGGATCGAGGGAGCGCACCAGTTCGGCGTACGGCACGTGGTGCGGCCAGTCGATCCGCAGGGCCTTGGCCGTCCGCCGGAGCTTGCCGACCGCGCCGTCGGGGGCGCTGGGCAGCGTACGCAGGATGCCCGTGCCCGTGGCCAGCATCAGATCGGCCGCGGCCATGCCGGTCATCAGGGAGATCTGCGCGTTCCAGCCGTCGGCGGGCAGCGGGGCGCGGTAGGCCAGGGTGTACGTGCCGTCCCGCTCGACGACCTCCTGCTCGGGAACGTCGAGGGAGATGCCGCCGCGCGCCTGCTCCAGGGCTTCGCGGAGCCGGCCGACGTCCTTCAGGAGGGCGATCGGCTCCTCCGCCGTACCGGTGTCGATGGCCTTCTGGACGCCGTCGTAGTCGAGCCTGGCCCGGCTGCGGATCAGCGCGCGGCGGACGTCGACGGTCTCGACCCGGCCGTCGGCGTCCAGGTCGAAGCGCCACACCAGGGCCGGGCGGACCTGGTCGGGCAGCAGGCTGGCGGCACCCTCCGAGAGGACGGCCGGGTGCAGCGGGACCTTCCCGTCGGGGAAGTACAAGGTGGTCACGCGGCGGTGGGCCTCGGCGTCGAGCGCTCCGCCGGGGGTGACGAAGGCGGCGACGTCGGCGATGGCGTAGTGGACCCGGTAACCGCCGCCGGGGCGCTTCGCCAGGTGCATGGCCTGGTCGAGGTCGACGGAGGTCGGCGGGTCGATCGTGAAGAAGGGGACGTCCGTACTGTCCGGCTCCGGGAGGCGGGGGTGCGCCGCCGCGTGCTCGGCCTCGGCGAGGACCTCGGCCGGGAACGCCTCGGGCACCTCCAGCTTCGTCCGCAGTTCGCGCAGCGCGGCCCGCAGAGCAGCCCCGTCTGCGCCGGTCATGTGCATCTGACGGCGTGGCATGCGTCGAGCCTAGGGGCGGCGGGTCCGGACGGCGCGGCGAGCGGGGGCGGCGGACGTCTACCCTGGCTCGGGGGCCGCACCCCCTGCGACGTCGTACCGAAGGAGAACCACCGTGCTCGTGCTGCTGCCGCCGTCCGAAGGAAAGGCCGCCGGCGGCTCCGGCGTACCCCTGAGGCCGGAGGCGCTGTCCTTGCCCGGTCTCGCTCCGGCCCGTGCGGCGGTGCTGGAGGAGCTGGTCGAGCTGTGCGCGGCGGACGAGCTGAAGGCGCGCGAGGTGCTGGGCCTGAGCGAGGGGCTGCGCGGCGAGGTCGCCAAGAACGCGGAACTGCGGACGGCGGGGGCCCGTCCGGCGGGCGAGATCTACACGGGCGTGCTCTACGACGCGCTCGGTCTGGCCGACCTGCCCGCGGCGGCGCGGGCATCGGCCGAGGACGCTCTGCTCGTCTTCTCGGGGCTGTGGGGCGCGGTGCGGATCACCGACGCGATCCCCTCGTACCGCTGCTCGATGGGGGTGAAGCTGCCCGGGCTGGGCGCGCTGGGCGCGTACTGGCGGGGGCCGATGGCGGAGGTCATGCCGGAGGTGGCCGGGGACGGGCTGGTGCTGGACCTGCGGTCGGCGGCGTACGGGGCCGCGTGGAAGCCGAAGGGCGAGGTGGCGGGGCGGACCGCGACCGTCCGGGTGCTGCACTCGCAGCTGGTGGACGGGGTGGAGAAGCGGTCGGTGGTCAGCCACTTCAACAAGGCGACGAAGGGCCGGCTGGTACGGGACCTGCTGACGGCGGGGGCCGCGCCGGCTTCGCCCGCCGAGCTGGTCACGGCCCTGCGGGACCTGGGGTACACGGTCGAGGCCGAGGCCCCCGCCAAGCCGGCGAAGGCCTGGTCCCTCGATGTGGTCGTCACGCAGATCCACCACTGACGCGCCGATCTCGGCCCCGCCGGCGTTCGAGGCGGAGCCCGGTTCGGTGGCGGCCGCGTGGGCAAGATCCGGAAGAGACGGCCTAGTGACCCAGGGGCCAGGCGACCGCGGCCGGGGTCAGGTTCGCGGTACCCGCGTAAGCGGCGCAGGCGTCCGTCAGGGTTTCCAGGAGGGTGAGCGGGTCCGGGAGGGGGTGCTCCATGCCGCGGATCCAGGTCACCGCCTGGTCACCGGGCAGGGCCGCCGGCGGGACCAGGACGTAGCTGCCGCGGCAGTGCCAGCGCAGGCCCGGGTGCTCGTCCATCGTCTCGGGGTGGCAGTCCAGTTCGCACGGCCACCACTCGTCCTCGTCCTCGGGGGTGCCGCGGGTGGCGGTGAAGAAGAGCATCCGGGCCTGTTCGCCGGTGCCGCTCGATTCGGCGACGGGGCCGACCTCGATCCCGGCCTCCAGCAGTCGGGCGAGGGCGGCGGTGCCGGCCTCCAGCGGGACGTCGAGCACGTCGTGGACCATGCCGGTCGCGGTGACGAAGTTGGCCTGGGGCTGGTTGCGTACCCAGCGTTCGACCTGGGCGCGGTCGGTGGTCGACTGGGTCTGCCAGGCGAAGGAGACGGGGTGCCGTGCGGGCGTCGGACAGCCGATCCGGTCGCACGAACATCGGTAACCGGCGGGATGGGCGGCGGGGGCGAGCGGCAGGCCCGCGGCGGCGAAGGCCAGGAGGAGCGCCTCGCGCTCCGCTCCGGGGTCTTCGGCGGTGGGTTTCTGCCGCCGGCGCAGCCACTGGGAAATCCTGCTCTGCTCGCCGCGTTTGACGCGGCCGGACTCAGACCCCATCTATCCCCTCACCTCACCGTATCCCCGGCGGACCAACCCATCGTCCCACCATCCTGAGCCCCGGGTGACCGCTCTTGACGACCGGGGGGTTGGAGATACGCGACCGGAAACCCCCTCATAACCATAGAATTCGGCCAAATGCTCTCGGTCGATCTCGGATTCCCTGCCCGCTATCGGGCGGTGACGTTGGCCACCCCGCCCAACACCCGGTCCACGAGCGCGTCGGTGTACGCGTGGGTCAGGGGCGCGGTGCGCAGCAGCCAGCGGTAGGTCAGCGGCCCCACGAGCATCTCCACCATCAGCCGCAGGTCGGTGTCCGGCGCGAGGTGGCCGGCCTCCCGGGCGGTGTGCAGCCGGGCCTCGTACAGGGCGAGCTGAGGCTCCAGCAACTGCTGGGTGAAGCGGGCGCCGAGCTCGGGGTCGGTGGCCCCGGCAGCCGTCAGGGCGCGCGAGGGGGCGTCGTACTTCTCGTCATTGAACTGGTCGACCGTGGTCCGCAGGACGTACTTCAGGTCGGCCGCGAGATCCCCGGTGTCGGGGAAACCGGCCCACTCCGCCTCCGTCTCCGCGTCGCCGAAGAGGGTCAGTGAGGCGTCGAGGAGGACGGCGGCCTTCGAGGGCCACCAGCGGTAGATGGTCTGCTTGCCGACGCCCGCGCGGGCGGCGATGGCCTCGATGGTCAGCTTGTTGTAGCCGACCTCCCCGACGAGGGCGAGCGCGGCGTCGAGGATCGCGCGCCGGGAGCGGTCGCTGCGGCGGGTGGCGTCAGGGGTCTTGGGCATGGCCCGAAATTACCAAAGCGAGACGTCTCGTCTTTTTCCAGGTTTGCGTAAACCACCCAATCAGTTCACTGTGCTGTCCAGGTGAAGGAGGGACGATTCTCTCCAGCACTCGTCCCGAGTCGTGAAAGTCGTGAGGAGCCTTCTTTGCGCAGAGACGCCACACCCCGGCGCTACCTGATGTGCCCACCCGCACACTTCAAGGTCACGTACTCCATCAATCCGTGGATGGATCCCACGAAACCGGTGGACCTGCCCCTCGCACTGGCCCAATGGGAAGACCTGAGGGACCGTTACCGCTCCCTCGGCCACATCGTCGAGACCCTCGAACCCGACCCCGCGCTGCCCGACATGGTCTTCGCGGCGAACGGCGCCCTCGTCGTCGACGGCCGGGTCCTCGGGGCCCGGTTCGCCTACCCCGAACGGACCGCCGAGGCCGAACGGCACCGTGCCTGGTTCCGCGCCGCCGGCTACACCGAGATCCACGAGCCGTCCCACATCAACGAGGGCGAGGGGGACTTCGCCGTCACCGACCACTACATCCTGGCCGGCCAGGGCTTCCGCTCCAGCCCGCTCTCGCACGACGAGGCCCAGGAGTTCTTCGGCCGCCCGGTCATCGGCCTCGACCTGGTGGACCCGCGCTACTACCACCTGGACACGGCGCTCAGCGTCCTCGACGGCGACGAGATCATGTACTACCCGGAGGCCTTCTCGCCCGGCAGCCAGGCAGTGCTCAGGCGGCTCTTCCCGGACGCCCTGATCGCCGACGGCCGCGACGCGGCCGCCCTCGGCCTGAACGCGGTCTCCGACGGCCTGCACGTCCTGCTTCCGCAGGCGGCGACCGGGCTGCTGGAGCCGCTGCGGGACCGGGGGTTCGAGCCGGTCCCGATGGATCTGGGCGAGCTGCTCAAGGGCGGCGGCAGCGTGAAGTGCTGCACCCAGGAGCTGCGCCCGTAGGACCGGCCGGAACCACGGCCACGGTCATGGCTGCGGCTGCGGCTACGGCTACGGCTGCGGTGCCGGGGGCCAGGCCTGGCCCCAGTCGACGTCCCGGGCGGCCTTGTAGAGGTCGCCCTGGCGCTTGGTCACGTTGACCCGGGTCAGGCCACTCCCCTCGGGGCCGCACAGTTCCAGCAGGACGAGCCCCTTCCGGATCTGCGGCTTCCGCGTGATCCGGGAGGCGGCCGGCTCCGTCGGGAAGCGGGTGGCGGCGACGTAGCTGAACTTCTCGTCCTCGTAGGGCAGCGAGCCGCCCTTGACCTGGCGGTGCAGCGAGGACCGGCTCACCCGCGCCGAGAAGTGGCACCAGTCCTGGCCGACCTCGATCGGACAGGTCCCGTCGTGCGGGCACGGGGCGGCGATGTGCAGCCCCGCCTCGATCAGCTGGTCGCGGGCCTCGCGGATGCGCAGGTAGCCCTCCGGCGTGCCCGGCTCGATCAGCACCACCGCCCGGCCGGCCCGCGCCGCCTCGGCGACGACGGCCGTGCGCGCCGGCGCGGTCAGTTCGCCGAGGACGTAGGACACCGTCACCAGGTCCGCCTCGGGCAGGGTCAGCCCGGAGCCGATGACCGCCCGGCGCCAGGCCGCTGCGCGCAGCACCTCCGAGGTGGACGCCGCCGCCAGTTCGCGGCCCAGGGCCAGGGCCGGCTCCGCCCAGTCCAGCACGGTGGTCTCCCGCGGGCCGTCCCAGGTGGCGTCCACCGCCCAGGTCGCGGAACCCGTGCCGCCGCCCACGTCCACATGCGAGGCAGGCGCCCAGTCGGGCGCGGCCTCGGCCAGCCCGTCGAGGGCGCCCCGGACGGCCTCGAAGGTGGCGGGCATCCGGTACGCCGCGTACGCCGCCACGTCGGAGCGGTCGCGCAGTACGGGCGCGTCGGTCGGGGTCTGCCCCCGGTAGCTGGCGATGAGCCGCTCGACGGCGGCCGTGGCCTGCTTCGGCGGGAGCCCGTCGAGCAGTCCGCCGAGGGTGCGGCGGAGGGTTTCGGCGGAGGTGGGGGCGGAGGCGTTCACCTGCGAAGTTTATGCCGCCGGTCGCCGGTCTCCGCCCCCGTGCCTCATACGTCGGCGGGGGCCGTCCGCCAGGGGCGGCACAGGCCGAAGAAGGCACTCAGGGCGAGCAGGGCGCACGCCAGCTGGACCAGCGCCATCGGGACGGCCGTGTCCTCACCGGCGATACCCACCAGGGGGGAGGCGATCGCGCCCACCAGGAAGGAGGTGGTGCCGAGCAGCGCGGAGGCCGATCCGGCCGCGTGCGGGGTCCGCATCAGGGCCTGCGCGTTGGTGTTCGGCAGGACCACGCCCATCGCCGACATCAGCACGAACAGGGCGGCGGCGATCGGGGTCAGCCCGACCTCCCCGAAGACGCCGGTCGACATCAGCAGCAGGGACAGCGCGGCGGCGGTGACGACCGTGAGCCCCACGGCCAGCACCTTGTCCAGGCTGACCCGGCCCACCAGCAGCTTGCCGTTGATCTGGCCGACGAGGATCAGGCCGACGGAGTTGAGTCCGAAGAGCAGGGAGAAGGCCTGGGGCGAGGCCCCGTAGATCTCCTGGATCACGAAGGGCGAGGCGGATATGTAGGAGAACAGCGCGGCGAAGGCGAAGCCGCCGGTCAGGGTGTAGCCGGCGAAGACGCGGTCGCCGAGCAGCCCGCGCATGGTCCGCAGCGCCGAGCCGACGCCGCCGGTGTGCCGCCGTTCGGGCGGCAGGGTCTCGCCGAGGGCCCGCCAGACCAGAAGGGTGAGCGCCGCACCGACGACGGTGAGGACGACGAAGACCCCGCGCCAGTCGGCGAAGCGCAGCACCTGGCCGCCGATGAGCGGGGCGACGATCGGTGCGGCCCCGGAGATGAGCATCAGGGTGGAGAAGAAACGCGCCATCTCGTCGCCGTCGTACAGGTCGCGCACGACGGCCCGTGCGATGACGATCGCGGCGGCGCCGGCGAGGCCCTGGAGCAGCCGGAAGGCGATGAGCAGCTCGGCGGTCGGGGCGAGCGCGCAGATCGCGGTGGCCAGGACGTAGACGACCATGCCGATGAGCAAGGGCCGGCGGCGGCCCCACTTGTCGCTCATCGGGCCGATGACCAGTTGGCCCATGGCCATGCCGGCGAGGCAGGCGGTGAGGGTGAGCTGGATGGTGGCGGCGGGGCTGTGCAGGGCGTCGGTGACCTGCGGCAGGGCCGGCAGGTACATGTCCATGGACAGCGGGGGGAGGGCGGTCAGCCCGCCGAGTATGAAGGTGACCAGCAGGCTCGTGCGGCGTGCGGTCTTCAGGGGTGTCGAGGCGGTGGGGACAGGGGGCGACGCGGGCGACGAGTCGTGCGAGGCGGCGGTCGCGGGGCCTCTCTCCGACATGCGGAACTCCAGTCTTCTCATCTGATCGGTGCACCCCTGACCGACCCATGTTCTCAGCAATCGGAACGTCCGGGGAACGGGGCGCCGTGTGACGTAGCCTGCGGCCCCATGGACGAACGTACGAAGAAGATCGCCGTGGTGACGGGCGCCGGCTCCGGGATCGGCCGCTCCGTGGCGCTGACCCTGGCCGCCGCGGGCTGGGCCGTGGCCGTGGCCGGTCGCCGCACCGAACCGCTGGAGGAGACCGCCGCGGCCGCCGGGGACGGCGCCGACGTGCTGTGCGTACGGGCGGACGTGAGCGACCCGGACGACGTCGCCGCGCTGTTCGAGTCCGTGCGGGCCCGGTACGGGCGCCTCGACCTGCTCTTCAACAACGCCGGCACCTTCGGGCCGGGCGGGGTCCCGCTGGAGGACCTCACCTACGAGGCCTGGCGCTCGGTCGTCGACGTCAACCTCACCGGGTCCTTCCTGTGCGCGCAGGCCGCCTTCCGGCAGATGAGGCGACAGGACCCACAGGGCGGCCGCATCATCAACAACGGCTCCATCTCGGCGCACGTGCCGCGCCCCCACTCCATCGCCTACACCGCGACCAAGCACGCGATGACCGGCCTGACCAAGTCCCTGTCGCTGGACGGGCGGCCGTACCGGATCGCCTGCGGCCAGATCGACATCGGCAACGCGGCGACCGATATGACCGAGCGGATGCAGAACGGCATCCTCCAGGCCAACGGGCAGATGGCCGTCGAGCCGGTGATGGACGCCGACGACGTGGCCCGCACCGTCCTGCACATGGCGGAGCTCCCGCTGGAGGCGAACGTGCAGTTCGCGACGGTGATGGCGACCTCGATGCCGTACATCGGCCGCGGCTGAGCAGCCGCGGACACAGGCCGAGCGGCGCCGGGCACGCGGCGGATCCGCGGCGGGATGGGCATTGCCAGGCCGCGGGGGCGCGGTTGATCATGGTCGGATGACCGATACCGAGGTACTGCGCTACACCGCCTTCTCCCACGACCCGGAGGGCGGCAACCCGGCCGGGGTCGTGCTCGACGCCGCCGGACTGGACGGGCGCGCCATGCTGGAGATCGCGGCCGAGCTGGGCTACAGCGAGTCGGCGTTCCTGACCGCCCCGCCCGAGGGGCTCGGCGGCGCGGAGGGCCGGTCCTTCACCGTGCGCTACTTCAGCCCGAAGGTGGAGGTCCCCTTCTGCGGTCACGCGACCGTGGCCACGGCCGTGGCGCTGGGGGAGCGGCTCGGGCCGGGGGAGTTCCTCTTCGCCACCCGGGCGGGGACCGTGCCGGTGTCCGTCACCTCCGAGGGCGGGCGGCTGCGGGCCACGCTCACCAGCGTCGAGCCGCACACCGAGGAGATCGGCGCCGCGGACCTCGCGGAAGCACTGGCCGCCCTGGACTGGCCCGAGGCCGACCTGGACCCGGCGATCCCGCCCGCGATCGCCTACGCCGGGGCGCGACACCTGGTGATCGGCGCCGGCACCCGGGCCCGGCTCGCGGACCTGGACTACGACTTCGCCCGCCTGGAGGCGCTGATGCGGCGCCTGGACCTCGTCACGGTCCAGCTCGTGCACCGCGCCGGCCCGACGGAGTTCCACGTACGCGACCCCTTCCCCGTCGGCGGAGTGGTCGAGGACCCCGCCACCGGAGCCGCCGCGGCCGCCTTCGGCGCGTACGCCCGCGAGCGCGGCCTGGTCCCGGCGGACTCCGTGCTCACCCTCCACCAGGGAACGGACATGGGCCGCCCGGGGGTCCTCACGGTGGAACTGCGCGCCGGTGACCCGCGGGTCAGGGTGGGCGGCGAGGGCGTCCGCATCCCGTGAGCGAGCCCATGGGCCCGGGTTCCCCGAGGGTGATCGGATACGCGGAGGCGGACCTGCCCGCAGGGTTGGCGCGCCAGGTCGCGGAGCTGGAGGACGCGGCCTGGCCGGGGGCCGAGCCCGGGCACGACCCGGCCCTGGCCCCACGGGCCCTGCTCCTGTCGGCCGCCGACGGCACCGTGGCCGCCTCGCTGACCCTGCTGTTCAAGGAGATCCGGCTCGCGGGGCGGACCTACCGCGCGGCCGGGCTGAGCGCGGTCGTCACGCGGACCGGGCTGCGCGGCCGCGGCCTCGGCGGCCGGCTGGTGGCGGCCGCCCGCGCCGAACTGGCGGCGGACCCGGCAGTCGACCTGGCGCTGTTCAGCTGCGACCGGTCCCTGACGGCCTTCTACGAGGCGGCCGGCTTCGCACCGCTGCCCGGCACGGTCCTGGTGGGCGGGACCCCCGAGGATCCCCTGGCCACCGACGACCCGGGCTTCGACAAGGTGGTGCATGCGGCGTTCTTCACCGACGACCCGGGCCGGGACCGCGCCGCCTTCACGGGCGTCCGCGTCCCGCTCCACCCCGGAAACATCGACAGGCTGTGGTGACGGGCCCGAGGGCCCCTCACCACAGCCTGTCGGCGGTGTCGTCCGGGAGACGTCCGCTCAGTTGGCGGGCGTCGAGTCCGGGTCCGAGGCCGAGGCCGCGGGGCGCAGCTTCGGCGCCACGGGGCGGCTCCGGTCGACGAGGAACAGCGTCAGCACGGGGACCAGGTACAGCAGCCACACCGTGAGCTGGAGGACCGTGGGGTCGGGCTGGAAGTTGAAGACACCCTTGAGCAGCGTCCCGTACCAGCTGTCCGGGGGGATCGTCTCGCTGATGTCGAAGGCCTTGTCGCCCAGGCCGCCCAGGAAGCGGGCCTCCTGGAGGTCGTGGACCCCGTACGCCAGCACGCCCGCGGCCACGATCACCAGCATGGCGCCCGTCCACCGGAAGAACTTCGCCAGATTGATCTTCAGGGTGCCCCGGTAGAAGAGGTAGCCCAGCAGGATCGCCGTGGCGATGCCCAGCAGCACACCGATCAGCGGCGCCGAGGAACCCTCGCCGCTGGCCCGTACCGACGCCCACACGAACAGCGCCGTCTCCAGGCCCTCCCGGCCGACGGCCAGGAAAGCGGTGGCGACCAGCGCCCCGGTGCCCATGGCCAGCGCCGTGTCGAGCTTGCCGTGCAGATCGGCCTTCAGATGCCGCGCGGTGCGCTTCATCCAGAAGACCATCCACGTCACCAGACCCACCGAGATGATCGACAGGGTGCCGCCGAGCAGCTCCTGCGCCTCGAAGGTCAGCTCCTGGGTGCCGAATTCGAGCATCGCGCCGAAGGCGAGGGACAGCCCGCAGGCGATCGCGATGCCCAGCCACACCGGACGCAGGGCGTCCCGGCGGTCGGTCTTCACGAGGTAGGCGACGAGGATGCAGACGACCAGGCTGGCCTCCAGCCCCTCGCGCAGGCCGATCAGATAGTTGCCGAACACGGCGGTTGTTCCTCTCCGGCGGGTGTTACGCGAACAGCGTCCGGCCCCACCAGTCGTCCTTGTCACGGACGCCCGGCGGGACGGCGAAGACGGCCGACCCCACGTGCTGGATGTATTCGTTGAGGACGTCGGACCGGGCCAGGTTGCGCTGGATCGGAATGAAGCCCTTGCGTATGTCGCGCTGGTAGGCGAGGAAGAACAGGCCCGCGTCCAGGCGGCCGAGGCCGTCCGTGCCGTCGGTGAAGGAGTAGCCGCGGCGCAGGATCGTCGCCCCGTTGTTCGTGTCCGGGTGCGCGAGGCGCACGTGCGCCTCCGGCTTCATCGCCTTCAGGAACGGCTCGTCACGCTCCCGGGACTTGCCGACCGGGGCACCCTCGCCCTTGTCGCGGCCGAAGATGTCCTCCTGCTCCTGGAGCGGGGTGCGGTCCCAGGTCTCGATGTTCATCCGGATCCGGCGCGCCACCAGGTACGAGCCACCGGTCAGCCAGTCGCTGCCGTCGCCCGAGCCGACCCACACGTGCTTGTCCAGGGCGGCCTTGTCGGTGCCGGAGATGTTCCGGGTGCCGTCCTTGAAGCCCATCATGTTGCGCGGGGTCTGCTCGTCCGGGGTGGTCGAGGAGGTCTTGCCGAAGCCGAGCTGCGACCACCGCATGGCGGTGCGGCCGAACCCGATGCGGGCCAACTGGCGGATCGCGTGCACGGCGACCTGCGGGTCGTCGGCGCAGGCCTGGACGCAGAGGTCACCGCCGGAGCGGGCCGGGTCCAGGTTGTCGCCGGGGAACAGCTCCAGGTCCACCAGCGCCTCGGGACGCCTGCCCTCCAACCCGAACCGGCCCTTGGCGAACAGGCCCGGTCCGAAGCCGATGGTCAGGGTGAGCCGGGAGGCCTTCAGGCCCAGCGCCTCACCGGTGTCGTCCGGCGGCGCCTCCGGGAGGCCGCCGAAGCCGCCCTCGCCGACGGGCAGACCGGCCGTCATCAGCCGGGCCGCCGCCGTCCACTCCTTGAGGAGCTTGATCAGTTCCTCGCGGTCCTTCGTCTTCACGTCGAAGGCCGCGAAGTGCAGGCGGTCCTGCACGGCGGTCGCGATACCGGCCTGGTGCTCGCCGTGGAACGGCACGGACGCCCCGGCGGCCGCCGCCGACATCATGTCCGAGCCGCCGCCGAAGGCCGTCACCGCACCGCCGGCCGCGGCGGCGCCGAGCGCGAACCCGGCCCCGCCCCAGCCCAGCACCGCACGCCGCGAGGGAGCCGCGGCGGAGGTCGCCTGCGCGCCGTCGCCGCCTTGCTGAGACTGCTGCGGCTGCTGATCAGCCGAGTCCGACTCGGTCATCGTCCTCTCCCGCCTGCTTCCGTCTCCGCCGGTTACTTGGTGACCGCTGCGGCGAGCTTGGAGAGCGGCTCGGCGAGCGCGTTCACGCCGTCCGAGAGCTCCTTGCGCTCCGGCTCGCCGACCTTGTCGTACGAGGTGAACTCGTAGGTGGTCTGGTCGGCGCGGTACTTGTCCAGCAGGGTGTTCAGGGCCGCGAACTGGGTGTCGAGCTGCTTGACCAGCTCCGGGTCGTTCTTCGAGGCGATCGGCTTGAGCAGCTCGAACGCCTTCTGCGCGCCCTCGACGTTCGCCTTGAAGTCGACCAGGTCGGTGCGCGAGTAGCGCTCCTCCTCACCGGTGACCTTGCCCGTGGCGACCTCGTCGAGGAGCTCCTTGGCGCCGTTGGCGATCGAGGTCGGGGTGATCTCGGCCTGACCGACCTTCTTCTGCCATTCGGTGAGGTCGGTGATCAGGAGGTCGGCGAGCTCCTTCTCCCGGTCGCCGATCTTGTTGTCGGCCCACAGGGCCTTCTCCAGGCGGTGCCAGCCGGTCCAGTCCTTCTCCAGGTCCTGACCGGCCTCCAGGCCGTCCTCGCGGACGTCGACCTTGGGGTCGATGTCGCCGAAGGACTCGGCGACCGGCTCGGTGCGCTCCCAGCCGATGCGCGAGCCCGCGTAGAGCTTCTTCGCGCCCTCGACATCGCCGGCCTTGACGGCGGCCGCGAACGCCTGCGCCTTGGGGAGGGTCTCCTCGGCCTGCTGCACCACGTACGCGCGGTAGGCGGCGACCGCGGCGTCCATCTCGGGGGAGCGCTTCTCCTCGCTACCCTTACCGGTCGCCTTGACGTCCTTGGCGATGCCGTCGCCCTTCATGCCGGGCTTGCAGACGATCTTGTAGTCGCCCGCCTTGATCTCGGCGGTGATGGAGGCCTTGGTGCCGGGGCCGATGTTCTCGCGCTCGGTCACGATGCGGGCGTCCGGGAAGAGGACGTAGACCTCGGTGACCTTGGAGCCCTTGTTCTCGACGTCGATCTGCACCTTGCCGGCCGGGAACTCCGTCTTCGACACGTCGCAGGCGCTGTCGGACGCCGCCACCTTGATCGCGTCGCTGCCGCCCGCCTCGCTCTTCTCGGAGCAGCCGGTGACGGCGGTCAGTGCGGCCGCCACGGAGGCCGCGGCGATGACAGTGAGGCGAGCGGGGCGCATATGGGGGCTCCTGGCGTCGGACGTGAGGGGCCGCCCCGAAGAGGGAGAGGCCGATGAGGCGGACCTAACTTAACCGAGGCTTACCTCACCCATACCCCCTCGTACCGTGATTCAGCTCACGGCTTTCGGCCACGGACACGGCCCTGTCACGGACCCTCCACGACAGCCCCATGGCACGGTCAAGCGGGGGTCAAGCCCGGACGGGGACGACCAGTGGAGCCCCGGTGCGCGGGTGCGGGAGCACTTCCACCGGCTGCCGGTAGACCCGGCTCAGCAGCTCGCCCTCGAACACCTCGGCCGGCGGGCCGTCCGCGGCGATCCGCCCGTCGTGCAGGACGGCGGCCCGGTCCGCGTAGGCGGCGGCGAGCCCCAGGTCGTGCAGGACGACGACGACCGCGTCCCCGGCCGCGGCCCGTTCCCGGCAGATGCGCAGCACGAGCTCCTGGTGGCGCAGGTCGAGGGCGGCGGTCGGTTCGTCGAGCAGCAGCAGCGGGGCCCGCTGGGCCAGTACGCGAGCCAGCGCGACCCGGGCCCGCTCGCCGCCGGAGAGGGCGGAGAAGGGGCGCGCGGCGAAGTCGGTGACCTCGGTGGCGGCCATGGCGACGGCGACCGCCTCCTCGTCGACCTCGGCGAGGGGGGTGCCGGCCCAGGGCGCACGGCCCATCCGTACGACGTCCTCCACCGGAAAGGGGAAGGACAGTGCGGCCGACTGGGGGAGTACGGAGCGGCGCAGCGCGAGATCCGGGGCGCTCCAGTCGCCGACCGGGCGGCCGTCGATCCGGATCACCCCGGAGGCGGCGGGCAGGTCGGCGGCGAGCGCGCCCAGCAGCGTGGACTTGCCCGCGCCGTTCGGGCCGACCAGTGCCAGCACCTCGCCGGCCCGGGCGGTCAGGTCGATCCCGGCGAGGACCTCGCGCTGCCCGAGCCGTAGACGCAGGTCCACGACCTCGGCGACGGCGTCGCCCGGGGCGGGGCGGTCGGGGACGGTCCGGCGCGTGCGGGCGAGCAGCCCGGTCAGCTTGCGGGGTGTCCTGCCGGTCGGGCTGGCGGTCGTCCTGGCGGTCGGGCTGTTCGTCGGCTTGCTGGTCACGCCCAGCCTCCTTGCTTACGGCGGGTGCGGCGCAGCAGCCAGAAGAAGAAGGGGCTGCCGAGCAGGGCGGTCAGTACACCGAGCGGCAGCTCGGCGGGCTGGGCGAGGGTCCGGGCGGCCAGGTCGCCCGCGACCAGGACGACGGCGCCGGCGAGGGCGCTGCCGGGGACCAGGAAGCGGTGACCGGGGCCGTTGGCCATGCGCAGCAGGTGCGGGACGAGCAGGCCGATGAAGGTGATGACGCCGGCCACGGCGACGGCGGCGGCGGTGAGCAGCGCGACGACCAGGATGAGGGAGAGGCGTAGCCGTTCGACGTCGATGCCGAGGTGGCGGGCGGGCCGCTCGCCGAGGGAGAGGAGGTCGAGCCGGCGGGCGTAGAAGGGGGCGACGAGCAGACCGGCGACGGCGCAGGGCAGGACGGCGAGGACCTTCGGCCAGGTGGCCTGGGCGAGGGAACCGAGCTGCCAGAAGGTGATCTGGTTGACCTGGCCGCTGTCCGCGAAGAAGACGAACAGGCCGATGAGGGCGCCGGCGAAGGCGTTGACGGCGATGCCGGTGAGGATGAGGGTGACGACCTCCGTCCGCCCGCCGTTGCGGGAGAGGAGGTAGACCGAGCTGACGGTGATCAGGCCCGCCACGAACGCGCAGACGGTGATGGTCCAGTTGCCGAAGAAGCTGAGGCCGAGGCCGATGGCGGCGACCGCGCCGACGGCGGCGCCGGCCGAGATGCCGATGACGCCGGGCTCGGCGAGGGGGTTGCCGAAGACGCCCTGCATGAGCGCGCCCGCGCAGCCGAGGCTCGCGCCCACGAGCAGGGCGAGCACGACCCGGGGGAGGCGGACGTTCCACAGGACGCTCTCGCCGACCCGGTCGAGGGGGGCGCCGCCGAGGCCCAGGTGGTGTCGGACGGAGGAGAGGACGTCGGTGAGGGGGATGTCGTAGGCGCCGACTCCTGCGGAGAGCAGGGCGAGGAGGGCGAGGACGGCGACCAGGGCGGTGGTGAGCAGGGCGGGGCGGCGGGATCGCTTGCGCGACGTGTGAGGGGCCGGGGCGGTCGGGGCGGGGGGGGGGGGGGGGGGGGGGGGGGGGGGGGGGGGGGGGGGGGGGGGGGGGGGGGGGGGGGGGGGGGGGGGGGGGGGGGGGGGGGGGG
>NZ_JBICYT010000067.1:0-25831 GCF_043201215.1 Streptomyces sp. NPDC048331 | reverse complement strand
CCCGCCGCCCCCCGCCGCCCCCCCCCCGCCGCGCCCCCCCCCCGCCCCGGCCCCGCGCACCCGCCCGCACCGGGAGCGGACCCCGACCCGCCACCCGACGCGGCCCAGCGAACCCGCCCGATCCCGCCCGCCCCGCCCGAGGGAACGCCGAGCCGAGGAGACACCCCCGCCCGGACCCGCGCACCCGCCCGCGCCGGGATCGGATCCCGACCCACAGACCGACGCCGCCCAGCGAACCGGCCCGATCCCGTCCGCCCCGCGCACCCGCCCGCACCGGGGTCGGATCCCGCCCGGCCCCCCGCCAGGGCTACCGCAGGTGGGACGTGTCGTTCAGGAGGCGGACCGAGGCGTTGCCGTCCGCGTAGTAGGCCACCGCCGACAGGGAGGCCGCCGAGAGTTCCATGCGGAACAGGGCTTCCGGCGGGGCGCCCAGGGCCAGGCGGACCAGGATCTTGACCGGGGTCACGTGGGTGACCAGCAGGACCGTGCGGCCCGCGTGCGCGGACAGCAGCCGGTCGCGGGTCGCCGAGATCCGGCGGGTGGCGGACATGAAGCTCTCGCCGCCGCCCGTCGGGGCCGCCTTCGGGGAGTCCAGCCACGCCTGGAGGTCGTCGGGGAAGCGCTGCTGCACCTCGGCGAAGGTCAGGCCCTCCCACGCCCCGAAGTCCACCTCACGCAGGCCCTCTTCGACCGTCACGGTGAGGCCGAGGCGGTCCGCGACCGCCTGCGCGGTCTCCCGGCAGCGGCGCAGCGGGGAGCTGATGACCGTCTGGATCGTGCCGCGGGCGGCCAGCGCCTCGGCGACCGCGGCAGCCTGCCGCAGGCCCGCCGGGGAGAGTTCGGGGTCGCTGCCGCCGCTGCCGGAGAAGCGCTTCTGCGGGGTGAGGGCGGTCTCGCCGTGCCGCAGCAGCACGAAGGTGGCCGGCGCCCCCATGTCCGGGCCCCAGCCGTGGCTGCCGGCGGCGACCGCCGGGGCATCGGCGTCGAGGCAGGGTTCGATCGCCTCGGTCAGGGCCTCGGCGTCGGCGAACAGCGCGTCGGCGAGCTCCTGGGTCGCCGAGGCCGGGCCCGCGCCGGCGGTGACCAGGGCCGCTCGCACCGCCGCGGCTCCCTTCGCCGCGTCCCCCGGCGGGCCCACGGGCTCCGGCGGGGTGGCGAGGGCGCGCGCCGCGCCGTGGTCGAGGGCGGCCGTGGACGCCGACGGCTCCCACTGCTTTCCGCGCTTGCCCGCGTCCATCGCCTCGTTCGCGAGCCGGTCCGCGTGCTTGTTCTGCTCGCGCGGGATCCACTCGTACGTCACCTGCGCGCGCGGCAGGATCCGCGCGGCCTCGGCGGCGAGCGGCTTCATGTCCGGGTGCTTGATCTTCCAGCGGCCCGACATCTGCTCGACGACCAGCTTCGAGTCCATCCGGACCAGGACCTGCGCGTCGGAGGCGAGTTCACGGGCCGCCGCGAGCCCGGCGATCAGGCCCTTGTACTCGGCCACGTTGTTCGTCGCGACACCGATGTACTCCGCACGCTCGGCCAGCGTCTCGCCCGTCGCCGGGTCGAGCACCACCGCGCCGTAGCCGGCCGGCCCCGGGTTGCCCCGGGACCCACCGTCCGCCTCCACGACGAACCGAACGGGCTTCCGCATCAGATGCCCGAGTCGGCCGCGCGGACCAGGATGCGGCCGCAGTTCTCGTGACGGACGACCTGGTCGCGGGCCGCGGCCTTGATCTCGTTGACCTCGGCCATGTCGAGCTCCAGGCGGCAGCCCTCGCAGCGGCGCTGGTACAGGCGCGCGGCACCGACCCCGCCCTGCTTGACGCGGATCTTCTCGTAGAGCGCCATCAGGTCGGTCGGCATGGACGCGACGATGACCTCGCGGTCCTTGGTGACCTTCGCGACCTCGGTGTCGATCTCGGAGGTCGCCGCGTCCCGGCGTGCGGTGGCGTCCGCGGCCTTGGCCTCCAGGGCCGAGACGCGCTCGGTCAGCCCGGCGACGCGCTCCTGCGCACCCTCCAGACGCTCCATGACCTCCAGGACCACGTCCTCCAGGTCGCCCTGACGCTTGGCGAGGGAGACGACCTCGCTCTGCAGGTTCGCCAGGTCCCGGGCCGAGATGCCCACGCCCGAGTCGAGCCGCTGCTGGTCGCGGACGGCGCGCTGGCGCACCTGGTCCACGTCCTGCTCCGCCTTGGTCTGCTCGCGCGCGGTGTCGCTCGCCTGGGTCTGGGCGGCGACGAGCAGGTCGCGCTGCTGCGCAAGGTCCTTGGTGAGCGAGTCGAGCTCGGCGTGCTCGGGCAGCGACTTGCGCTTGTGGGCGAGCTGAGACAGCCGGACGTCCAGCGCCTGGACGTCGAGAAGTCGGATCTGGTCGGCGGGCTCGGCGTTCAGTTGGGGGCTCCAGAGATAGAAGGGGGTGTGACGGACGGCGCGTGGGCCGTCCAAGGGTCGGTGACCGTGCGCGAGACGTGGGTCCGCAGACCCCAGCCGTGGCGCTCGGAGATCGCGTCGAGCTGCGCGGCCGCCTGCTCGCACCAGGGCCACTCGGTGGCCCAGTGCGCGGCGTCGACGAGGGCGAGCGGGCGGCTCGTCTCGCGGGCCTCGGACACCGGGTGGTGGCGCAGGTCCGCGGTCAGGAAGACGTCCACCCCTGCGGCGCGGACCTGCTCGAAGAGGCTGTCGCCGGAGCCGCCGCTGACCGCGATGCGGCGGACCGGCATGTCCGGGTCGCCGGCCACGCGGATGCCCTGGGCGGTCGGCGGCAGCCAGGCCGCGGCGCGGGCCGCGAACTCGCGCAGGGTCTCGGGGTGGTCCAGTTCGCAGATCCGGCCGAGGCCGCGACGGCCTTCCGGATCGGTCGGGTCGGGCACCAGGGGGCCGGTGATCCGCAGGTCGAGGGCGCCGGCGAGGGCGTCGGAGACTCCCGGGTCGGCGGTGTCGGCGTTGGTGTGGGCGACGTGCAGCGCGATGTCGTTCTTGATC
Organism: Streptomyces sp. NPDC048331; assembly: GCF_043201215.1. NCBI lineage: Bacteria > Bacillati > Actinomycetota > Actinomycetes > Kitasatosporales > Streptomycetaceae > Streptomyces > Streptomyces sp. NPDC048331. Next base: position 22,861 of record NZ_JBICYT010000067.1, on the reverse strand, counting down.
AGCGTGTGCACCACGCGGCCCTTGAAGGTGCCGGCCTCGACGGTGGTGGTGCCCCGGAGGTAGAGGGGGTGGTGGGTGATGATCAGATCGGCACCCAGCTTCACCGCCTCGTCGGCGATCTCCTGAACGGGGTCCACGGCGAACAGGACCCGGGTGACCTCGGCGTCCGGGTCGCCGCAGACGGTTCCGACGGCGTCCCACTGCTCGGCCCGCGAGGGGGGCCAGAGAGCGTCCAGCGCGGCGATGACTTCAGAGAGACGGGGCACGGGCCAAGGCTACCGTCCGGGGCGACCGTCCCGGTCAGGACAGCCCTGCGGGACGGGACCCCGACCTTCTCGGTAGGACATACCGGATGAATTCCACCCTCGGCTCGGGGTCGGGCCCGGCGCGAGCCTGCCGCGGGCTCGACCCCGGACCGGCCGGAGACCGGTCCCGGACCGGCCGCGGCTCCCCGCCTCGATGCCGAACAGCACAAACGCCTCGTCCGACACGCACGAATCGCCGCCCGGACACCCGTATGTGTGAAGCGGTGTTGGTGGTGTTGTTCGCCGTGATGCCCGAAAACTAGCTTCCCCCCCGGAGGTGACCACGGATGACTGTCTGTGCCATCGAAATGACGACCACGACCGCGTTCACCATCGCCGCGGACGGGTCGTACGCCGCCCGGCTGGCCGGGGAGGGCGACGCTCTCTACGCGGAGCGCTGGACCCTCGCCGGGCCCGAGGCGTACGCGGTACCGCTGCCGCTCGCCCAGCCCGAGGAGGCGGACAGCGAGGTGCTGCCGCTGGCCGACGGGCGGGTGCTGATCCACCGGCGGGTGGCGGAGCGGCACGCGTTCGCGCTGCTGTACCCGACGGGAGCCGAGACCGGGCCGAGCACCGGGGAGCTCCAGCTGGGCGGGGTGGACGCGCGGGAGGGCGTACGGGTGCGCCTGCTCCCGCCGTGCCCGGCCGGATCCGGTGCCTTCGCCTTGGCCGCGGAGGACACCGTGACCACGGTCTGGCAGGTGACCGGGGACCCGTCCGGGCCCCGGCCCGTCGCCCGGATCCCGGGACGGTGCTCGGGCGGCGTCTGGCTGGACCGGGCGGGCCGCCTGCTGGCCCTGGACCGCGAGCTGGAGGGCGTCACCAAGGCCGTCGCCGTGGACCTGGCGGGTGGCGAGGTGTCCCCGCTGCTGCAGATCACCGAGGACAGCGACGACCGGCTGCTGCTGGCCGATCCGGACAGCGGGCTGCTGTTGATCCGCTCCGACGCCCCGGGCACCGCACGCCTCGGCTGGGGCGTGCTCGGCAGCTCCTTGCCCGTCCGCTTCCCGGAGTGCCTGGCCCGGCTGGGTGACGCCCGCCCGTTCGCGGCCCAGCCCGGCCAGTCCCTGATGCCGGAGACCTCCGGGGTGGCGCTGCGGCTGCCCGAGGGCGACATCGGGCTGTGGCGCCCCGCCGACCGGCACGTCTTCCGGCTCGCCGCCCCGACGGGCTGGCTCGGCGGGAGCGGCCTGTGGAGCGCGCAGGGCCGCCTGCACCTCCCGTACGCGACCCCCGAGGTGCCCTGCGGGATGGTCGGCCTGAACCTGCCCCTCTCGCCTCCCCCGCCCGTGGTCGTGGAGCCGCGCACGCCGACCGCCCCCCGCCCGGTCCCGCTGCAGCAGGCACCGCTGGGCGGACGCTGAAGCGGAGGGCGAAGCGCGGAGGGCGAACGACGGAGGGCGAACGACGGAGGGCGAACGACGGAGGGCGGTCGCCGCCCGCGGACTCAGGCGTGCTTGAGGCCCAGCACCTCCGTCGCGGCGAAGGTCTCGTTCGCCGGGCGGGAGTCGTAGTGCGGGGTCAGGAGCTCGTCGAGCTCCTCGTAGGAGAAGGACTCCTTGGCCGTGTCGAACTTGGCGGCCACCCTCGGGCGTTCCATGACGGCCACGATGCCGCCGTGCACGACGAACAGCTGGCCGTTGGCCTTGGCGGAGGCGGGCGAGGCCAGGTAGCCGACGAGCGGTGAGACGTGCTCGGGGGCGAGGGCGTCCAACTTGCCCTCCTCCGGGACCTGGAAGCCGGCGAAGACGTCCTCCGTCATCCGGGTACGGGCGCGCGGGCAGATGGCGTTGGCCGTCACCCCGTACTTGGCGAGCGCGAGGGCGGTGGAGGTGGTCAGGCCCACGATGCCGCCCTTGGCCGCCGCGTAGTTCGGCTGACCGGCCGAGCCCCCGAGGAAGGCCTCGGAGGAGGTGTTGACGATCCGGCCGTAGACCGGGCCACCGGCGGCCTTCGAGCGCTCGCGCCAGTGCACGGAGGCGAAGTGGGTGGTGTTGAAGTGACCCTTGAGGTGGACCCGGATCACCGAGTCCCACTCCTCCTCCGACATCGAGAAGACCATCCGGTCGCGCAGGATGCCCGCGTTGTTGACCAGGATGTCCAGCTTCCCGAAGCTCGACACCGCCAGCTCGACCAGCTCCCGCGCCTGCTCGAAGTCGGCCACGTCGCCCAGGTGCGCCACCGCCCGGCCGCCCGCCGCCCGGATCTCCTCGGCGACCTCCTCCGCCGGGGCGGCCGAGGCCTCCCCTGAGCCGTCCCGGCCCGGCTGGCCGAAGTCGTTGACGACCACGCTCGCGCCGAGCCGCGCGAGTTCGATCGCCTCGGCCCGGCCGAGCCCGCGGCCCGCGCCCGTCACGATGGCGGAGAGCCCCTCAAGTGGGAGTGACATCCGTAGCGTTCCTCTCGCAGGTCTTCGAGCAGGTCAGAGTTCGATGCAGGTGCGCAGGGCCACGCCCGTACGCATCTGGTCGAGCGCGTCGTTGATCTCGGCGAGCTGCACCCGGTGCGTGATGAGGCTCGCCAGGTCCACCCGGCCGGCCCGCCACAGGGCGATGGTGCGCTCGTAGGAGCGGAGCACGTCCCCGCCCCCGTACATCGAAGGCAGGATCTTCTTCTCGTCGAAGAAGAGCGAGAACATGTCGATCTGGTAGTTGTCGTCCATCGCGCCGGCGCCGACGATCACCACGCTGCCGCCGCGGCGGGTCATCTTGTAGGCGGTCTGGGCGGTCGCGGACTTGCCGACGACCTCGAAGACGTAGTCGAAGCCCTCGCCGCCGGTGATGCGGTTCTTGGCGTCGTCGAAGGCCTCGGGGCCCACGGCCTCGGTGGCCCCGAACCGGAGGGCCGCCTCGCGCCGCGACTCCACCGGGTCGACGGCGATGATCTGGGCCGCGCCCTGGACCTTGGCGCCCTGGATGACGGAGATGCCGACGCCGCCGCAGCCGATGACGGCGACCGAGGACCCGGCCTCCACCTTGGCGGTGTTGATGGCCGCGCCGAGGCCCGTGGTGACACCGCAGCCGATGAGCGCGGCGATGTCGAAGGGCACGTCGTCGGGGATCGGGACGGCGCACGCGGCGTCGACCACGAGCTCCTCGGCGAAGGTGCCGGTCGCGGCGAAGCCGAAGATGTCACCGCCCGCGCGACGGAAGTTGGGGGTGCCCGCGTTGACCAGGCTCGCCAGGCACAGGTGACCCTGGCCGCGCTTGCAGGACGGACAGTGGCCGCACGGCGGCAGCCAGCAGACGAGGACCCGGTCGCCCTGCTCGAGGGTGGTGACCCCGTCACCGACGTCGGAGATCACCCCGGAGCCCTCGTGCCCCGGGATGAACGGGGCGGGCTGCGGCAGGACGCCGCTCATCGCGGACAGGTCCGAGTGGCACAGGCCGGTGGCCTTGACCCGGATCTTCACCTTGCCCGGGCCGAGGCCCACGGCCTCCATGTCGTCGACGACCTCGAGCTTGTCCTGGCCGATCTCGCTCTGCAGTGCTGCGCGCACGGTGCGGCTCCTTGGGTCTCGTACTCGTACGGTCCGGTTCTGTACTCGTGGTCACGCGTGCTCGACGACGGTGTCGGCGAGGACCGGCGCGTCGTCCCGTTCGACGGCGGTCACCGACACCAGGACCCGGCCGGGCTCCTGCCACATCCGGATGCGCAGCGTCTCGCCCGGGAAGACGATCCCGGCGAAGCGCGTGCGGTAGGCGCGGACCCGGGAGACGTCCCCGCCCAGAGCCGTGTCGACGACGGCCTTGAGGGTCATCCCGTACGAGCACAGGCCGTGCAGGATCGGCTGGTCGAAGCCGGCCGTCTTGGCGAACTCGGGGTCGGCGTGCAGCGGGTTCCAGTCGCCGGAGAGGCGGTAGAGGAGCGCCTGGTCCTCGCGGATGTGCCGCTCCTCGACGCGGTCCGGGGCGCGCTCGGGCAGTTCCTCCCGGACGGAGGGACCGCGCTCGCCGCCGAACCCGCCCTCGCCCCGTACGAAGATCTGCGCGTCGCTCGTCCACAGGGGCCCGTCGGCGTCGGCGACCTCGGTGCGCAGGACGACGACGGCGGCCTTGCCCTTGTCGTAGAGGGCCGCGACCTTGGCGGTGGAGGTGGCCCTGCCCTTGACGGGGATGGGCCGGTGCAGCTGGATGGACTGGCCGCCGTGCAGCACGTCGGCGAGGTTGATGTCGATGCCGGGGGCGGCGAGGCCGCCCATCATGGCCATCCCGGCGCCGGCGACGGTCGCGAAGCTGGGCAGGACGTGGAGCTTGGATTCGAGGGTGTAGCGCAGCTCGTCCGGGTCGGTGGCCGGCCGGCCCGCGCCGAGGCCGAGGTGGTAGAGCTGGATGTCCTTGTGGTCCCAGCCGATGTCCCCCAGGCGGGGGTCGGCGGCGAGGGCCTTGGCGGCATCGATCGGCATGGGGGTGCTGCTCCCTGTCGTTGGAGAACCGGGGCCGTGGCAGAGCGGGGGCGAAGCTGTGGAAGAGCCTGGAAGAGCCGTGGAAGACCTCGGTGCGGCCGTCCGCACCGTCGGCCGCACCGAGGTCGCATGCGAGGGCCGGTTCTAGAACGCGTTCTAGGCCCGACCGGTGAGGGAATGTATAACGCACACCCCCACACTTGGGAAGACTCTTGACTTCACGTCAGATCAGCTGCGCGCGGGGCGTGTTGCGCGCCCGCCGGGAGGCGGGGCAATACCCTGCCCGCGTGGAAGAAATGCCTGTTGACCACCGTGAGGTCCGCGCCCTGCGCGTCCTGCTGGAGCCGCCGAACCCGGCTCTGGCGCTCCAGCTCGGTCTCCAGCCGGACATCGAGGTGGTCCGGGACCCCATGGCCCGGCCCGCGGTCGCCCTGGTGGAGGAGCTCTCGGCCGTCACCGCCCTGCTGGCCGACGATCCGGAGTGCCGGGTGCTGGTCCTGACGGGCTCGGCGCACCCCGGCCTCGCGGAGGCCGCCCTCGCCGCCGGCGCGGTGGGACTGGTGCTGCGGGACGGCCCGATCGGGGACCTGGCAGACTGCGTCCGGCGCGCCTCGACGGGCGAGACGGTGGTGGACCCGGCCCTGGGATGAACTCGATCGGATTCCTGCGAATCCTTTCGCGGTGCCCACGCCTCTTATGCATGTGCCGACGCCGAGATCGGCACCTGACCTGGAGGTTGTCGTGACCACTCTTGTCGTCGTGGGCGCCGTCGTCCTGCTCCTGCTCTGCACCTGCACCGTCCTCGTGGCGCGCCGACGGAGCCGCTCCCGTGGCTGAGTCGACCTGGCCCGCCGAGCCTCTGATCCTCGCCGCGCAGGGCGGGGACCTCGACGCGGTCACCGCGCTGGTCTCCGGATCGCACCCGAACGTGCGGAGGTTCGCGTACTCGCTGTGCGCCTCTCCCGAGGACGCCGAGGACGCGGCCCAGGAGGCGCTGATCATCCTCTACCGGCGGATCGGCATGCTGCGCGCGTCCGGCGCCCTGGCCTCGTGGATGTTCCGCATCGTCCGCAACGAGTGCCTGCGCCGGGCCAAGCTGCTGCCCCGCGAGCGCACTCCGCTGCCGGACACCGGGGAAGCGGCGATGTCGGCCGAGGAGGAGGTACTGGAACGCCTGGAGGCGGCCCGGGTGGCGCGGGCGATCGCCGCCCTCCCCGCCGACCAGCGGCGGGTGCTGATCATGCGGGACATCCAGGGCTACAGCGGCCGGATGGCCGCGGACGCGCTCGGGCTCAGCCCCGCCGCGATGAAATCACGGCTGCACCGGGCCCGCGCGGCCCTTCGCCACACCCTTTACCCGACTCCTGGAGGCGACGATGCCGATCACTGACGGCCCCGACTTCGCGAGCTCCTCCCTGCCCCGACACCTGGCCCGCGGCGCGATCGGTCTCGGCGCCCTGATCGGCTCCGTCGCCCTCCTGCCGGTCTACGGCCCGCTGACCCTGGCCCTCGCCCCGGTCGGCCTGCTGGCCCTGCGCGGCTGCCCGATGTGCTGGGCGATCGGACTGGCCCAGACGCTGTCCCGGGGCCGCCTGCAACGGGAGTGCACGGACGGCCGCTGCGAACTGAAGGTGGCACCCCACTGATCCGGGCCCGCGGGCAGGGCGGGCCGGGCGGGGCCGCTACGAGCCGTCGCCGGCCCGCTCCTGCCCGAAGGCGGCGAGGAGCTCGTTTTCGCCCGGTGCGGTGAACAGCCGCTTGGGCAGCGCCACGAGGCACGTCCGGCGGCGCGAGCGGCCCACGAACACGTGCAGCCGGGGCGTCTCGTGGTAGTAGCGCATCTCGTCCCACACGATCCGCTGCGACTCCTCGCCCCGGAACACCTCGATGCCCGTACCGTCCACCACGACCCGCTTCTCCTCGGCGGCCCGGCCGCTGCGGAAGCCCCGGGCCACCGCCCACCGCGGCAGCAGGAGCAGCGCGAAGAGGCCGTACGCCGCCGCGATCCCGAGGGGGACGGGGTGCAGGGTGAGACCGCCGGAGGACAGCGACACGCCCGCCGAGGCGAGCAGGACCGTACCGAGGGCGCCCACGATCCGGCCCCGCCGGAACAACCCCGCCGCCTTGGCGGCCTCGTCGTACTCGTCCCTGGTCACGCTGCCGGTGGCGCTGAAGGACGCCTCACGTATGTCACTCACGGGGGCGGAGCCTAGCGCTCCGCCCCCCGTGGCCGAAAGCGCGTTCCGATCACCGCCGCAGGAGGGTGACCACCGCCGCGCCGCCCAGCCCGATGTTGTGCGCCAGTCCCACCCGCGCCCCCGCGACCTGCCGCGGCCCGGCCTCGCCCCGCAACTGCCAGACCAGCTCCGCCGCCTGTGCCAGTCCGGTCGCCCCCAGCGGGTGCCCCTTGGAGATCAGCCCGCCGGAGGGGTTCACGACCCACCGCCCGTCGTAGGTGGTGGCGCCCGACTCCACCAGCTTCCCGGCCGCGCCGTCCTCGCACATGCCCAGCGCCTCGTACGTCAGCAGCTCGTTGATCGAGAAGCAGTCGTGCAGCTCCACCACGTCCACGTCCTCGATGCCGAGCCCCGAGGCCTCGTACGCCTGCCGGGCCGCGGCCACCGTCATCGGCTTGCCGACCACGTCGATGCAGGAGCCCGAGGCGAAGGAGGCCTCGGTGTCCGTCGTCATCGCCTGGCCGACGATCTCCACGGCCTTGTCGTGCAGCCCGTGCCGCACCACGAACCGCTCGGACACCACCAGGGCCGCCGCCGCGCCGTCCGAGGTCGGCGAGCACTGGAGCTTGGTCAGCGGCGCGTGGATCTCCTTCGCCGCGAGGATCTCGTCGACCGAGTACACGTCCTGGAACTGCGCGTTCGGATTGTTCGCCGAGTGCCGGTGGTTCTTCGCGCCGACCGCCGCGAGCTGGGCGGGCGTGGTCCCGTACCGCTCCATGTGTTCCCGCGCCGCATTGCCGAAGATCTGCGCCGTGGGCGGGGACATCTCGAAGCCGTGCCCCGCGGCCATGATCCCGTAGTGCCGCGCCACCGGTGAGGTCTTGAAGTCACCGCCGTCGGCGCCACCGCCCAGCGCGCCGCGCTTCATCTTCTCGAAGCCGAGCGCCAGCACGCAGTCGCTGATCCCGCCCTGCACGAACTGCCGCGCCATCATCAGCGCCGTCGAACCCGTCGCGCAGTTGTTGTTGACGTTGTAGACCGGTACCCCGGAGAGCCCCAGCTCGTACGCCGCCCGCTGGCCGGCGGTGGAGGCCTGGAAGCAGTAGCCCACCGGGACCTGCTCGACCAGTCCGTAGTCCACGCCCGCGTCCGCGAGCGCCGCCGTCCCGGCCTCCTTCGCCATGTCCCAGTACTGCCAGTCCCGCGACTCCGGCTTTTCGAACTTCGTCATGCCGACGCCCACGATGTACGACTTCATGCCCGACAACTCCTAGTCCCTGGGGAGGCCGAGGATCCGCTCGGCGACGACGTTGAGCTGGACCTGCGTGGTGCCCCCGGCAATGGTCAGGCAGCGGGACATGAGCATCCCGTGCACCGCCCGCTCCCCCACCCCCTCCCGCACCGCGCCCGCCGGTCCCAGCAGTTCGAGCGCGAGCTCGGCGGTCCGCTGCTGGTGCGGGGTCTGGACGAGCTTGCGTACGGACGCACCGGCGCCCGGCTCCAGCCCCGACACCTGCTGGAGCGTGGTGCGCAGCCCGATGCAGGCCAGCGCGTGCGCCTCGGCGGCGAGGGCGCCGATCCGGGCCCGGTACGTGCCGTCGAGGTCGGCGGCGCGCGCGAGGAGCGCCTCCAGGCCGGTGTCGAAGGTCATCTGGTCGGCCATGTGGACGCGTTCGTTGCCGAGGGTGTTGCGGGCGACCTTCCAGCCGCCGTCGGCCGCGCCGACCAGCGCGTCCGCCGGCAGGTCCACGTCGTCGAAGTACACCTCGTTGAAGAGGGCCTCGCCGGTGATCTCCTTCAGCGGCCGGACGTCGATGCCGGGGGTGTTCTTCATGTCGACGACGAAGTAGCCGAGCCCCTTGTGCTTGGGCGCGGCCGGGTCGGTACGGGCCAGCAGGATCCCGAAGTCGGCGCTGTGCGCGGAACTCGTCCATACCTTCTGCCCGTTGACCCTCCAGGAGCCGTCCTCCCGCCGCTCCGCCCGGGTCCGCAGCGAGGCCAGGTCGGAGCCCGCGCCCGGCTCCGAGAAGAGCTGGCACCAGGTGACGTCGCCGCGCAGGGTCGGCAGGAGGTAGGTCTCCCGCTGCGCCTGCGTCCCGTAGGCGAGCAGCGAGGGCACCACCCAGGTGGCGATCCCGAGGTCGGCGACCTTGACGCCGGCCGCGACCAGCTCCTGCTGGACGACGAGCTGCTCGACGGGTCCCGCGCCGAGCCCGTACGGGGGCGGCAGGTAGGGGGCGGCGTAGCCGGTGGGGGCCAGGATCCGGCGGGCGGTGGCCGGGTCGAGCCCGCGGGCGTCCGCGATGGCGGTCCGGACCCGCGCGCGGTACGTCTCGGCCTGCGCCGGGAGTTCCAGGCGCAGCTCGCGCCGCGCACCGCCCGCCGCGCACCGCACGGCCCGGACCCGATGTCCGTCGCCGGGTCCGAGGAGCTGGCGGGCGACCAGCGCCCGCCGCAGGTAGATGTGGGCGTCGTGCTCCCAGGTGAAGCCGATCCCGCCGAGGAGCTGGATGCAGTCCTTGGCGCAGGTGTAGGCGGCGTCCAGGGCGGTCCCGGCGGCGAGGGCGGCCACCAGCGTGCGCACGTCGGCGGGCTCGTCCATGGCCTGCGCGGCGTCCCAGGCCAGCGCCCGGGCCTGTTCCAGCCGGACGAGCATGTCGGCGCACAGGTGCTTGACGCCCTGGAACTGTCCGATGGGCCGGCCGAACTGCTCGCGCACCTTCGCGTACTCGGCGGCCGTGTGCAGGGCCCAGGCGGCGGTGCCGCAGGCGTCGGCGGCGAAGAGCGTGCAGGCCAGGTCACGGACCAGGGCCGCGTCCAGGTCCAGCAGCCGGTCGGGGGCGGTGGCGACCCCGCGCGCCCGCACCTCGGCGGTGGGGCGGGTTGGGTCGGCGCTCTCGTGCGTACGGATGTCCAGCGCGGCGGCGTCCACGGCGAACCAGCGGGTGCCGTGCGCGGCCTCGGCGGCGAGCAGCACCAGGTCGGCCTCGCCGGCGCCGAGGACGGGCGGCGCGAGTCCGTCGAGCAGGTACCCGCCGCCTTCGACGGCGACGGCGGTCAGCGTCCCGGGCCCGAGCGCGACCGCCCCGACCCGGCCTTCGAGCGGCTCGGCGCCGGCCTTGTCCAGCAGTACGGAGGCCAGCGCGCTCGGCAGGTACGCCCCGGGCAGCGCGGCCCGTGCGGCCTCCTCGACGACGACGGCCAGGTCGAGCAGGGTGCCGCCGTCCAGGTGCGGGTCGAGCAGCCCCTGCGCGGTCAGCGCGTCCCAGTAGGCGGGCCGCGCGCCGGTCTGCGGCGGGGTGTCGAGCAGCTTGCGGACCTCTTCGGGAGGCACGGCCCGCGCGACCCAGCCGCGCACCGCCTCGGCCAACTCCCGTTGCTCCTGCGTGATTCCGATGCCCATGCGCGGCAGACTAGAACACGTTCCAATCTGACGGAAGGTCAGATGGAGGGTGAGTCGGCGGCGGGAACCGGCGTCGGAGGGGGCTACGTCCCTCCGGGCACAAGATCGATCACCGGTTCGAAGGAGTCACGCATGACCGGCACGGCCACCCGATACCTCTACCTCGTCCGACACGGCGAGGCGCTGCCGGACGAGAGCGGGCTCACCGAGAACGGCCGCCGGCAGGCCGTACTGCTCGGCCGACGCCTCCGGGACGCCCCCCTCACGGCCGTCCATCACGGCCCGCTGCCCCGGGCGGAGGAGACGGCGCGCCTGATCGGCGACCAGCTGACGGGCGTTCCCCTGCACCGCTCGGAAGAGGCCGGCGACTACGTCCCGTACCTGCCGGACCGCGCGGAACTCCCGGCCGAGTCGGCGGACCTCTTCCTGAACTTCCTCGAAGGCGCCTCCGCCGAGGAGCGGGAGCAGGGGCCCGAGCTGGCCCGCCGGGCGATGGACCGGTTCACCGGTCCGGTGGACGGCGACGAGGATCGGCACGAGCTGGTCGTCACGCACAACTTCCTGGTCGCCTGGCTGGTTCGGGACGCCATGTTCGCGCCGAAATGGCTCTGGCTCGGCCTGAATCATTCCAACGCCGCCCTGACGGTCATCCGGTACGCGCCCGACCGGCCCGCCTCCGTCCTGTTCTCCAACGACATGCGGCATCTGCCGAATGAGCTGCGATGGACCGGCTTTCCGCCCGAGTTGCGCATCTGAGACCGGCCCCGACAGGCGGGTCCCCCAAACCCGATACACCCCAACCCGGGCTTATATACAGGCTGTTGAGTACCAATGGACCAGTCACTATAGTCGGCACCGACACGGCCGGCCCGGGTCCGAGCGTGCCGTTATCGGGAACCATCTCCCCTTCGTCGCGCCCGTTTCGGCGTCGGCGAGAGCACCACGACATAGGGGGATGAATCATGCGCATGAAGCGGACCCTGGCACTCTTGGCCGCCGCGGCCGGCGTCACGATCGGAATGGCCACCCCGGCCAACGCGTACGCCTGCCAGACCGGCTTTTTCTGCCTCTACTACAACTCCAATCAGGGCGGAGCCCGGTGGTTCACGGACGGCGACGTACCCAATCTCGCCGGGGAAACATTCACCACCTGGGCCAATGGTGAGGGCGAGCCGGTGAAGAACAATGCCGCGTCGACCCAGAACGCCTCGAACTACTGTTACCGGGTCTACTACAACTCGAACTACGCCGGCCCGTACGACACCGTCCAGGCGCACACGTCCCGGAACCTCGTGAACACGTACAACAACAACGCTTCCGTCCGGGACATGATCTGCTGAGCATCGGCACCTGGACCGGGAAAGGGTGTTCCGCAACCGCCTTCCGTGGCCGCGGAGCACCCTTTCCTGCGACCCGTAGAGGAATCCGTAGAGGAAGCCAGTGAACGTGACGACCCTTTCCTCCCGCGCGTGCGCCGGCCTGACGGTGCTCCTGCTCCCGCTCCTGTCGGCGTGCACGGCCGACCCCGCCGCCCCCGCCGCAGCCCCGAGCCCGACCTCGGCGCACCGGCTCGCCGACAGCAAGGCCCTCAAGCTGCCGCTGGACGATTACCTGCTGACGACGACCGACGCGGGCGAACTCGCCCGCGCCCGCGATTCCCTCATGCGGCGATGCCTGGGCGGATTGGGTGCCCCATATACCCCCAGGGCGCGGGAAAACGCCGATATCGAAACGAACGAGCGACGCTACGGACTGGCCGACGCGGAACTCGCGAAGCAACACGGATACCACGTGCCAGACATGGTGAAAACGACCGAAGACCCCCCATCGGCGATCATGCCGCTCGTCACGGGCGAAGCCACCACGCACAACGGCGTCCCGGTACCGGAAGGCGGGTGCGCGGGGCAGGCGCAGCGGGAACTCCACGAGACCGATCTCCAGGGAGCCCTGGCCCTTCCCCAGAAGCTCAACATGGAAAGCTACCTGAAGTCCCGGAAAGCCCCCGCGGTGGTGAAGGCGACCGAAGCATGGTCGGCATGCATGAAGGAATCCGGTCATACCTACCCCGATCCGCTCGCCGCGATCAACGACAAGGAATTCAGCTCCGCGACCGCCGGCGCCCACGAGAAGGAAGTGGCGCTCGCCGACGTCCTGTGCAAGGAGAAGGTGAATCTGGTCGGCATTTGGTCCGACGCCGAAAGCGAATACCAGAAGGTCGCGATCGAAGCCAACAGGAGCGTCCTGGCGGAGCCACTGGCCGCCAAGCAGAAGACCATGGCCGCCGCTAAGGCCGCGGCCACGCAGTAGCAACCCGTGGCCGCCGGTGTGGAATTCGCGTGGCCGCCGGCTTCGTGGTGCCGGCAACGTCCGGTCCCCCGACCCGCCGTACCGGCGGACCCGTTCCGAAAGCGACGCACATGACCGCCCCGCAGACAACGACGACCTTGTGGCGCCCCACCGGCCCCGAGGAGCTGGCCCTGGTGCGGGAGCTGAACTGGCGCGCGTGGCCGCCCCGACTGCCCGAGCAGCCGATCTTCTACCCGGTCCTCGACGAGGACTACGCGATCAGGATCGCCCGGGACTGGAACGTGAAGCACAGCGGCGTCGGCTTCGTCACCCGCTTCGAGGTCGACACGGAATTCCTGAGCCGCTACCCCGTCCAGCAGGCGGGCGGGCGCACCATCCTGGAGCTCTGGGTCCCGGCCGAGGAGCTGGAGGAGCTCAACGCCCACATCGTCGGCGAGATCCAGGTGGTCCACGAGTTCCGCTGAGGCGGCCGTAGGGTGGCCGGAACTCATCCACGACGGGCAGGAGGCCACGATGACCGGAACGGCCGGGACGACCGGGATCACGGTCGAGCAGGTCATGGCCGAGCTGGCCGGGCTGGAGGACCCGCGGATGCGCGAGGTCAACGAGCGGCACGGCGACGATCACGGCGTGAACCTCACCCAGCTGCGCGCGGTCGCCAAGCGGGTCAAAACGCAGCAGGACCTCGCACGCGACCTGTGGAGGACCGACGACAGCGCGGCCAGGCTCCTGGCCCTGCTGATCTGCCGCCCGAAGGCCTTCGAGCGCGACGAGCTGGACAGCATGCTGCGCGAGTCCCGCACCCCCAAGGTGCACGACTGGCTCGTGAACTACGTCGTGAAGAAGAGCCCGCACTCCGAGGAGCTGCGGCTCGCCTGGTTCGCGGACCCCGATCCGGTGGTCGCGAGCGCCGGCTGGGCCCTGACCACCGAACGCGTCGCGAAGAAGCCCGACGGCCTCGACCTCCCGGGACTGCTCGATGTCATCGAGGCCGAGATGAAGGACGCCCCGGAGCGTCTGCAGTGGGCGATGAACCACTGCTTGGCCCAGATCGGCATCGAGCACCCCGAGCACCGCGCCCGCGCGATCGACATCGGCGAGCGCCTCGAAGTCCTCAAGGACTACCCGACTCCCCCGAACTGCACGTCCCCGTTCGCGCCCGCCTGGATCGGCGAGATGGTGCGGCGACAGCAGGAGAAGCAGCAGGGGAAGCGGTAGGAGGCCTCAGCGGGACTTCTTGGCGGGCGCGGCGGCCAGCGCGGCCTTGGCGACCTCCTTGGCCTTCTGCTCGCAGCCCCCGGTCTGGGCGAGGCCGACCTTGACGATCAGATTGCCGTGGCGGACGGCGAGCTCACAGGTCCACTCGGTGTCGACGGTCCTCCAGTACGCCCCGTCGCCGAATCCGAGGCCGTTCGCCCGCTTCCCGGCTGCCGCGTCCGTGGCGAACTCGGTCTGCTGGAGCCTTGCGTTGGCGGAATCGCCTCCGCCCCGCTTGACCTCCCACCGCACCATCGCGATCCACTTGTCGGAGACGGGTTCGTACCAGGAGCACATCGTCTTCGCCTCGAAGTCCTTCGCGCTGTGGAAGTCCTCCTGGGGATCCCGCCCGGTCAGCGGAATGTTCCGGGACGCCTCCGGACAGGCCGGCGCGTCGCTGTAGGCGGCGGGATCGGCGCCTTCCGTCTTCCGGTCCAGGGTGGTGTACGCGCCCACACCGGCACCCGTCGCCACCAGCACTCCGGCTGCCACCAGCGCCACGGTGCGAGACCGCCTGCGCGGCGGTGCGGGCGGCGGCGTGGGAGACGACTCGGTCGGCGGGCTCGTCGGCCGGGGAGGAACGGCGGGCGGGGCCGGCTCCGCCCGCTCGGCCGCACGCTCCACCACCTCATCGGGCGCGGGAGCGACCTCCGACTCCGACTCCGACTCCGGGCCCGCCGCCGCCTCCGGCTCGGGCTCGGGCTCGGGCTCGGGCAGGGACTCCTGCGGCACTGCCCCGACCGCCGCCCCACCGGACAGCAGCCGGTCGATGGCGGCGCGCTGGTCGGCCAGCATCCGGTCCACGGCGGCCGGCCACTGCCGACCGGCCGGGGCGACCGGTCCGAGGAGTTCCAGCAGCTCCGCCGGCGTGGGCCGGGCGGCCGGGTCCTTGGCCAGGCAGCGCTCCACGATCCCGCGCAGCCCGACCGGTACCGCGCTCAGGTCGGGGGTGGAGTGCACCACGTCGTAGAGCGTCCGGAGGGTCGAGGCCCCGGCGAAGGGGCTGCTGCCGGTGAACGCCATGACCAGCATCGAACCGAGCGAGAACACATCGCTCGCCGGGGTCAGCGGCTTGCTCTCGGCCTGCTCGGGCGACATGAACGACGGCGAACCGATCACCCACCCGGTGCGCGTCAGCCCGGTGTCGCCCTCCGCCTCCGCCTCGCCCTCGGTGACGCGCGCGATACCGAGGTCGATGACGCGTACGCCGTCCTCGGTGAGGAGTACGTTGTCGGGCTTGAGGTCCCGGTGGATCAGCCCCGCCCGGTGGATCTCCGCGAGGGCCGACGCCAGCCCGGCCGCGAGCCGGTGGACGGCGGCCTCGTCCAGCACCCCGTCCGCCTTGACCACGGCGCCCAGCGAAGGCCCGGCCACGAACACCGAGGCCAGCCACGGCGTCGGCGCGTCCGGATCGGCGTCCATGACGGCGGCCGTGTAGGCGCCGGAGACCTTCCGCGAGGCCGCTACCTCGCGCCGGAACCGGGCCCGGAAGCCCGCGTCGTCGGCGAAGTGCGCGAGCACCTGCTTGACGGCGACGAGCCGCCCGTCAGGCCCCGCGCACAGCAGTACCCGCCCCATGCCGCCCTGCCCGAGCACACCGGCCACCTTGAACGGCCCCACGTGCGTCGGACCGTCCGGTCCCACGTGCTTCATGTCCCCCCGACTCCCTCCCCCTCGTCAGGGGCGGATCATACAGAGACGGACCTCACGAAGGCCTGGAACGCGGCCGGTTGGACGGTGAAGACGGGGCCTTCGGGGTTCTTGGAATCCCGTACGGCGACGAGGCAGGGCTGCGCGGCGATCTCGACGCAATCACCGCCGGTGTCGCCGCTGTACGAGGACTTGAGCCAGCCGGTGTCACCCAGCGGCGCGCACTCGACGCACTGGCCGCCGGTGTCGCCGCTGTACGAGGACTTACGCCACTGCGCGCCCGTCAGGTTCCGGATGGTGTCCATAACGCTCCTCCATTACGCGGGCGATCCGTGCCGCCGAGTCCTCCAGGGACAGGGCGGCTGCCTGCAAATGATCGTATCGGAGCGAACCCTCCCTGAGAGCTTGCGGATTGGCCGTCATATGGCCCTGGACGAAGTCCTCGGTGTAGACGATGTCCGGGTCCTCGTCGAACCGCAGAAGGTTGAACGAACCCATCACTCCCGTATGGGCACCCGCCTCGAACGGCAGGATCTGCACCTTCACCCACTCCCTCCCCTGTAGGGCCAACAAGTGGGCGAGCTGGTTCCGCATGACCTCACGTCCACCGACCTCCTGGTGCAGCGCGGCCTCGCTCAGCACCACCCACATCAGCGGCGGGTCTTCGCGGTCGAGGATCCGCTGCCGGTCCATCCGCGCGGCCACCTTCCCGTCGAGCTCCCCCTCGGTCCGCACCCCGAGCACGGCTCGCGCGTAGGCGGGCGTCTGCAGCAGCCCGTAGACCAACTGAGCCTGGAAGGTGGAGATGTACGAGGCCCGCGCCTCCATCTCCGCGTACGGCTGGAACCACGTCGGCAGCACGCTCCGCAGGACCAGACCCACCAGCCGCGAGAACACCCCGCCCGTGCCCAGCGCCGCGTCCACCCGCTCCGAGAAGTCCCGCGTCGGGACCCGCTTCGTCGTCTCGATCTGGCCGATCAGCGAGCCCGTACAGAAGACGATGCCGCCGAGCTGCGCCTGGCTGAGCCCCGCTTCCTCCCTCAGCCGCCGCAGTTCGTAGCCGAAGTAGTCCAGCGGCGAAGCGCTGGGATCGAGTTCGCGGATCTTGACCATGAGGAGGTCACCCCCAAGTTCACGCTGTTCGGCGTTCATGCCGCTGTCGCCGAGCGTAATGACGCCGCGACGCCAGGGGGTTGGAACCGTCCAACTGGTCATCGTCCGGTCGAAATCGGTAACCCTTCGGCACGGTCGGCCACATTGCGAACGCGCGGGAGGAGGTCGAAGAGCGGTACGCGCTGGACGGCGGGGTGACGACGGTGCTCGACTTCGGCATCGCCAAGGGCGCGGTCGGCAGCGACGCCGGCCCAGGAGGTCCACCCGGCTGTTCGGCCGCTGACGGGGCGGCGGCGTAGGAGCCTGCCCCGGCCGTAGCGCCCTACCGGCGGGTAAGGCAGCATGGGCCGCCACACGTCGCTCAGCAGGAGGAACACCATGGCCGCCCAGCCCAAGCCGGAGACCCTCGCCGCCTTCGAGGCCGCCAAGGGGTTCATGCCCGTACGGGAGGGTCTCGCCCTGTACGAGGCGGCCACCGCGGCCGGGGCGCTCGGGCTGCCGCTGCTGGAGGTCGGTACGTACTGCGGCCGCTCCACCATCCTGCTCGCCGACGCCGCCCGCGAGGCCGGCGTGGCGGCGATCACCGTCGACCACCACCGGGGCAGCGAGGAGCAGCAGCCGGGCTGGGAGTACCACGACCCGACGGTCGTGGACCCGGAGGTCGGGCTGATGGACACCCTGCCGACCTTCCGCCGGACCTTGCACAAGGCCGGGCTGGAGGACCACGTGATCGCGATCGTCGGCCGGTCCCCTCAGGTCGCGGCCACCTGGGGCGGCAAGCTCGGCTTCGTCTTCATCGACGGCGGCCACACCGACGAGCACGCGAGCGGCGACTACGAGGGCTGGGCCCCGCACGTCGCGGAGGGCGGCACGCTCGTCATCCACGACGTCTTCCCGGACCCGGCCGACGGCGGCCAGGCCCCGTACCGCATCTATCTGCGGGCCCTGGCCTCCGGCGCCTTCGAGGAGATCTCGGTCACCGACTCACTGCGCGTGCTGCGACGCACGGGCGCCGGCGTCTAGGCCGCACCTTCCGGGTCTTGCCGGACCCGCACCTGCCGGCACCGCACGCAACGGCAGATGCGTGCAGCTGCCAATGGTCAGGCACAATGCGGTGTGATCTGTGACGTCTGCGGCCATGAGATGCGCCGGATGCCGGTGGCCGAACCGCCGATGCGGTGGGAGCCGGCGGTGAAGGAACGCTGGTTCTGCCCCTGGTGCTACGCCTGGACCGAATTCGGATACGACCCGCGCGAAGTCTCGCGACCGCAGTACGGCTACATATCGTGGGGGCGGGCGGAATCCCCGCAGCTCCCGGAAGACGTCGCCCACGCGTACGACGCGGCGTACGCGTACTCCGCCGATGGCGTCGGTGCGACGCTGTGCGGCATTGCCCACGAGGGCCTCGACGCCTCGCCGTACCCGTTCGTGGCCAAGTGGCCGAATGCCTGCGAGGCGTGCAAGGAGGCCGTTGCGGTCATCGACGCGCGCTGGCCGCTCGAAATGCGGAACGGCAACAGGGTCTCTCCCACCCCGCCGCCGGGTTCCGACTGGCCGCCCTTCTAGGCCGCTCCGAGCCGCCGACCATGCCCTCGGACGCCCCCGGGAGCGGACCGACGACACCTCCACGTCGTTCACTCCGGACGATTCTGGCCAACCTGTCAAGAATTACTTCACAGGAGGCAAGAATTCGCAGATGATCACCTCTGTCCTCCATGGGAGAGGCCGGAGTGAAGATGGCCGCCCCCTTCCACCGGTGAGCCGCGGACAGGGAAGCATGACGTGAATTCATCGCGCACTCGCACCATGTCCGTCCTTCCGGTCCTCGGAGCGGGTGTTCTGATCGGCGCGATCGGTGCGCTCTCGGGCAAGTTCGATACCCCGATCTTCCACGTCACGGGCGTCGTGTTCGCCGGGGGATGGTCGTGGGCGTGCTTCGCCTTCCTCGTGGGATACACGCGGCGATCGAAGGTCGAGTCGGCCTGCCTGGCCTCTTCGGCACTGGCCGTCGGCGTGGTCGTCTACTACGTGCTCAAGTGGCTGAGCCCCGTCGCTCCGATCGGGATGTCGGCCGCCGGGATGGAATCGGACGGGATCTCGTCGGGAATCATCGCCTGGGGAATCGCCGGTCTGCTGTTCGGTGTCCCCATGGGTCTCTTCGGAAATCTGGCACGAATCCCCGGAATCGGCGGACTCGCCTTCCGCCTCCTGGTTCCACTCATCGCCTTTGTCGAGACTTCCGCACGTCTGGCGGCGGAAGCCGACACGGCGGGGAAATTCGTCGAGGTGACCTGGAACACGATTCGCGTGCTCGCCGTCCTCACCGCCCTGGCTCTGGTGGGGCACATGGTGTGGGAGTGGGTGCGCTCGGCGCGCAAGCGGGAAAGCCGGGCCTGACTGAGGCGCCGGTCACACCCGGCATACGCATATGACCTGATGAACGCCGGGCAGACAATCGCACCACGCCTTCGGATGGCCTACGGTCCGGACGAGGGGCGGAAGGCGGGTCTAGCATCGCGGCGTGCGCAACGACAACAGCCCCCCGCCCCCCGAGTCCGGCTCGTCCATCGCCCCGGACAGATCCTGGTTCACCCGACGCTCCACGCTCGTCGTCGGGGTTGCCGCGCTCGCCCCGGCCGCTCTGGCGGGCTGGGTCCTGACCCAGGCGTTCGCCGGGTCGGGGTCCGGCGGGCCTGCCGGCTCGGCGCCGCAGTCCGCCTCGCACTCGGCCCTGTCACCGGGCCAACGGGACGCCAAGCCGGGCTCCGCCACCGGTGAGAGCGCGAGCCCCAGTGCGAGTACGAGCACCGCCGCGGCCGCGCCCGCACCCGCGAAGGGCCCGCTCACCGGCAAGACCGTGGTCGTCGACCCCGGCCACAACGCCGGAAACTTCGAGCACACCGAAGAGATCGACCAGCAGGTCGACATCGGTACGAACCGCAAGGAATGCGACACCACCGGCACCACCACCAACGCCGGCTACAAGGAGGCGGACTTCACCCTCGACGTCTCCCTGCGCCTGCGCACCGCCCTGGAGGCCCAGGGCGCCAAGGTGGTCCTCACCCACCAGGCCGACCGCCCGTGGGGCCCCTGCATCACGGAGCGTGCCCGCATCGGCAACGAGGCACAGGCCGACGCCGTCGTGTCCGTCCACGCCGACGGGGTCTCGGCGGGCAACCGCGGCTTCCACATCATCCTCCCGGCCAAGGTCAAGAGCGGGGCCGCCGACACCGCGAAGATCGTCGAACCGTCCCGGCAACTCGGTGAGCGGATCGCCGGGAACTTCGCCCGGACCACCGGCTCCGCACCCGCCAACTACCTCGGCAGCGGTACCGGATTGGTGGTCCGCGACGATCTCGGCGGACTGAACCTGTCAACTCGACCCAAGGTGTTCATCGAATGCGGCAACATGCGTGACGCCAAGGACGCGGCGCAGCTGACGAGTCCGGAGTGGCGGCAGAAGGCGGCTCAGGGCATCGCGGACGGCATCGTCGGCTTCCTCGGCGGGTAGGCCCCCTCGGGAGTCCGGCGGGACCACCCGCCGACCCGATCATCTCGGCCGTCGGAAACCTCCGTACCATGGTGCCGCCCGCCCTGCTGCAGACACGTTCTGCGACCGTGGCACCACGAGACGACGACCGAGACCGAGAAGGACACCTGAGACGTGAACATCCGCTCCCTCACTCGAGGCGACGGCGTGGTGATCGGAGCAGCGGCGCTGCTGTTCATCGCCTCGTTCCTCGACTTCTACTCCGCCACCGGCGTCGACCGGCCGAGCCCGTGGGACCTCGGTGCCAACCACCTGACGCTCCCCAGCATCTTCCTGCTCGGCTTCATCGCCGCGGGTCTGCTGATCGCGGCCCGCTTCCAGCCGGAGCGCAAGGTGGTCGGCCTGCCGCTGACGGCGTGGGGCACCGTGCTCGCCGTCTCCGCCGCCTGGTCGTCGGTGTGGGCACTCATCGCGTGCCCGGAGCTGCTCGACCTGGGCGCGGGCTCCATCCTCGCCCTCATCGCCACGCTGGCCCTGGCCGGTGTGGCCGTGGCCGGGGCGAAGGTCCCGGCGCTGGCCGGCCAGCTCGTTCCGGAACCGCGACCCGCGGCGGTCCCGCCGTACGGTGGCCAGCCGGGCCAGCCCCAGCCGGGTGCCGGGTACGGCTACCCGGGCGCGCAGCAGACCCCGTACGGCTCCACCCCGCAGCCGGTCCCGCCGTACGGCGGCACGCCGAACCCGACCCCGACCCCGGGTCCCGGTCCGCAGGACGCGCAGCACACCCCGGCGCCGGCTCCGGCGGCGGACTTCACCCCCTTCTGGTTCGCCGTGCCGGTGGCCCGTCCCCTCTACGCGGAGGACGGCTCACCGACCCCCATCGCCGAACTCGCCCCGGGCACCTGGTACCTGGCCGTCGAGCAGCGTGGCGCCGCCACCCTGATCGCCCAGACCCAGGACGGCCGCCGCGGCGTCCTGAACGACACCTCGGGCATCCAGCGCGGCTGACCGCCACCCGGAGCCGGACCGACGGCCCCCCGCCCTTCCGGGCGGGGGGCCGTTGCCCTACAGTCACCTGACGCCTCGTCAGATTCTGGAGGGACCGCATGCGCCTCGGACTCGCACTCGGCTACTGGGGCCGCGGCCCCGCCCCCGACCACCTCGACCTCGCCACCGAGGCCGAGAACCTCGGCTACCACTCCGTGTGGACCGCCGAAGCCTGGGGCTCGGACGCCTTCACCCCCCTGACCTGGATCGCCGCACACACCTCCCGGATCCGGCTCGGCACGGCCATCGCGCAGATGGCCGCCCGCACCCCGACCGCCACCGCCATGCACGCCCTGACCCTGGACCACCTCTCCGGCGGCCGGATGACGCTCGGCCTCGGCCTGTCCGGGCCACAGGTCGTCGAAGGCTGGTACGGGCGCCCCTTCCCCGCCTCACCCCTCACCGCCACCCGCGAGTACGTGGACATCGTCCGGCAGGTGCTCCGCCGCGAGGGCCCGGTCGCACTGGACGGCCGCTTCCACCACCACCCGTACCGCGGCGAGGACGGCACCGGCATCGGCAAACCGCTGAAACCGATCACCCACCCGCTGCGGGCGGACCTGCCGATCCTCCTCGGCGCGGAGGGCCCGAAGAACATCGCCCAGACCACCCGGATCGCGGACGGCTGGCTCCCCCTGTACTGGTCCCCGACCCGCACCGACGTCTACCAGGCCTCCCTCACCGACCTCCCCGAGGGCTTCATGATCGCGCCGATGGCCCGTGCCAAGGTCTGCGACGACGTCGCGGAGGGACTGCTCCCGGTCAAGGCCATGCTCGGCTTCTACATCGGCGGCATGGGCCACGCGGCCCGCAACTTCCACGCCGACCTGATGGCCCGCATGGGCTACGAGGAGGAAGCCCGCCGCATCCAGGAGCTGTTCCTCGCCGGCCGCAAGGAGGAGGCGGTCCTGGCCGTGCCGGACGCGTTCGCCGACGAGATCTCCCTCATCGGCCCCCGGGAGCGGATCGCCGAACGCC
Source organism: Streptomyces sp. NPDC048331 (assembly GCF_043201215.1). Lineage (NCBI taxonomy): Bacteria > Bacillati > Actinomycetota > Actinomycetes > Kitasatosporales > Streptomycetaceae > Streptomyces > Streptomyces sp. NPDC048331. The sequence continues at coordinate 732 of NZ_JBICYT010000067.1, read as the reverse complement.
TGGAACTCTGGCGCAAGGGCCCCGTGACCGACCTCCTCCTGACGGCCCCGGACCCCCACACCCTGCGCGTCCTCGCGGAACTCAACACCTGAGGGATCAGGCTTCCGCCTGCGGCACGGCCTCCAGCAGCTCCCGCACGTCCAACGGCATCACGGCGATCTCCACGCTCCCGCCGCCGTCATAGACACAGGCGACGATCCGCGAGCCGGGGTTGATGGAGATCCCCTCCTTCACGGAGGGCACCCGGATCCCGGTGGCCCGCCCACCGGGCAGCGCCACCGGCTCCCCCCGCTGCGGAACCCACCGGGCCACGCCCTGCTCCCCGTACACCCGGCCCGGCCGCCAACGGCCTTCCCCGGCCGGAATCCGGACCATGCACGGAATCCCGGGCACCGGCCCGGCGGCGGTCCGCGCACGATGCTTGCGCCGCAGCAGCCACCCGGCCCCCACGGCGGCGAGGACAGCCACCACGATCTCGATCACGCCCCCATTGTGCGCTGCCCCTGGCCGGGCGGTGCCGTGGCCCTGGCCGGGCGGTGCGGGTTCGTTTCCGGGTGCGGTCCGGTGGCCGCGCCTCAATCGCCGGCGGGGCTGGGGTCGGGCCACCGGGCCGGTGGGGTGGGGGTACGGGGCCGCCGGGGGGTGTCTCCTCGGCTCGCGCGGTACCCCGGGTCTCGGCCGTGCCCGGCGGTGCGCGCTCGTCCTGCGGGGACACCCCCCACCGTCCCCACA
>NZ_JBICYT010000066.1:0-25905 GCF_043201215.1 Streptomyces sp. NPDC048331 | reverse complement strand
GCCTGAAGGGCTCCGGGTCGGGACCGATCTCCTCTGCGGACACAGTTCGCCCGATCGTTCCGTCAGGCAGCAGTTCCCGGGCCGTCCTCATGTCTTCCCCTCCGTGGGCGGTGGCTGGTGCCGCCGTTGTCTCAAGATTCTTGTGGTCCAGGTCAGGGCGGGAGTAGATCTCCGTGCCCGCAGTCGTGCGCAGCGGGCGGAGCCTGGATCAGGGTGAGCGCCTCAGCCTGGCGATCCGGGACGGGTGATAGCCGCGAGGCGTCTCGCAACGCACTCCGGGTCCAGCACCGCAGGCGGGGCACGCGACATCATGAACCCGTCGCCCGTCGCCCGTCGCCCGTCGCCCGTCGGCGGCCAGGTGGCCGGGCTTTGCCGGCACCCCGTCGAGACCGCTACGCGTCTTCCACGACTCCACATGCTCCCGCTCCCGGGCGCTGAGGACACTGTCGGCCTGCTCGGCGGCGAGCAGCAGCTTCTGGACCGAACTCCGGATCCAGGCCCGCCGTTGCGAGCGGAGTCCGACGGGTGGGCGCCGCAGGGCTGACAGGAGCGCGCGTACACGCTCAGCTGCCCGCCGAGCCCGCTCGGCATCCCGCTCGGCCGCCATGATCTCCTCGTGCCGCTCCTGCGCATCGGCAGTCAGCAGCGCACCGGCCGCAGCAGCGATGGCGGTCTCCTCGCCAGTGCGGGCGTGACTCGCGGTCGCGTTCGCCGTCACCAACAACGTGCGCACCGCCTCTACATTGCGTGCCTCGACAGCATCGCGAAGGCTGCCGAACAGCTCCTCGCGGACCGCAGCCTGTTCCTTCAGCCAGACCTGGGCGCCGGCAACAGCGGCACGCGACTGGGCCTGGCCCTGCTCGTCCAGTCCCGTCACGGCAGCGATCTCGCCGCTGATCTGGGTGACGACGAGCACCGACCCCAGCTTCTGGGCCTCCCCCAGCTTGCGCAGCAAGAGCTCCACGCGGGCCTGGGGGGCCGGGGCCTTCCGTGCCTGCTCCGTGGAGCGCCTGGAGACCGGGCGGGTGCTGCGGCTTTGGACGAGCCGTTCGACCGCCGGGGTGGTGAGCCCGCGCCCGGTCATCTCGCACTCCTCGAGTTCGAACCATTCGGTGGGCCGCATGAAGGCTTCCGTGCCGATGCGGACCTGCCGGCTGGTCCCGACGCTGTCGAGGCGAATCCGGTGGATGTACCAGCGGTCGATCAAGGTGTCCCGGTCCACGGGTACCGACACCCCCAGCACGGGCTCACGACCGTCCTCATCCCAGACCGGCGCGACCGCCTGGTCCAGGTGCACGCGCAGCCCGCGCTCCTTGAACCGGATGTCGAGGACCGACCCGATCTCTGCTCCGTCCGGCCGGGCGAAGTCGAAGTGCACCAGGTCCCCGGGGTGGCCGGCCGTGCGGAGCCAGGCGGCGGCCGCGGCCTTCACGTACAGGTGGTCCGCGCTCGCCACCCCGCGGGCACGTCGGCCGCACCGGTGCGACGGTGTGTCCGCACCCGGGTGGTGGGCGAAGTGGCAGACGCGGTCGGTGTACAGCTTCGTCGTCAGCTGGACGCCGCAGCCGCCCAGGAGCAGCCCGCACCAGAACGTGTCGTGCTCGTGCCGCTGCCGGAAGGCGTCCAGTTCGATCGCCTCCAGCGGCAGCATCAACGGATCGTCCGAGTCCGCGCCTCCTAGGACCGCCGTCTGGATCTGTCGCCTGTCATCGCGCACGCGTATCCCCCTCGCTACCAGGGCCGCAGGTCCTTGGCCAGCTGCTCGTACCACTCCGCGCGGCGACCCGTGCGACCGGACGGCTTCTCCCCAAGAGCCACCACGGCATCCGTGACCCCGTACAGCAGCCGGTACAGCAGCACCGCGGTCGCCGTCTCCACCCACTTCTGGGTTTTGGCGGCGGGCGGAGCCGACCCGAGGACCGTGGTGAACCACACCGGTGGCAGGGCCCGCGTGCTGACCGCGTCCGTCAGCCGGCTCCGCAGTGCCAGCAACAGTTTCTGTTCGGCCTTGTCCCCTGCCGCGATCACGCCCTGCTTCTCCGCCCGGACTTGCGCGTCAGCTGCCAGGGCCCTCTTCGCCTCCGCCAGCAGCTCGGTCTGCCGGTCCAGGTCGAGGCTCGACCGCTGCTCCTGCCCCAGGGCTCGTTCGAGCTCCGTCGCTGCCTCCGCACGTTCGCGGGTGGCGGCGGAGCCGATGAGCCTGCCCACCGCGGCGATCACCTCGGCACGGTGCTCCTGATGCTGCGCGACCAGCGCCCCGAACCGCTGTACCCGCTGGTGATGCCCCATCTGCTCGTACTCGCCGAGCAGAGCGCTGCGGGCCTCCCAGCCCAGGCGGACCGCGCAGGCCCGCTTCCGCTGCTCGTCGGTGAACGTGTCCAGATCAGCGTGCTGGGCCCCGCCCGCAGCTAGTAGCTGTCCCTCCAGAAGCTGGACCTGGACGACCAGCCGTTTCACTGCCCGGTCGGTGTCCTGGACGTGGTCCTGGAGCTCGGTGTCGAGTTCTTCGAGCTTGGTCTCGGCGTTGCTGACATCGCTGCGGATATCGCGAAGTTCGTAGTCGAGGTCTTCGGTGTATCCGAACTTCCCGCTGAGGCTGCTCAGATCGCTTTCCAGGGAGTCGACCCTGTTGTCCAGGCCCCTGATCTGGTGGTCGTATTCGCCGGTCACAGGGTCCGCCCCTTGGGTGCCTCGGTACTGTCCGAAGCCACACCGATCACAAGCCAGCCGACCAGGATGGCGATGATGAACCACGCCGAGAGCACGCCCAGGGTCACCAGAGTGACCAGCAGGCACAGGACATGCAGGCCGGCTGCGACCTTGGTCTGTACGGCGTGCCGGGCGGCGGTGACCTTGATCGTGCAGCCGCCCAGGGTGGCCAGCAGATGCGGCACGAGGAGCACCAGCCACCAGGCCGTGTTGCCCAGGATGAACACGGCCGCGATCAATACGGCGGCCACCCCGGCCTCCGCGCGCCAGGACCACCGCACGAATTGCTCGCTGCGCTCGCGCTTCGGCTCGGCCAGCCGGGCCGGCAGCTGGCGCTCGAAGTCGATGAGCCGCCTGGCCTCCGCGACCAGCTGCCCGTACTCCGCATCGAACGCCACGTCGTCCTGGTCCAGCCGCACCACCCGCGCGTGGCGCTCGCCGAGCGTTTGACGAAGGACCTGATGCTCTTGGTTCAGCTCGCGCTCCGTACTGCCCACAGCTCCCCCGCCCGCGCCGCCCGGCCCATCCGCCACCGCGAGCGGAGGTCTCAAATCGGACCGAAATTACCGGCCACCGTCGCACCCTGCTGGATCTTCCTGAACAGTGGCCGGATCCGGCCGATCACTGTCCACGAATACGCGCAGGCACCCGACCAGCGCCATCGCGCGATGGACCTGCGCGTCAGCCCACGGGACTGTAAAACGTTCGGTGTAACTCCCGATCATGGAAGATGCATCGATGACCAGCAACAATGTGACCGAGGTCGAGCCCGTCGAGTCTGAGGCGGCGCCGTCGAAGTCTGTGGACGATCGGCTGATTGACGAGCTGGTCGGCCGGGCTCAGGCCGAGGGTCTTCAGCTGACCGGTGAGGGCGGGCTGCTCCAGCAGTTGACCAAGCGGCTCCTGGAGTCCGCTCTGGAGGGGGAGATCACCGACCATCTCGGCTATGACAAGCACGATCCGGCCGGGAAGAACGGCGGTAACTCACGGAACGGCACCCGGGCCAAGATCGTGCTGACCGACGTCGGCCCGGTGGAGATAGCCGTGCCCCGCGACCGCGAGGGTTCCTTCGAGCCGAAGATCGTCAAGAAGCGGCAGAAGCGTTTGTCGGGCGTGGACGAGATGGTCATCTCGCTGTCCGCGAAGGGCCTGACGACCGGTGAGGTCCAGGCCCACCTGGCCGAGGTCTATGGGGCCGAGGTATGCCGCCAGACGATCTCCACCATCACGGACAAGGTCCTCGACGGCATGGCCGAATGGCAGAACCGGCCCCTCGACGCCGTCTATCCCGTGATCTTCATCGACGCGATCCACGTGAAGGTCCGCGACGGCGCGGTCGCCAACCGGCCCATCTATGTCGCCCTGGCCGTGACCGCGGAGGGCCGGCGGGACATCCTCGGGCTCTGGGCCGGCGACGGCGGCGAGGGCGCCAAGCACTGGATGCACATCCTCACCGAGATCAAGAACCGCGGCGTGAACGACGTCCTCATGCTGGTCCGCGACGGGCTCAAGGGCCTGCCCGACGCGGTCGAGACAGTCTGGCCCCGCACCACCGTCCAGACCTGCGTGGTCCACCTGCTGCGGAACTCCTTCCGCTATGCCGCCCGCCAGGACTGGGACAAGATCGCCAAGCTCCTCAAGCCCGTCTACACCGCGGCGACCGAAGACGCGGCACTCGAGCGGTTCGCCGAGTTCGCCGACGCGTGGGGCAAGAAGTACCCGGCGATCGTGCGGCTCTGGGAGAACGCCTGGGAGGAGTTCACCCCGTTCCTCCGCTTCGACACCGAGATCCGCCGCATCGTCTGCACCACCAACGCGATCGAATCCGTCAACGCCCGGATCCGGCGGGCGGTCAAGGCACGCGGCCACTTCCCGAACGAGCAGGCCGCCCTGAAGTGCGTCTACATGGCGATCATGTCCCTCGACCCCACCGGCAAGGGACAGGCCCGCTGGACGATGCGCTGGAAGACCGCGCTGAACGCCTTCGACATCACCTTCGACGGCCGACTCTCCGCAGCCCGCCAGTAACTCCAACAACCTGAGTTACACCGTTCTTTTGACAGACCCCCGTCGACTCTATGGGTTCCGGCAGATGCAGATGGAGTGCGGCGGCTACTACAGCGGTGTCTCCGGCGGTCCTTGGATCAGGGGATACAACGCTGCGGCCAGGACAGGCGAGGTGATCGGGAACGTCGGAGGCATGGGCGGTGGCGGCGACGTCGACTCGATCTCGTACTCACCGCTCTACGGCAAGGATGCCCAGGACCTCTACAACGATGCCAACAACGGCATCGGACCGAAGAACGTCCATCGCGGTACCTACCAGCCTCCGACGGACGGTCCGGTTCTGCCGGGAAGCGGCGAGACGTGGAAGCACGCCAAGCAGATAGCCTCCGGAAACTTCTCCGGCACGGGTCACAGCGACCTGCTCGTCATCTGGACCGACGGCGAAGCCACCCTCTACCCCGGTGACGGCAATGGCGGCTTCCGTCCCGAACGGCAGCTCCTGGCACCCAACGCCGGGTGGAAGCCGGTCGCCACCATCACCGCCGGCGACTTCACCGGCACCGGTGAGTTCGACCTCATGGTCCGCTGGGACGACGGCAGGATGACCCTGCACGGCGACGTCGGCTCCAACGGCCTCGGCGCCGGAATCGAGATGGCGCCTTCAGGATCCATCTGGAGCCACGCCACCCAGATCGCCGCCGGCCGCTTCAACGCCACCACCTACGTCACCGACCTCATGGTGCGCTGGTCCGACGGCGAACTCAGCCTCTTCACCAACGTCAGCGCCGGCACCATGGGCCAGGAGTACAAGCTCAAGGACCCCAACAGCACCTGGAAGGACGCCACCCTGCTGACCGCAGGGCAGTACTCCGGCAACCAGAAGTGGGACCTCATGGTCCGCTGGTCCAGCGGCGCGCTCAACAACTACGTCGGCACCACCACCGGCGGCCTCGGCAGCGAGCAGCCCATCCACGGCCCCAACAAGACCTGGACCCACAGCGTCATCATGACCACCGGCCAGTACACGGGTGACGGACTCACCAACGACCTCATCATCCGCTGGAGCGACGGCGAGACCACCATGTACAAGGACACCCGCAAGAACAGCCTTGGAACCGAAATCATGATCGCCCCACCCGCTTAGGCACGCTGGCAGGCGCGCACGTAAGCAGCTCGGCCCTCTCCATCCGGACAGCTCTACCCGCGCCTGCAACTCCTTCGATCACCACAACGACGACGGAGCAGCGCCAGGCCGTCCAGTGCCGGCCGCCGCCAACCTGAACTCCTCCACGCGTCGGCCCGACAGCGAACTGGTCTCCTGGAACGCTGAGACTGTCCGGCACCGCCGGCAGCCGCCCCGCGGCATTGGGGGAAGGCCCGGGTGCGGCCGCCGACCGACGGGGCGGGTCGGGGTGCAGTGGCGTTTCGCCGGTGAATCGGGTGCGCGGGCGGGTGAACCGGGCCGGGTGGCCTGTTGCTGACGGTGCGGCGGACGGTACAACCAGGCCATGGTGATCTTGAAGCGGTCCGCTGTCGTGACCGCCGCTTTCACCCTGGCCCTGTCCCTGCCCACGGCCGCACACGCGGCCGAACAAGCCGCCGCCCCGGTGCCGGCCGCGCCCGTCGTGCCGCAGGTGCTACCGATCGGCGTCGCGGTGTCGGCGCTGCCGCTCGCCACCGAGGACCGGACCGGTTACCAGCGGACCTCCTTCCGGCACTGGAACTCTGGCGACATCCCGGCCGACGGCTGCAACACCCGCGCCGAGGTCCTCCTGGCCGAGGCGGTCGAGTATCCGGAGATCGGGCCGGGCTGCACCCTGACCGGTGGGACCTGGTGGTCGTACTACGACGAGCGGGAGGTGACGCCGGCCGGGGCGCTGGACATCGACCACATGGTCCCGCTCGCCGAGGCCTGGGACTCCGGGGCCTCGGCGTGGACGGCGGCGCGGCGGGAGGCATACGCGAACGACCAGGGCCAGGCGACCTCGCTGGTGGCAGTGACGGCGCGTTCGAACCGGTCGAAGGCGGACCAGGATCCGGCGGAGTGGCTGCCGCTGGCGCCGGAAGCACTGTGCAGGTACGGCGCCGAGTGGACCGCGACGAAACTCCGCTGGGGCCTCGCGGTCGACGAGGCGGAGCAGGAGCGGCTGCTGGACATCGCGGCCGGCTGCGGCGACACCGCCGTCGAGTTCACCCCCGCCCCATGAGCCGGGCGTAGCCGCAGGGCCAGCACCACGTCACAGGTGACGACCCCGCACGCTCCGGCCTGGGCGGGGCCGTCGAGCCCTGCCCTAGGGGTGTTGTCGGTGGTGGCGGTGACCATGGGGAGATGAGCGCCGGTACAGCGCCCGACGGCCCGCACGCGGGGATCGGCGGGTTGTGCGAGCAGATCCGGGGCGCCCTCGAAGGTTGGGCGCCCCGGCTGCTCGGCGTTCACGTCCACGGGACGGTGTCCGGTCCGGCGGAGGTGGCACGGTTGGTCGCAGCGGTCGCGGACGCCGCCGAGCTCACGGTGCTCCCCGGTGACGGTGTGCTCGCGCGGGCCGAACTGCACACGGCGGCTGCCAGGGTCGTCGTGGCCGCCGACGAGCGGTCGGGGATGGATGTGCGGGCCGAGCTGGCCGCGGTTCGCGCGGGGTGCCGGCGTGCGGCTGTCGCCGTCGGCCTGCGCGTTCCCGTCGCCTTCTGACCTCAGCCGGCTCGTGTGTGGATGGAAGGGCCTGCACTCCGAAGGCGGGATCCGCTGCTGCACTGACCCCCGGGTGGCGGCCGGGGGTCAGGGGTGGAGGTAGTCGTTGAGGTATCTGCGGGCCGCGGACTCGCTCGTACCGAGGGCGGTCGCGACCTCATCGAGCGGCACGTCCCGGGCGGCGAGTTCGCAGACGGCGTCCTGGCCGGTCCGGGCGATGACGTACCGCGCGTCGGCGAGGGCCTTCAACGCGACCAGCGGCTCGTCGACAGCCAGGCCGTCGAGGACACGGACGAGGTCGGTGAGGAGGCCGGTGACCTCCACGGGCAGCGGCACGGCCGCGTCCCGGATCACCGACACGTGAGCCTCGTAGTCCGCGACCGGCCCCGACAGGTCGACATCCACCTCGTAGAGGGGCTTGTCGTGGGGCAGTACGGTCCAGTCGAGCGGGTACTCGGCCGGCCCCCGCCACCCGCACGAGCAGCTGCCCCGCAGGACCGCAGCCCGCGGCCTGCCGTACCGGCCGTCGTAGGCGTGCCACGCGCGCGAAGACGGCACATGAGGGCCGCTTCCCACGTCGAAGTAGACCGGCCCCGGCTCGACGCCGTCGGCCAGCAGCACCCCCACCGACCCCTCGTGCGCCGCCCCCAACGCCTCCAGCACCCTGTCCACCACGTTCAACCCCTTCCCGCGAGCGCCCGTACGGGCCGACCCATCGGCCGGTTCGCCACGTCCAGGCTGCCGCGCGCCGGGTGCCCGCGTACCGGGATCCGTCGAATGGGGCACGGACGTGCCGGGTGACATCGATCGGTGGTCCTGTTGCGACCCGGGCGGCCAGCCGATGCCGGGCGGACTCGGACCGGCGGATGCGCTCCGCAGTGCACCTCGGTCGAGCGGGATCGCACAGGATCCGATCGATATGCATCGGTTCCGATCGCCTTCGGGCGGCAGGAAAGTTGAGGCCCTCCACTCCGTAAGGGAGGTGTGACGTGGATGCGTTGCTCTCGAACGAACTGGAGCGTGAATTGACAGCCCTGGACGTGGTCGGGTTCATCTCGGCCGTGGCCGGCGTGACCCCCGTGGTGTTCGCCGAGTACCGGGCCTGGGGAAAGGCTTCTCGCGGGCGAGTGGGACGCGAGGGGACTCTTGCCCCGGCCGAGCATGGTTCCCGCATGCCGTGCGGCTGCGGCTGGTCCGTCGTCGTGCGGCACCAGTTGCCCGGCGGCGACCGGGTGACGGTCTGGACGACACTGGTGGCCACCCCCGCCTCCGATCGCCGTGAGCCGGAGCGTGGCCCGTGGTAGACAGCCCGGACGAGGAGGAACTCACCCGCCTTCGAAAGCCCCGCCCCAAGCCTGACGTAGAGACGTGAAGTGGCGTTTCTCCGGTGAATCGTTCCCCCCTTCAGGGTGAGTTGGCCGGATCGGGCGCCAGTTACTTTCGCCGGTGCCGGTAGAACCGGCTCCATGATCAAAAACGTTCGACGGGTACTCACGGCCGCTGCTCTGACATGCGCGGTCCTTGCTCCGGCGGCTCCCGCCCAGGCCGACGAGGCAACGCTCCTGGATGCGATCGCCTATCTGCCGGTGGCTGAGGAGGTCCGCGCCGGCTACAAGCGCGAGCTCTACCCGCACTGGAAGGATGACGACAAGAACGGCTGCAACGCCGACAAGGACGTCCTCATCGCGGAGGCGATCGAGGCTCCGACCGTTGGTCCGGGCTGCAAGCTGACCGGCGGCGTCTGGCACTCCTACTACGATGACACCCTCATCGAGGGGTCCGGCCCCGGCAAGATCGACATCGACCACCTTGTACCGCTTGCCGAGGCCCACGACTCCGGCGCGTACGGGTGGACCACGGAGAAGCGCCGACGCTACGCCAACGACCTCGGATCCGAGATCAGCCTGATCGCGGTCAGCGCCCGCTCCAACCGCCAGAAGTCCGACCAGGACCCGAGCACGTGGATGCCGATCGAGTCAGTGCACTGCCGCTACCTCGGCGAATGGGTCGCCACGAAGAAGCGATGGGGACTGTCCGTCGACCCCGCCGAGAAGGAAGCACTCCTGCGCTACGCCGCCGACTGCCCGAACACGACTCTCGCCTACGTACCGGCCCAGTAGCCCAGAGGACGCCCCTGAGGCCTCCGAGCCGAGGTCACCCACGCCGCCGCCCTGCGCCGCTGGCCACCGCCATCACGCTGGCCAGCGGCGCGTACCGAGGAGCGCGGCCTTGGCCCAGGCGTCGGATGTTGTTGCCTACTGGCCGTGTCGCTCCAAGTAGATGGAGGTGAACACGGCGACCTTGGCGCGTAGGGCCCAGGGGTCGAAGGGCTTGCTGATGTAGTCGACGGCGCCAGCTGCGTACCCACGGGCGGAGTGTTCGGAGTCAACGCCCATCGCAGTCAGGAAGATGATCGGGATGTCCCGGGTCCTCGGGCGGCGCTTGATGTGAGCGCAGGTCTCATAGCCGTCCATCTCCGGCATCTGCACATCCAAGATGATGACCGCGAAGTCGTCGTAGTCGAGGAGTGCCTTGAGCGCTTCCCGCCCGGAGGAAACCGTAACGAGCTCCTGATCGAGCGTTGCCAGAACCGCGGTCATCGCGAGCAGGTTGTTCGGCTGGTCGTCGACAACCAGAATCTTGGGCATGGTCCGTGCCACGGCAGGCTGCGCGCCTGCCGTGGCCTCCTCGACGGCATCCAGCTGGCGTTCGAGCAGATTGCAGCGGTCCTCCGCGGCGGCGCGCTGGGCCCGTGCCTCCCTGAGGTCCGCTCCGAGCCGCTCGACTTCCATCTGCAGAGCGTTGCGCTCCTGGAGGAGGCCGGAGATGTCGGGGTGCACTGCCGCGAGTTCGTCCGCCCGCCTCCGCTCCGCGATGCGGTCTGCCTCAAGCTGACTGAGCCGCGTCTCAAGGTCTGCGATGCGCTGTGTCCGGTCCAGCAGTGCGTCGCCGAGTACATCACCGCGGACGCTGGACCGCCGGGAGACTCGGTCCGCGTCGGCCAGCTGCTGCTCCAGGAGCTCCACCGCGTGTTTGGGTGAGGAGGAAGCATCCACGGCCGATCCGTACAAGCCTCGTACGAACTCGATGGCCTCGGCGGTCACCGCGGTGCCACGGTGCTCGGCGACATCAGCGAAGAGGTCACTGATCACCTGCCACGGAGGTAACCGGGTGCCATTCAGATAGCGCGAGAACGTTCCCGGGTCACGCTGGCGCCGCGCTGCGTATCGACGGACCGATACACATAGCCCCTCGAACAGCTCGCGCAGCGCCTCGGCCAGGGCGCGAGAGGCATCGTTGAGGTCGTCGCCCAGAGGCCGCAGCTCACCCATTGCTCTCCCTCTCGGCCTTGCTGACGTTACCTGCGGGGGGCGTCGGCTGAGCCGCGGTGCCCTCGGTGTCGATGAGGCGGTTGAAGAAGGGCACCGCCAGGCCCGCGACGGCAAGGCCCGCGAGCAGGCTGCGCGCGTTACCTTCCCCCGTGATAGCGGTCAGCCCACCTGCCGCCGTGCCCGCGAGGAGAGCCAGCAGAAACACCAGGGTCGACCTCAGTGACAACAAGGGACGGTCCATCGAGTTCTCCGTTCGTCCAACCCGTCCAGTAGCAACGGGACTTGGTGCCCGCCCGGCAGAGTGCGGGAGGGAGAACCAGAATGGATGCCTTGCCGGATGTTGCAGTACGTGATCGGGAAACCGAGGCGACACAAGGATCCCGTTGCGCCAGCTTGATCCCTTGCTGGCAGCGCATCCCTGCTGGTCAAGACCCTGGTGGTGTTGACCGTTGCCAGAGTGATGCTCTGCAACACTGTCGGTCTTCGGCAACGGTGGCGGCTCAGCGGTCGAATGCTCGGTCAGGCGCACGCCGGAGCCGTCCTCATCCATCAACGCGACGGAACGCCGTCCGCGCCGATCGCCGCCGCCAGGCCGCGGCGATCGAGGCCACAGCTCTGCCCGGGGCTCGTCAGGAGCGTCCCGGCGTGAGTATCGGGTCGACCGGGGCCGCCCCGGGCCGACGAATTCGGCGGCCTGGACCCAACCGGACACGGCCCGCGTGCGTCCCCGAGCGTCGGCCGCGAGTCTGGAGCCATGGCCGAGTCCAGAGTGACCATCCACCCTCCCGACGAGAGGGGCCGCCGCCTGGTGACCTACCGGCGCGAGGAACTCGGCCGCGCGAGCAGCGAGCGGGACGTCCGGGAGTTCCTCTACCGGGCAGGCATGGGCGACGCCGAGGACGTCGACCTGACCGACGAGGCCCTCTTCGACTGGCAGGGCACCGGACCTGAGTCCTGGGCCTGAGCCGTGAAGGCTTTGTGGAAGGGAGCGATCTCGTTCGGGCTGGTCAGCGTTCCGGTGTCCGTGGTGCCCGCGACCGAGCGCCACGCCGTGCACTTCCGGCAGATCCACCAGCACGAAGGCGGACTCATCGGCCGCGTCCGCAACCTCAAGGTCTGCGAACTCGACGGCGAGCCCGTCGGCCTCGACGAGATCGGCCGCGGCTACGAGACCTCCACCGGCACGATCCCCGTCAGCGACTCCGAACTCGACGCCCTCCCCCTGCCCACCGCCAAGGCGATCGAGATCGGCAGCTTCGTCCCCGCGGCCTCCATCAACCCTGCCGCCTTCGGGGCCGGCGCCTACTACCTGGCAGCCCCCGACCCCATCGCGGCACGGCCGTACGTCCTCCTACGCGAAGCACTCAGCCGCACCAGCCGCGTCGCGGTCGCCAAATTCGCCTTCCACCAGCGTGAACGACTCGGGCTGCTGCGTGTGGTCGGCGACGTCCTGGTCCTCCACGGCCTCCGGTGGCCGGACGAGATCCGCCAGGCCGACGTCCCCGCTCCCACCGTGGACGTCACCGAGGACGAGGTCCAGGCCGCCGTCGCCCTCGCCGACGCGATGACCAACGACACCCTCGAAGGAATCCGCGACAACTACCGCGACGCTGTGGAGGACCTCCTTGCGGCCAAGGCCCAGGGCCAGCGCACACAGCCTCCCGAGGCACCCGCCCCGGTGATCGACCTCATGGCCGCCCTGGAGGCTTCCGTGCAGAAGGCACGGGAAGCCCGGGGCGAGGCCGAGGCCACCGTCCACGACCTCCCCGCCAAGAAGAAGACCGTGAAGAAGGCGGCCGACCGCCGCCGCGCTTGATCGCGCGGCCCGGCCGGAGCCGAGCCAGCCGCCACCCTAAAATAGAACATGTGAACGAAAATCTTGCGGAGCAGATCGCCCGGCACCGGGCGGTCGTGGGCTGGCTGGAGTGGCAGCTGGGTCAGACCCGTGAGGCCCTGGCCCGTCTGGAACAGCAGGAGGCCGTCGCCACCGCCCGCAGGCCGGCGCCACGGGTACCTGACTGGAAGCTCGAAGTGCACCGCACCGGCTACGGTCCCCGCCCCTTCCGCGTCCACGTCGGCCACTGCCCCGACGGCCACGGCAAGGAGATCACCCGGCACGAGGCCCTCCGTCTCCTGGCCGACGGCATCGAGGCGTGCCCCTTCTGCGGGCCTGACCGCGAGCTCCGGATTGACGGCGCCGCATAGCCGGCGTCAGCCGGGCAGCCAGCTCGGGCCGGGCACCGTCACCATGCCGGGTGTCCTGTGTCACCGGACCTGGACCGATTGCCATCGAAGTGGACCGAACGCAGTTCGTGACAGTGAAGATGGACCGCCGCAGGTCAAGGGCCATCTGCTGCCGTCGCGAGAGACCGCGGGCGGCGGGGGTCATCACCGAGGATGTCCTCTGACAGGGGATCTTGACCGATTGTCATCCGGTCCTGACCGGCGGGGCGGCACGTGGTGACCGCCCCGCCGGTGTGTGGCAGTGCCGGAGCTCCGGCTACAACTTCATGACATTGGCTGCTGCCGGGCCCTTCTGTCCCTGCTCGATGTCGTAGCTGACACGGTCGCCCTCCACCAGGTCCTTGAACCCTTCGGACCGGATGGCCTGGTAGTGGACGAACACGTCCTTCCCGCCGTCGTCCGGCTGGATGAACCCGAAGCCCTTCTCACTGTTGAAGACCTTCACAACTCCCGTGGCCATCAGCACATCCCTCAGCTCATGGTCCGCAGCCCGGCCGCGGAACTCCGGCCGGAGTGCGGCGCAGCTCCGGCGGCAGATCCCTTTCCCGTCAGAACCCAGGCAACCGCCGGATCACGGGGCGCGGGCGAGAACCGGCCACCCGCTTGCCGGGTCGAAGTTCTCCCTGCCCGACCCACTGGGTCCCGCCGACCAGTCGAGATCGCGTGTCAATCGGTCAAGAACACCTGACAGAGGACAGAGGAGGACGATCAGGATGTCGCTGAGGGACCGACAGCGTGCTGGGCCACCGCTTCGGCAGAGGTTCCTGCGGCGTGCTGACCTGCGGCGGTCCATCTTCGCTGTCACAAACCGGCGTCGGTTCAACTTCGATGGCAATCGGTCCATGATCGCTGTCACAGGACACCGGGCAGCGCCGATCCGGGTGCAACACGGCGTGCAACGCGGGTGCAACACCCCGACTGCAACAGACCCCGCGTTGCGGCTCTGACCTGTGGAAACCGGCCCTCACACGGCTGTGCTCAGGTGCGTTGCACCCCGCCCGTGGCCCTGCAGTGCAGTGTCACCGATGCTCGCTGATGCGGGTCTGCCGGTCCTGCACGAGCTGCCGCCACCGGGCCTGAACGGCGGCCGGGCCGTCCAGCCAGGTGGTGGGGGAGGAGGCGGGCAGGCCGGCCATGTAGTGGGCGATGTCGGCGTAGTAGGCGTAGTCGCCGCGTTCCGCGAGCCAGCGCAGGCGTTCGGTGACGGTGCGGACCTTGTTGTGTTCGCCGAGGACGGCGTGGTGCAGGGCGATGGCGAGCTCGAGGACGGCCTCGGCCGAGGTGATTCCTGCTGCGCGGATCTCGGTGCGCAGGGCGCGGGCGCCGTCGAGGTCGGCGAGTGCGCCGGCCTCGCGGGCGAGGGCAGCGACCTTGACGGTGAGAGTGGTGGCGCGCTGGTCGAGTCCGGCCAGGAGCTGCTCGGCGAGGGCGATCTCGTCGTCGGCCTGGTCGGGGTCGGTGAAGGCGTACGCGAGGGCGAGGTGGGCCTGGGCGATGGCCTGCTCGCCGGTGTTGCCGTGCTGTTCGGCCTCGGTGCGGGCGGTGGTGAAGGCGGTGGCGGCCTGGTGCATGTCGCCGTGGGCGAAGTGGATGTCGCCGAGGACCCGGTTCCCGCGGCCGGGCCAGCCGAGCGTGCGGGCGGTGGAGAGGGCTGTGGGGAAGTCGCCGGTGGCGCGGGCAAGGTGGGCGAGCCCGCGGGCTGCGGCGGGGGCGAGCCGGCCGCCGCCGTCGGCGACCTGGCGCATGCCGTCGCGGGAGGTGTCGTTCTGGCCGAGGTCACGGTGCGCCTTGGCCCGGTAGTAGAGGGCCATCTCGGTGAGCTCGGCGGGCAGCAGGCCAGTGTCGAGGACGCGGGTGAGCCGGGAGGCGGTCACGGATCGGTGCTCGTGCTGGCGCCGTGCCAGCGCGGACAGGAGCTCGGCCAGGGCGTCGCCGGCGGTGGCGAGTTCGTCCTCGCGGCCGTCCCGGACAGGCAGGGGGAGGGGTTCCCACACCGAGTCGTCGGTGTAGGCCCAGGCGGCGTCGGTGAGCCAGCCGAGGTCAAGGTGGTGGTCGCGGGCCAGGGCGAGGCCCTGGCGCAGGCAGCCGACCAGCAGGCGCCGGTCCGGCCCGTTGCTGGTCTGCCACTGCGCGCCGAGCGCGGCCAGCGCGCGGGTGGCTGCGCGCTGCCAGTCGGTTTCGGTCCAGCGGTCGTCGGTGGCGTCGTCCGCGGTTCGCAGGGTGGAGCGGATCAGGGCATGCAGGTGGTAGGGCCACAGCGCGAAGGGGTCGTGCCGGACGAAGGGCCGCTCCACCAGGCGGGCGGCCGCGGACAGGTGGGACAGGCCGGCGGCAGCGGTGGCCACGGGCAGGTCGAAGGCGTCCAGCAGGCTGACGGCGCGCAGGAGGTGGCGCTCGTCGGGGGTGAGGTCGGCCAGGGTGCGGGTGAGCAGGGCCGGGAAGTCGGTGCCGAAGTCCGCGGCCGCGGGCGTGCGGCCGGCTCGGCGGAGTTCGAGGAAGCGCAGGACGGCGAGGTCGAGGTAGAGGGGCAGGCCGTGGGAGCGTTCGGCGATCACCGTGCGCAGGTCGGTGTCGATGAGGGGCTGGCCGTCGCGGGTCAGGCGCCGTGCGAGGTAGTTGGAGCAGTCCTCGGGGGAGAAATCGCCGATGAGGACCTGGCCGGTGCCGGTCGGGGTGCCGGCGGTGCGGGGGCCGGGGACGGCCTGGCCGACGAGCCCGGGCCAGGCGGTGGGGCCGGTCCAGTCGAGCTGGCCCTCCAGCGCGGGGTCGGCCCATTGCAGGCGGCCTCGGCCGGTGACGATGAAGAACGCGTTCGGCATCAGCCACACCAGGCGCTGCAGGAGCCGTTCGAGGTCGCGGTCGGTACGGGTGCCGGTGTCCTCGAAGGTGTCCAGCAGGATGACCGGCGCCACAGCCTGTTCGGCGGGGAGCTGGGTGAGCTCCCAGGCCAGCAGGTGCGGGTAGTAGGAGAGCGCGTCGACGTCGGGCTCGACATCCAGGAGGTCGGCGAGCCGGGCGCAGCCGGCCAGGGCCCGGACGGTCTGGCGGCGCTCGCGGAGTGCGGTGGTCAGGGCGCCGGTGAGAGAGCCGATTGCGCTGCCGATGGTGCCGGGCAGCAGCAGGGCCTGGGCGACATCGCTGAGCGCGGACTGCATCTGCTGCGGCAGGGCCTTGCCGAACTTTGCGGCGAGTCCGCCGCGGCGCAGGTACTCCTCCAACGGTTCGCCGGGGTGCTGGTGCTCCCAGTAGCGGCGCAGCGCGATGTCGAAGGCGGGCAGCGGCCGGTTCAGGCGGGCGGCGAGGGCGAGGCGGAGTGTGAGGACGACGCGTTCGAAGTCGACGCCGGCGGACCGGGCGAGGTCGATCCGCACAGGCAGGAGCGCGGGCCGGGCGGGCCAGACAGGCTCGCCCCAGCGGGCCGGACGGCCCTCGGCGCCGGCGAGGGCCGCCTCCAGGGTCCGCGACAGCGTCGTCTTCCCGATCCCCCCGACCCCGTGCATGACCAGGATGTTGTTCCGCGGGGCTTCGAGATCCTCCACCGTGAAACCGGGGGCGGTGATGCGGGCCAGGTGCTCGACCAGGGCGGCCTGGACGATCTGCCACTGACCCTGCCGGTTCGTGAACGCCTCACCGGCCTCCACCTGCCGGTCGTTGGTGCTGAACAGCGCCCGCAGATCCCGTCCCGCCATGACTCCCCCTGGTGATCGTCTCCTGTCCCCTCAACCTATTCCCGCCCTGCGGGCTGTGAAGGTGCGTCAGGGAGAATTGGCTGGTCAAGTACGTCAGCACGACCAAGGTGGTACCGCCGTGACCGGCCCCCTCACCCCCGAAGACCCCACGCCCCAGCCGCTCCACCAGACCGGTGGAGACGCAGAGCAGGCCGAGCAGACGGTGAAGGAGGTGTTCCGCTGGTACAACGCCCGCCTCACCGAAGCCCGCGAGAGCGGCGCGGACGCGGAGACCGTCGACGGACTGCGGGCAGGTCGGGACCAGGCCGTGGAGGACCTCGACCGGCTCGAGGACGCCGACGAAGACGAGACGGTGCAGATCGCCGTGGCCTACGCCGCCCGGCTCAAGGAACTCACCGGCAGCTGAGCCAGCCGGCCGCGGGCAGCGGCAGCCGGGCAGGGCCGCTGCGGTGCTCCACCACCCGGGCCCGCCACGCGGCGGGCATCAGCGGCTGCGCCTGGACCGTGATTCCGGCGATCTCCTCCCGCATCCGGGGCAGCACCCGGTGCAGGGCCCGCTGGACCGCGTGGAAGCCGGCGGCCTCCCCGTCGGTGTAGGGGCGGCGCCGGGCCGCGGCCAGGGCCCAAGCGGCCCACCGGTCCCGGCCCAGTGCCCGGTGGTCGCCGTCGATCACCCGCACTGCGCTGATGCTCGGGTCGGTGGCCGCGGCGGCCACGATGTCGGCCGCCACCCGGCAGGCCCGCGCGTGCGCGGCCGGGGTGGGGAGCGCCGTGACTACGTCGAGCTCCAGGGCTCGGGCGTGTCTGACGAGGGTGCGCTGCCGGCTGTCGGTGGCCCGGGCGGCTAGGACCACGACCTCGATCCGGTAGCCGGCCCGGGCGAACCGGCCCGCGCTCAGGGCGAAGTCGGCGGCGCTGGTGAAGTCGGCCTCGACGAGCAGGTCGCCGCGCCGTTCGCGGACGTACGCCTCGGCCTCGGCCTGCCAGTCCTCGGCATCCGGCCGCACCAGTTCATCGGCGAGGCGGGGAGTGTCGTCGATCAGCTGGAAGTGGTCCGGGTGGTGGCCGCGCAGCAGGTCGGGATCCACCACGACGGTGCGCGGCCGCATCGCCCGGCGCAGCATCCGCCGCGCCTCCAACTGCCGTGCGCCCGGCTCGCCGACCAGGTAGACGACCAGCGGGTCCGGGCGGAAGGTGGCCTTGCGCAGGAAGGTCGGGGCGATCAGCTCGTCGAACGTCCAGCGGTGCTGGTTCAGGCTGAGCCGGTGGTAGCCGGTGCCCGGCGGGCCGGGGAGCGGGTGCGCGATGCGGCGGACCGGCTCGGCGGCGGCCGCGGCGCGCTCGGCATCGCGGGAGACGGCCAGGCGGCGGTCCGCGGGCAGGCGCTCGTCGTGGACCAGGACCTCGGCGCGCACCAGGCTCCGCCGGAAGGCGCGGGTGCGGGGCGCGCTCCAGGGCCGTAACCGCTCCGCGCGCACCGTCGCGGCCGCGGCTGGAGGCCGGCCCCACGCGCCGTGGTCGGTGAGCTCGTTGTCGTAGAGCTGCTCCAAACCGCGGCGGACCACGGTCACCCGGTCCACCAGGTGCTCGGCCTCGATCACCTCAAGCGAGGTCAGCAGCCCGTCGGCACAGTGGTCCAGGTTCTCCCAGGCGACGTACCGGCTTTCGGGGCCGAAGAAGCGCTCCAGGACGCCGAGCTGGCTGTCCGCGTCGGCCACCGCCAGGACGACCAGCTCGACCCGGTAGCCGGCCGCCCGGTACAGAGCCGACGCGGCGCGGGCCTCGGCGGTGTCGGCCAGGGCCAGCTCCACCACCACGTCCAGCCGGGCGGCGCGCGCGTACGCCTCGATCTCCGCCTGCCACCAGCGGGTCACCGGCCGCACCCCGGCACCGGCCGTCCGTACGTCCCGTTCCAGCAGCGTCTCGTACTTCCGGTGGGCCCGCTTGTAGAGATCGCTGCCGATCCGCACCGCTCCCCCTCTGCACTGGAGCACGGTGTGGATGATGTCGGCAGCCGTGGACTTGCCGCTGCCGGGCGGACCGGCGACGACCACGACGACAGGCCGGTCCTGTGGGACGGCACCGGCGGTCGATGTCGGCAGCAGGACGTCGGTCAGGATCTGGCGTATCTCTGCCTCTGACAGTCCCTCCGGCACCGCGTGCTGCATGGACACCCCGCCCTCCCCAGTGATCAGATTCAAAGCCGAGGTTAAATCTATCGGGAATCAAACAGCAAATCTAAAGGTAAAGAATGGTAGGGTGGGTGGCGGAGGTTACCTATGCCCACCGAAGAAGAGCTGTTCGAGGCCGTGGACGCGCTGCTCGCAGGCGAGCCCGAGATGCCGGCGCCGGCGGAACGCGCACGGCTGCGCGAAGCGGCCGGAATCACCCAGGTCCGGCTCGCCCAGGCCCTGCAGACGACGACGCAGTCCATCAAGAACTGGGAGTCCGGCCGCTCCGAGCCGCGACCGCCCCGACGCCAGGCGTACCAGCGTCTCCTGGACGGCTGGGCGGCCCACTACCCGGCCACGCCAGCAGCGGATCCGGCGGTCCCTGCCACGTTCACCGGCACGTCCACCCCGGCGCCCATGCCGCCAGAGGAGCTCACCGGCTCCGCGCCCGCTTCCGCCCCTGCGGCCGAAGCGCCGGCGCCCCCGGCGCCCGCTGCGTCGTCTCGGCGCCCGGGTGCGAAGAAGGCGGTGGCGAAGAAGACCACGACGGCGGTCGCCGTCGACCCGCGCTTCGAGCACGGCCCGCTCGCGGTCATCGACGCCGACGCCGACGGGCAGGTGTCGGCGTACTGCGTCGGCGGCCTGGTCCTGGACGTGCCCGCCAAGACGATCCCGGCCCTGGTCGACTGGACGCTGGCCGAAGCCCGCCTCGGGCAGGCCCGCCTGCACCGCAACGGCCGCGACGCCGACCCGATCCTCGTCCTCACCCCATCCGCGCTGGAACGCTTCGGCCTGCCCGCCGCCCTGTCGGAGCAGGAGCGGAACGCGGGCCGACTCCCCTCCGGCCACAAGGTGGTCAAGCAGATCGAGAAGGCCGGGCTCCAGATGACCCAGCGGGGCTTCGGCCCGTGGGCGCGGCTGTTCCGCGACCCGGAAGGCTCCCGGCGGCGCTGCGTCCAACTGTGCGTCCTGCCCTGGAACGCCCTGGACGTCCGCGAATGGGGCCGCAAGGACAACCCGGAGCTGCTGCTGACGATGCACCCGGCCGACCTCGTCCAGTACCTCGGCCTGTACGCGGCCCGGGTGATGACCCCACGCGGCAGCACGGCGACGACCGGCCTGGAGCTGATGACCGCGCTGCGCCCGCCCACCCGCGCGGAGAAAGACAAGGCCACCGGCGAGTTCAAGTCCGCGCTCAACGCCGACGCACTCACGGCCCGGTACGAGGTGGTGGAGTGCGAGGTCCCCGACGAGCACCCGATCCTCAAGGGCAAGTTCGCCCGGCACCACCTGCGCACCCCGGCCGAGATGCTGATGGAGGAGCCCTACGACTGGTGCCGGCCGCTGACCGACGAGGAGTGCGCCAACCCGTACCTCGTCTGCGTCGACATCAACATGAGCTTCGCCGCGGCCGCGAACAGCCTCACCGTCGGGCTGAACGGGCCGACGCACCTGGAGAACAATCCGACGTTCGACCCGGCGCTGCCCGGCTCGTGGCTGGTCGACCTCTCCCACGTCGACCTCTCCCGCGCGCGGGTCAACGGCCGCACCGTCGATGGCTCCCGGCTCCCGAGCCCGTTCACCCCGAAGGGCGACACCCCCACCGGCCCGGCCTGGTACGCCACCCCGACCGTCGCCTACGCGGTGGAGCTCGGCTTCGACGTCGCGCCGATCGAGGCGTACGTCCGCACCCAGACCAGCCGCTACCTGGACGCCTGGTACAAGCGGCTGCGCGACGCCTACGTGGACACCATGGCCGACATGGGCGTCACCACCGACCTCACCGACGCCGAGTTCCTCGAGGCGATGGCGCGGCGCAAGCAGACCGACCCGACGATGGCGCTCCTGGAGACCGCCATCAAGGCCACGGCGAAGGGCGCGATCGGCAAGCTCCGCCAGCGCTCCCGCGGTCAGGTGCCGTACTACGAGCCCTACCCGGCGCTGGAGCGGTGGACGTGGCGCCCCGACATCCGGGCCGCCGTGCTCGCCGCCCAGCGGACCGGCCTGCACCGCAAGCTGATGAAGACCGCGGCCGCCGCCGACCTGTACCCGGTCGCGATCGGCACGGACGCGATCGTCTACCCCTCGCCGGGCCCGTCCCCGCTGGACGTCCTGCCGCAGACCCCGGAGGGCAAGCCGGTGCCGGGCGGCTTCCGGCTCGGGGTCTCGCCCGGGATGGTCAAGCACCAGGGCACCCAGACCGTCCTGTGGGCGGAGCAGCAGTTCGAGGAGCGCGGCGGTGTCTTCAACATCTCCAACCTCATCAAGACCGACCAGAGCGCCGGAGAAGGGGAGTAGCAGGTCATGGTCGATTCGCTCGGGGACAGCCTGGACCGCGCGCTGGAGGGGGCGTTCACCCGCCGCATCCCTCAGTCCGCCCAGGCGCAGATGAAGTACCTGGTCAAGCAGCTCAAGGGCACCAAGGCCGCCGCCCAGGCGCTCGGAATCTCCCAGCGCACGGTGGAGCGGTACGTGTCGGGCAAGCTCAAGCGGCCCCGCCAGGACCTGCGCGGCCGCCTGGAGCGCGAGGTGAAGAAGCGGTGGCAGCCGCAGATCCGCGCGAAGGCGAGGAAGAAGGCGGCCTCCACCGGCGGCCTGGTCGTCTCCACCCGCGCCCGGTTCGGGTTCACCGCGGCCTCGGGCACGACCGACGACGCCCGGATCCGCGACATCACCCAGGCCCTGCCGCCCGAGTTCGCCGACCAGCTGTTCAACGCACGGGAGCAGGGCAAGACCGAGGACCAGCTCCGGCAGATCGCCGCCGACGGCCTCGCCCGGATGTACTTCCGCGCCAACAACAACAGGGCCCACGGCCTGGGCGTGGAGTTCACCGACGTGGAGCGGCTCGAAATCGATCTGTGATCACCCGCCCACGGCAGGGGCCCCGAACCGCGCGCCGGTTCGGGGCCCCTCGTCATCTGCCGACGGGTCAGCCGGCTTCGGCCTGCCGGTCAGCCGCCTTCTTCCTGGCCTGCTGCAACTGCTCGTACGTCGCGGCGTGCAGCGTCTCCATCCGGCTCAGCGCCGTCGCCGTGTCGTCCGGCTTCATCGCGCCGCCGGCGAACTCCACCAGGAGCTCCACCATCAGGTGGTTCTTCCAGTGCCGCAGTTCCGCCTCCTTCGCGAGCTCCGGTCCGCTGGCCTCCATCAAGTCGGCCAGGCGTCCCTGCGCCCGCCACGCCCGTCGCCGACGCCATCCGCCGCCGCCCGGCCGGTTGAGATTCCGCAGCTTGCGGATCTGCCCACCATGGCCTTGATCTGCGTCTCCTGCTCGGGCGTCCACTCCTGCCCAGCCTCCTCGTGGAGGGCCTGTACGGCCTCCTGAGCGGCCTGGGTATCGTCGCCCGTCCCGTCGCCGCTCAGCTGCTCCACTGCCTGCCTGAGCGACGCCTGCGCCGCAGTCGCGTCGTCCTGTTCGGACATGCTCACCCCTCGTTCTCCGGAACGCGCAGCATGCCCGCCGCGCGGTGCCCCGGGCAATCGGATGGACCGGCCGGGACGGCGGGCTACTGCGGGTCCACCTCACCCGGAGCCGTCGTAGGGGTGCCGTTAACGAACGGCCAACCAGGTGAGGGTCTGTACGGTCAACGGTGGATCTTCGAACAGGAAGTGACACCTGATGACAGACGTGACCGTCTCGGCTGAGGCCGTGGAAGAAGTGCGGCCGGCCAGGTTGGATCCGGTCGTGCTGGATGACCAGTTGATCGGGCAGCTGGTGGACCGGGCCAAGGCCGACGGGATCAGCCTGACCGGCCAGGGCGGGCTGCTGCAGCAGCTCACGAAGAGGATCCTGGAGTCCGCCCTGGAAGGCGAGATCACCGATCACCTCGGGCATGAGAAGCACGAGAAGACCGGCTCCGGGAACACCCGCAACGGAACCCGGGCCAAGACCGTGATCACCGAGGTCGGCCCGGTCGTACTCGAGGTGCCCAGGGACCGGGAGGGCAGCTTCGAGCCGCAGATCGTCAAGAAGCGGCAGCGCCGGCTGACCGGCGTCGACGAGATGGTGCTGTCGCTGTCCGCCCGCGGCCTGACCCACGGCGAGATCTCCGCCCACCTGGCCGATGTCTACGGCGCCGAGGTCTCCAAGACCACGATCTCCACGATCACCGACAAGGTCATCGAAGGCATGAACGAATGGCAGAACCGGCCGCTCGACCCGGTGTTCCCCGTGATCTTCATTGACTGCGTGCACGTGAAGCTGCGGGACGGACAGGTCGCCAACCGGCCGATTTATGTCGCTCTCGCGGTCACCGTCGAAGGCACGAGGGAGATCCTCGGACTGTGGGCCGGCGACGGAGGCGAGGGCGCGAAATACTGGCTCCAGGTCCTGACCGAGATCAAAAACCGCGGCGTCGAAGACGTTTGCATGGTCGTCTGCGACGGCCTCAAGGGCCTGCCCGACGCGATCGGGACGGTCTGGCCGCAGGCGATCACGCAGACCTGCGTGGTTCACCTCTTGCGGGCATCGTTCCGATACGCGGCCCGGCAGGACTGGGACAAGATCTCGAAGGCACTCAAGCCCGTCTACACCGCACCGACCGAAGACGCCGCCACGACACGGTTCCTGGAGTTCTCCGAGGCCTGGGGCCGGAAGTATCCCGCGATCGTGCGGTTGTGGGAGAACGCCTGGGCGGAGTTCGTGCCGTTCCTCCAGTTCGACACCGAGATACGGCGGATCGTCTGCACGACGAACGCGATCGAGTCCGTGAACGCCCGCATTCGCAAGGCCGTCCGGGCCCGCGGGCACTTTCCGAACGAGCAGGCCGCTATCAAGTGCGTCTACATGGCCGTCATGAGCCTGGACCCCACCGGCCAGGGACGCAAACGCTGGACTCAACGTTGGAAGGCCGCACTCAACGCCTTCGACATCACCTTCGACGGCCGACTCTCAGCCGCCCGCCGCTGACCCCCTAACAACTCCAGAACCACCGTTTACTGGACAGACCCGCACAACCTCGCCCTCGCCGGGTAGGCCAGCGGACCACGGCGACCGAGCATGCCCGAGGCGACTCGAAGATCTTTACGGGACAGCTCTTAGCTCCGGTGTGCTCAGCGATGCAGCTCGGCATGTTCGTCGAGACGGCCTGTAATGCGGCCAAGGGCAGCGGGATGGCGCTTTGGGCGCGGGAACCGGGCAGGGGTTCGGGGGCGTGTGTGCTCCGGTACGTGAAGTCGAAAGGGAGAGGTCGGGCACATATGACGGCATCGACGGAGGCCAAGGAACCCGGCTTGGGGTGGTTCGTGACGGGGCCGCTGCTCGCCGTGGCGGGCACTGTGCTGGGAACCGCTCTGGCATCGCAAAGGTGGGCGGACTGTGCGCACGGCATGGACGCGCCGACCCGTACGGGATTTGTGATGATCATGCCGTTCGCCTGGATCGGCATGACCCTACTGCTCGGGCTTTTCCAGACCGTCCTGGTGGCGGTGCTACCGGATCAGACCGAACCCGAGGTCAAATGGGTGGCCCTGTTCGTGGCGGCCTGTGTGCTGACCCTCCTGTACTCCTTCGGGATGGGTTCCCCGGACGTGACGCCGGACGGCTCCTGCGTGCGGTAGCAGTCCACCCTCGTCTAGGGAGAAAGCGTTGCCTGACGCGGTACTAGTAGGGCTTGGTCAGGTTGGTGTTGGTGTGGGTATGTCGCGGTGACAGGTGGGGCAGGCGCCGTTCCAGGTGGCGAGGAGAGCCTGTAGTTCGCGGACGGTCCGGTAGAGGCTCAGGCCGGCGCCGTGTCTTTTGGGGCTCGGGCCAGCCGTTGCAGGGTGCAGAAGGCGTGCGCGACCGAGACCAGGGTCACGTGGTGGTGCCAGCCGTTGAAGGTGCGGCCCTCGAAGTGGGCCAGGCCCAGGGCCTGTTTCATCTCGCGGTAGTCGTGTTCGATGCGCCAGCGGAGCTTGGCCAGGCGGACCAGGGTGGTCAGCGGGGTGTCGGCAGGCAGGTCGGACAGCCAGAACTGGACGGGTTCGGCCTGGTTGGCGGGCCACTCAGCCAGGAGCCAGCACTCGGGCAGCTCCGGGCCGCGGGCGGCCTGGCGGACCTCGCGTCCGGCAGGCCGGATCCGCATGGTCACAAACCGTGAGTACATCCGCTTGAAGCCGCTGCGGCCGGTGCCGGGCCGGGAGCCCTCACGCCATTGCACCGGCTTCGCCGCGTTGCGTCCCACCGCGGTGACCAGCTGTTTCACCGACTGTGGCTTGTCGGGGTACTTAGCCGCAGGTGGCCGTCCGCTCCCGGAGTAGGGCTCGGCCACCGGTACTGCCTCGCCGGGCTGGGCCGAGAGGGTGGTGGAGATCCCAACCACGTAGTTGAGGCCGCGGGCCTGCAGGCCGTGCCGGAAGGCCGTGGCGTCGCCGTATCCGGCGTCCGCGACGGCCAGTGGCACCTCCGTCCCCCACGAGCGGGCCTCGTCGAGCATGTCCAGGGCCAGCTGCCACTTCTCCACATGCCCGACATCGTCGGGAATCTGACAGCCGGCACGGCGGGCGACCTTGGCCGGGTCCGCCTTCGGTGAGGCGGGATCCCAGACCTCGGGGAGGAACAGCCGCCAGTTGACCGCAGCCGACGCATGGTCGGACGCCAGGTGCATCGAGACGCCCACCTGGCAGTTGGTGACCTTGCCCGCGGTGCCGGTGTACTGCCGGGACACGCAGGCTGAGGCGTTGCCGTCTTTGAGGAACCCGGTGTCATCGAAGATCAGCGCACTCGGCCGGATCGCTGCTTCCATCTTCCAGGCCAGCCGGGCCCGCACATGCGCCGGATCCCACGGGCTGGTGGTGATGAAGTGGGCCAGGGCCTGCCGGTTCCCGTCCTCCCCGAGCCGGGCGGCCATCGGCTCGACCGACTTGCGCTGCCCGTCGGTCAGCAGCCCGCGCAGGTAGACCTGCCCCCATCGACGCTGATCATTCCGCGCGAACGGCTCGAAAACCTCCGCCGCGAAATCCTCCAGATCACACCGCACCGCGGCCAAGGGCGGTGTGTCAGGGCGTGGTCGAGCCGGCCGTCGGTTCTCGCTCAGGCGACGGTGGGCAGGGCGGCGACGCCGGTGATCTGGTCCCAGATCGTG
>NZ_JBICYT010000065.1:0-26808 GCF_043201215.1 Streptomyces sp. NPDC048331 | reverse complement strand
AACCTGGAGTGAGACACGAGACAGAGCAAGAGCTAACACTCGTACGAGGGACAGAACTTCACCCTCACGAGACACACTCAAACCGCAGAGCTAACGCCAAGGTCTCGACCGATGCCCAGGAGGCACAGCTACAGCTCGATGCGTTGGAAGCTGCGGGATGCTCTCGGACCTTCATCGACAAGGCGTCAGGGAAGACCGCAGAGCGGCCGGAACTCAAGGCAGCCTTGGACTACCTCGGGAGCGGTGACTCGCTCTGCGTGTGGAAGCTGGACCGCTTCGCGCGGTCCCTCATCGACCTGGTGGCAATGGTGGACGGGCTCGCAGAACGAGGCATCGGCTTCAAGGTGCTGACTGGCGCACTGGCCAACATCGACCCGAACACTCCGGACGGCCGTCTGATGCTCCAAGTGATCGGAGCCATGGCGGAGTTCGAGCGTTCTCTCATCCGGGAGCGCACCAAGGCCGGGCTGGAAGCGGCCAAGGCCCAGGGACGAACCGGCGGACGTCCCACAGTCATCACTGACGACATGCTCACGGCGGCCAAGGCACGGAAGGGCAAGGGGGAGAGCGTCAGCGCCATCGCCAAGGCCCTTGGAGTCTCAAGGGCCACCCTGTATCGGTACCTCGGTGATAGCACCTGAGGCAGGCTCGCAGGCGTCAACCCGCTCGACCGCCCGGGGAGGGACCAGCCACTCACGACCCCCATGCTCGGGCGCCAGAAAGGCCACAGACTGTTTGCGGCGCTCCTGCGGAGGTTCCGCTGGGTCCTCATAGTCAGGGATGACGTCACGCAGGATGCCGATCCGTCCGGCCGCATCCTTCACCCTGGAGCCGATATCTCGCGCCGTAATCACGCCGAGCACTTCTCGTAGTGGCGATAGACCACGATGGGGGCGCCAGGCTGACGCTCGAAGCGGCCACGACGTACCCGCTCAAGGGGCTTGATCTGCCTCAAGCAAGCTGGGCACGTCTCACCCCTGGGCGCATAGGTCACGTACTCCCACTGGCTTGCATCTGTATCTGCTGCTGCATGGATCACCACGTCCGGCCCTCTGCTCTCCCTCGCCGAGAGGCTTCATGGTCCGGCCGACAGCCAGGACGGGGGAACCTCGCACATTCTCCACTTTGGGACGTCCTGATGGGGGTAGAACGTCCCTATGGCTGGCAATGAGCGTCTACGGGCGACGATGGCTTCCAGGGGCTGGACACACTCAACTCTCGCTGAGGCATCGGGAGTCGATCCGAAGAGCGTTGAGCGATGGGTGAACCTCGGGAGGGTGCCCCGGAGGGCAACCGCGATGAAGGCAGCCGAGGCCTTGGGAGAGGACATACACGCACTGTGGCCCGCGTTGAGGCAAGCTCGGTCGGCCAGGGCTGTGAGTCCCGAACTGGTGGCCCTCTACGAGCAGCGGGCAGACCTCCCCGTATCAGTGTTCGTCGACCTTCTGTCGTCAGCTCAGGAGCGGGTCGATGTCCTGGTCTATGCGGCCGTCTTCCTGCATGAGGCGTATCCCCGGCTCAATGACCTACTCAGGGAAAGGGCCGAGGCCGGATGCCAAGTGCGCATCTGCCTGGGTGACGCTGACTCACAAAACGTTCAGCTCCGGGGCCAGGAGGAGAGGTTCGGGCACGGCATTGAGTCACGGTGCCGGCTGGCCCTGCTTCACTACCGGTCGCTTGTCGACATCGCCGGCGTGGAGATCAGGACCCATGGAACGACGCTCTACAACTCGATCTACAGGGCTGACGACCAAGCCCTGGTCAATGCCCACGTGTGGGGCGTGAACGCCTACGGTGCGCCGGTGTGGCACCTGCGACGTCATGAGAGCGGGTCCATGTTCGACACCTACGCCGAGAGCTTCGATGCCGTCTGGGCAACGGCCCAGGAGGTCAGATAGTGGCACGCACTGAGTATTTCGATGATCCGGACACCCCAGAGCCCAACAGTATGGTCGTAGCGGCCTCTGCCGTGGTCACCGACGACAAGGGCCGCATCCTGCTTCAGAAGCGCTCGGACAGTGGCCTGTGGGCCTTGCCGGGCGGCGGCATGGAGATGGCCGACAGCCTGCCCGGAACGGCCGTCCGAGAGGTCAAGGAAGAGACCGGCCTGGACGTAGAGATCACTGGGCTCGTCGGGACGTACACCGACCCCCGGCACGTGATCGCGTACACCGACGGAGAGGTACGCCGACAGTTCAACGTGTGCTTCCGGGCCCGCTTGGTGGGCGGGACCCTGACCGTCTCGGACGAGTCCCTGGAACTCCGCTGGGTGGACCCTGGAGATCTCGGCTCCCTGGACATGCACCACACACAACGGCTGAGGCTGACTCACTTCCTGGAGGACCGGGATACCCCCTACCTCGGGTAGCTCCGTCCCTCAGGTGGTCGCCCTCCGCCTGCGCCTGATCAGGGCATCCAGTGACCAGTAGGGTGCGCCGGCCAGGATGAGAGGGACCCAGCAAAACATGTACGGGAGGTCGTTGCCGTAGTAGTACGGGGTCACCGCCCAGGACACCGTGAGCCACAGGCTGAGCGCGATCAGCGCTCCGCCGACGGCCGCGATACGGGTCAGCAGGCCGACCAGGGCGCCGAGCCCGACCAGGATCTCCCCGATGGCCAGGGCCACGGCGAAGCCGACGGGCGAGTGCAGGGCCATGTCCACCAGGGCGGGGATCGCGGAGGTGTCGCGCACCCCGCGCATCAGGTCGCCGATGGATCCGTCGCCGGTGGCGGAGAGGAACGCCGGGTCGGTCAGTTTGTCGATCCCCGCGTACACGAAGGTCACGCCGAGGAAGAGCCGCAGGGGCAGCAGCGCGTGCCGGGAGGCCAGCTCACGCAGGCCTACCGCGGTGCGGGGGGCGTCGGTTTCAAGAACATCGGTTCGGTTCACGGGACATGTGTACCCCGATCACTCGGCAACATCGATGGTGCAGCGGTTGGATTCCACCCCGGCGGCGGTGACCACCTGGATCTCGACGCGCCCCGGCTCCACCTCCGCCGGGACCGGCACGGTCAGCACGGCGTCGGAGGGATTGGTGAATCCGCCCGCCACGGGGACCAGCGGCACGTGCACGTGCACCGCCCCGATCCGTACCACCAGACGGGCCAACATCTCGGGTGTCTGCGCCCCGGGCGGCACGAAGCCCACGCCCCGGATCTCGATGTCGTCCCCGGGACGGACGGCCGCGTCCAGGTCCCCGGGCTCCCGTCTGCGCACCACCGACAGCACCAGCGGTCGGCTGCCCTCCGCGTACTTCGCCGCCAGGTACACTGCGGCCGACAGTGCCACCAGCAGGGCCAAGGCCCAGGGCAGCTGCGGCAGCCGGGTGGGGAAGCGCGCCAGCGAGGCCGCCGCGTAGGCGAGCACCACCGTCGAGACGAGCACGTACTGCGCGTCCGGGAAGCTCCCGCGGCCCGCGTCGTCCGTCAGCAGGTCCGCCCCGCGCGGCCGGTCGGCCGGCAGCTTCTGCAGCCGCTGGCCCATGATCCGTACGGAGACGACCCGGCGCACCAGCACCGCGACGGCCGAGGTCAGCGAGACCACCGCGAGCAGCGGCAGCGCCCGGTCCAGCGCGAGGCCCGCGTACAGCGCCTGCCGTTCGGGTCCGGGCGCCGAGGTGGCCAGCCGCAGCGCGGGCAGCAGCGTGGCGAAGGCCGTCAGCACCACCCAGGCGCTGGGCACCGCCTTCGAGGTGGACAGCCGGTTGTCCTCGCCGACCAGCGGGGCCAGCAGCCCGCCCCGCACGGACTGGGCGCGCGCCGCGACCGTGAGCAGTCCGGCCAGCACCAGGGCGGCCAGCAGCCCGGCGGTGCGCGCCGTGGACCAGCCGGTGCCGAGCGCGGCGGCGACCTGGACCAGCAGCAGGACCCCGGCGGCGATCCAGACGGCGAGGACGGCCCGCCGCGAGAACAGGTACAGCCAGGAGTTGCCGGCCTCCCGGCCCCGGTCGGCGACGGTGCGGGCGGACAGGGTCAGCTCGTCGGAGACCCACTGACGGGAGGCGCCGAGCGAGTGGGCCACGGCGGCCGGCACGCCCTGCCCGGAGGCGAACTCGTCGCGCTTCTCCAGGAACGCCACGACCGCGCGGCGGTGGCCCTCGCGGGCGCACTCGTCGCAGGCGCAGGCGCTGGTATGGGTACCTCGGGACATCTCTTGGACAGCCACGTACGTGCCGCCTCTCTGAACTTCGGTGCAATGCCAGCGAATTGTGCACCACTGCGACAGTGCTCCGGATTGCGCACGATGTCAGAGCAGGTGATTAACGGTTCATGATGTTGACGCCACCAGCTCTCTGAGGGGCTGGTAGCTCACCCAGGCGGCCAGATCGGACCCGAACCGCTCGCGCGTCAGCACCGCGGCCCGGTGGTCGATGGGCACCGGTTTCCCCGCGGCCCGGGCGATCAGCTGCACCTGCGCGGCCCGTTCCGCCTCGATGAACCACCAGACGGCGGCGTCCACGGAGTCCCCCACCGTCAGCAGCCCCCGGTTGCGCAGGACCAGCGCCTTGTACGGGCCCAGCGCGAGCGCGGTCCGTTCCGGCTCGTCGGCCCCGGAGTACTCGTCGAGGAGCGCGTGGTCCTCGTAGAAGGCGCAGGCCTCCTCGGTGAGCGGGGCCAGCAGCTCGCCCAGTGCGGCCAGGGCCCGTCCGTACGGACCCTGCGCGCGCACCACGGCGACCACCTCGGGGCGCCGGCGGTGGACGGCCGCGTGCACGGCGAAGGCCAGCTGGTTGACCCGGCGGCCGCCCGTGACCACCCGTCCGTCCCCGTCGACCAGCAGCAGGTCGTCGGCGGTGAGCGCGGCGAAGGCCCGGCCGAAGGGGTTCACCCAGTAGCAGTCCTCGAACTCCGGGTCCCGTGCGGTGATCTGCCCCGCCACCCCGTCCTCGTGTCCGAGGCGCCCCAGCAGCCGCAGCGCCTCGGCGAGCCGCTCCTTGCGGTGGGCGCGTGCCGCTTCGGCGGTGTCGTGCACGGGCGGCATCTCGAAACCCAGCCGTTCCACGGGCACGGGTACGGGCTGGTCCGGCATGGGCGCTCCTTCGAACGGCTCGGCTCGCCGCGCAAGGTACCGGGGCCCCTGCCAACAGGCCAGAGGAACGGCGAAGCCGCCGCCCGCGGGTGCGGGGCGGCGGCTTCACGGTGATCCGGGTGGGACCGGGTGGGACCGGGTGGGACTACTCCCACTCGATGGTGCCCGGGGGCTTGCTCGTGCAGTCGAGGACCACCCGGTTCACCTCCGGCACCTCGTTGGTGATGCGGGTCGAGATCCGGGCGAGGACCTCGTACG
The DNA here is from genome assembly GCF_043201215.1 of Streptomyces sp. NPDC048331. Lineage (NCBI taxonomy): Bacteria > Bacillati > Actinomycetota > Actinomycetes > Kitasatosporales > Streptomycetaceae > Streptomyces > Streptomyces sp. NPDC048331. The sequence goes on along the minus strand of NZ_JBICYT010000065.1, from coordinate 21,521 downwards.
GCATGCGGGTCCAGTCCGCGGTCATCGCGTCCTCGGAGGAGACGGGGCGCAGCACGATCGGGTGGCCGTAGGTGCGGCCGTCGCCCTGGACGCCGACGCTGCGGACGTCCGCGAGCAGGACGACCGGGCACTGCCAGATCTCGCGGTCCAGGCCGGCCGCGGTGAGCTCGTGGCGGGCGATGGCGTCGGCCTCGCGGAGCAGGTCCAGGCGCTCCTTGGTGACCTCGCCGACGATGCGGATGCCGAGGCCGGGGCCCGGGAAGGGCTGGCGCTGGACGATCTCGTCGGGCAGGCCGAGCTCCTGGCCGACCATCCGGACCTCGTCCTTGAACAGCTGGCGCAGCGGCTCGACGAGCTCGAACTCGATGTCGTCGGGGAGGCCGCCGACGTTGTGGTGCGACTTGATGTTGGCGGTGCCGGTGCCGCCGCCGGACTCGACGACGTCCGGGTACAGGGTGCCCTGCACGAGGAAGGCGACCGCGGGGCCGTCCTCCTGGAGGATCTCCAGCTGGGCCTGCTCGAAGACGCGGATGAACTCGCGGCCGATGATCTTCCGCTTGGTCTCCGGGTCGGAGACGCCGGCCAGCGCGGTCAGGAAGCGCTCCTGCGCGTCGACGACCTTCAGCTGCACGCCGGTCGCGGCGACGAAGTCCTTCTCGACCTGCTCGGTCTCGCCCTTGCGCATCAGGCCGTGGTCGACGTAGACGCAGGTCAGCTGCGAGCCGATGGCCTTCTGCACGAGGGCCGCGGCGACCGCGGAGTCCACGCCGCCGGAGAGGCCGCAGATGGCGCGCTTGTCGCCGACCTGCTCGCGGATCGCGGCGATCTGCTCCTCGACGATGTTGCCGGTGGTCCAGGTGGGGGCCAGGCCGGCGCCGCGGTAGAGGAAGTGCTCCAGGATCTGCTGGCCGTGCGTGGAGTGCATCACCTCGGGGTGGTACTGCACGCCGTACAGCTTCTTCTCGTCGTTCTCGAAGGCCGCGACCGGGACGACGTTCGTCGAGGCGGTGACGGTGAAGCCCTCGGGGGCGGCGGAGCAGGCGTCGCCGTGGGACATCCACACCGACTGGTTGTCGGGGGTGCCCTCGAAGAGGGTGGAGCCGGACTTGGAGACGGCCAGCGGGGTGCGGCCGTACTCGCGGGCGCCGGTGTTGTCGACCTGTCCACCGAGGGTGACGGCCATCAGCTGGAAGCCGTAGCACATGCCGAAGACGGGGACGCCGGCTTCGAAGATCGCGCGGTCGAGCTGGGGGGCACCCTCCTCGTACACGGAGGACGGACCGCCGGAGAGGATGATCGCCTTCGGGTTCTTGGCCAGCATCTCGTCGACGGGCATCGAGCTCGGCACGATCTCGCTGTAGACCCGTGCCTCGCGGACGCGGCGGGCGATGAGCTGGGCGTACTGGGCGCCGAAGTCGACGACGAGAACCGTGTCCGGGGCGCTGTCGTGGGCGGCGGAGGGTGCTTCTGGCACGGGGCGGCCTTCCGGCGGAAGAGGTGGCTGTTTTGTCGATTCTAACGGGGGACGCCAGGCCCTCTTCGTCTCACCATCCGAATGCGGGTTGGCCCCGGGGTCGGCAGGAGGTAATAATCCGTTCCATGCGCAAGCAGCTGAGCTTCCTCTTTACCTATGGCACCGGTCGGTCCGGTCGCCATGGGTCCTCGTGATGCTCGCTTGAGCCACTGACTTCCCGAAGCGCCCCGGTCCGACAGGACCGGGGCGCTTCGCGTTTCCGCTCCTGTCGGCACAGACCATCAGGAGAGACCATGACCACGATCACCACCACCCCCGAGCAGCTGATCGCCGACTCCCGTACGCGCATCGACGCCCTCGACGACCGGATCATCGGGCTGATCCAGGAGCGGATGGCCGTCTCGACGGTCATCCAGGACGCCCGGATCGCGTCCGGTGGGCGCCGGGTGCACCTGTCGCGCGAGATGGAGGTGCTCTCGCACTGGAGCGATGCGCTCGGGAAGCCCGGCACCGCCCTCGCCATGACCTTGCTGGAGCTGTGCCGGGGGCGCGTGTGACGGCTGTTCGTCACCCGTCCGGACCGTGACCGGCCCCGGGGCCCTTCGTTGGTGAGGGTGTCCGCGTCAGCCAGCCGCGGAACCGCAACACCACGCGTGGATCCGCTGGAGCGATGAGACGCACGCCCCGTGGAGCGTGCGTCGTGGGACCTCGCTCCTTCGCGTGACCGGACGGCAGGGGACAGCAGCCCGGTCACCCCGTAAAGGACGGCCGGCCCTGGGGACGCCCCGGGCCGGCCGTTCTGCGTGGTCGCGCGCGCGTACGCCGTTACGCGTGCCCGCCCGCCTTGCGGCGGAACGCCAGGAACAGCCCGCCGCCGACGGCCAGCAGCACCGCGCCGCCGAGCGCGACGACCTGGGTGGAGCTACCGGTGGAGGCGAGGCCGCCGCCCGCCGTGACACCCGTACCGGTGGCCGAGGCGCTCGGCGTCGCGGTCGCGGTGGGCGTCGCGGAGCCGGTCGGGGCCGGGGTCGGGGAGGCCGAGGTGGAGGTGGTCGGGGTCGGGGCCGGTCCGCCGTCCTTCGCGTTGATCACGAAGGCCGCCGTGTCGTTGGTGCGGTTCGGGTCCCAGCGCTGGCCCGTGGTGCCCTCCGGCGTCCACCGGCCGACCGTGATCGAGCCCTTGGCATCGACCACGACCTTCTCGATCTTCAGCTGGAACGGGTAGGCGAACGTCTCCTTCTCCCCCACGACGTGGCCGGTGGAGCAGAAGTAGCGCGGCGCGCCCAGGGCCTGCTCGCGGTGGGTGCCGTCGGCGTTGACGCCCTTGCAGCCGGCCGGGACCCTCGTGACCCTCGCGCCCGCCGGGATGACGATGTCGGTGCGGGCGACGGCCTCGTCGGAGCGCAGGTGGGCGACCCACGCGGGGCCGTCGTTGCGGAAGCCGAGGGCCGCGTCGACCGTCTCGCCGACCTTGCCCTTGAGGGAGAGGCCCGTGGCCACCAGGTCGGCGGTGTTGCGCGTCGCGAAGTCGAACTCCTGGATGTTGTTCCGGGGGTCGAGGTCGGTCGCCTGCGGGGCGGACCGGGCCGTGGCCTTGGGGGCCTGCTTCGCCGCGGCCAGCTTGTGGCCGGCCGCGAACGCGCGGTTCTTCGCCGCCTGCCGCTGCTCCTTCGGCTGCTTCGGCTGATCGCCGGCCGCGTACACCGCGTAGGTCAGGCCGTCCATGAAGGCGTGCGGGGCGGCCTTGAGGGTGAGCGGGCCGTCGACGCCGTAGAGCGCGCCCGGCTCGTACTCGCCTTCCAGCAGGCACCGCACCGTGCTCCAGCCCTGGTTCCAGGGTCGGCCCGCCGTGCTGTCCTCGGAGGAGGAGCAGTTGTCGTACTGCTCGACCAGGTCGATGCCGTGCGTGGTGCGCATCTCGAGCACCACGCCGTCGACGGGGTCGGTGCCCTCGTTGGCGAAGATGATCGACAGGTTCTGCCGGTCGCCCGGCTTCTGCTCCGCCTTCAGCCTGGCCCGCTCCAGCACCAGGTCGGGGCCGCCGACGCGCACCTTGGTGGTGGCGGCCTCGAAGGTGGCGCCCTCCGCCGTGCCGGTGAGCGTCAGGTCCGCGGTCGCGCCGACCTTGCTGCCCTCGGCGGCGCTGAGGTCCAGCTTCACGACGCTGCTCTCGCCCGTCCACAGCCCCCAACGCTTGCAGGTCACGGCCTCGGCCGCGAGCTTGCAGTCCGCGTCCCGGCCCTTGGCGAGCGCCACGTCGGCGACGCCCTTGAGGGCGCGCAGATCGATCGTGAAGGTGCTCGGGCGGTCGAAGGTCTTCGTGGAGTCGTTGACGATCCGGAACTCCACCGAGGTCGTGTGCGGTTCACCGCTCTGCCCGGGGTGCGGCCGCAGACCGATCCCGGCCGGTCCGGCCAGGGTGAAGACGGGGTCCGCGGCGTGTGCGGGAGTGATGGCCGCTCCCAGCGCCACGAGGGCGCCGGCGGCCAGCAACGAGATGCGCTTTCTCATGCAGCGGTTGACTGTCGAACATCAGTCGCAGTTGCATACTCCACTGTGTGATCGACACCACAGCTCGGTACCGCGGATTCCGGTACAACCATCAAGGCTGAACATCTGTCACGTATGTACCGCGGTGGGTACCGCGCTCGGAGGGGGAGCGCGGTACCCACCGCTGTCACATCGTCGGCTCCGGATCACTCACCGGCTGGCGCGGCGGAACCTCGGGGACCGCCATGAACGGCAGCCGCAGCGCGCCGAAGGCCTCCTTGGGAACCGCCGGACGGACCGGCTCCACCGCGTCCAGGCGCACGTACGCGGATCCCTGCTCGGGCCGCGGGTCCCGCTCCCCCCTGTTCGGCCAGTACGACATCGCCCGTTCCGCCTGCGCGGTGATCGTCAGCGACGGGTTCACCCCGAGGTTCGCGGAGACGGCCGCGCCGTCCACCACCGAGATACCCGGGTGCCCGTAGAGCCGGTGGTACGGGTCCACCACCCCCTCCTCGGGCGAGGCGCCGATCGGGCAGCCACCCAGGAAGTGCGCGGTCAGCGGGGTCCCCATCAGCTCGCCGATGTTGCTGCCCGGGAAACCGTTGATCTCCTCGGCCAGCAGGGTCGCGGCCTGCGTGGCCTCCGCGATCTGGACCGGGTTCGGGGCGCCGTGGCCCTGGCGGGCGGTGAGCAGCCCCTTCCCGATCCCGCCGGGCTTGCGGTACGTGGTCAGCGAGTTGTCCAGCGACTGCATGACCAGGCCGATGATGGTCCGCTCCGACCAGCGCCGGTTGGACAGCGAACGGGCCAGCTGCACCGGGTGCCGCACGGTCCGGCCGAGCCAGGCCCGGACCCGGTGCGCGCTGTGCGGGACCTGGAGGACGGTCATGAACCCCATGGCGTTGGAGCCCTTGCCGTAGCGGACGGGCTCGATGTGGGTGTCGGCGTTGGGGTGCACGGAGGAGGTGATGGCCACGCCTCGGGTGAAGTCGGCCCGGCGGTCGCCTCCGTGCAGTTTGCGGTAGCGGCGGTCGTCGGTCTGGGCGCCGATGATGCCCTCCGAGTTGGTCCGGGTCAGGTCGCCGAGGCGCGGCGAGATCCCGGGCAGCTCGCCACGGTCCTTCATCGTGTGCAGCAGGGTCTGCGTGCCGTAGGTGCCCGCCGCGACGACCACGTACCGGGCGCGCAGCACCTTCGCCCGGCCCCGCCGGCGGCCGTCGGTGGGGACGGTGCGGACGCGGTAACCGCCCTCGGGGTGGTCGGAGAGAGCGGTGACCGTGGTCATCGGGTGGATGACGGCGCCGGCGCGTTCGGCGAGGTGCAGGTAGTTCTCGTTCAGGGTGTTCTTCGCGCCGTGCCGGCAGCCGGTCATGCACTCGCCGCACTCCGTGCAGGCCTTGCGGGCGGGGCCCGCGCCGCCGAAGTACGGGTCGGGGACCTCGTCCCCGGGGCGGACCTTCGGCTGCCCGTCCGCGTCGTCGCCGTCCCCGAAGAAGACGCCGACCGGGGCCATGTGGAAGGTGTCCGCGACGCCCATCTTCTCGGCGGCCGCCTTGAGGTGGACGTCCGAGGGGGTCATGGTCGGGTTGAGACGCACCCCGAGCATGCGCTTGGCCTGCTCGTAGTAGGGGGCGAGCTCGTCCCGCCAATCGGTGATGGAGGCCCACTGCCGGTCCTCGAAGAAGGCGGTGGGCGGCACGTACAGGGTGTTGGCGTAGTTGAGGGAGCCGCCGCCGACGCCGGCGCCCGCGAGCACCATCACGTTGCCGAGCAGGTGGATCCGCTGGATCCCGTACAGCCCGAGGGCCGGGGCCCACAGGTAGTTGCGCAGGTCCCAGCTGTTCTTCGGCAGGCTCTCGCGGGTGAAGCGGCGACCGGCCTCCAGGACGCCGACCCGGTAGCCCTTCTCGGTCAGGCGCAGCGCCGAGACCGATCCGCCGAAGCCCGAACCGATGACGAGGACGTCGTAGTCGTACGACTCAGAATCAGACTCAGACTCAGACACGGTGCTGCCCCTTAGCGGAGTCGGAGGGCCTTCATGACCCGGAGGCTGCGGGTCATGAACGCCGCGTACTTCTCGTCGTCCATGCCCAGGGAGGGTGCCATCGGGAGCAGCCGCTGGTGGGCGACGGTCTGGGCCTCGGTGTACTTGAGGATGCCCTCGGAGCCGTGCCGGCGGCCGAGGCCGGAGTCCTTCATGCCGCCCATGGGCGCCTGGGCGCTGCCGTAGGCGGGGGCGTAGCCCTCGTTGATGTTGACGGTGCCGGTGCGCAGGCGGGCGGCGACGGCGTGGCCCCGGCGGGAGTCCTTGGTCCAGACGCTGGAGTTCAGGCCGTAGGCGGTGGCGTTGGCCTCGTCGATCGCCCGGTCCTCGTCGGTGAAGCGGTAGATCGAGACGACCGGGCCGAAGGTCTCCTCGCCGCACACCGCCATGGGGGCCTCGACGCCGTCGAGGATGGTGGGCTCGTAGAAGAGCGGGCCGATGTCGGGGCGGGCGGTGCCGCCGGCGACGAGGGTGGCGCCCTTGGCCACGGCTTCGTCCACGTGCCGCTGTACGGTCTCCAGCTGGCGCTCGCCGACCAGCGAGCCCATGTCGGCGCCGTACGCGAGGGAGGCGCCGAGCCGCATGGCCTTCGTACGGGCGGCGAACCGCTCGACGAAGGCGTCGGCGACGGAGGCGTGGACGTAGAGCCGCTCGATGGAGATGCAGAGCTGTCCGGCGGAGGAGAAGCAGGCGCGGACGGCGCCGGCGGCGGCCTTCTCGATGTCGGCGTCGTGCAGCACGAGCATGGCGTTCTTGCCGCCGAGTTCGAGGGAGACCCCGACGAGGCGATCGGCCGCGCCCCGGGCGACCTCGCGGCCGGTGCGGGTGGAGCCGGTGAAGGAGACGTAGTCCGCGTGCCGGACCACCTCGGGTCCGACGACGGGGCCCTCGCCGAGCACGATCTGGAACACCTCGGCGGGCAGTCCGGCCTCGATCAGCAGGTCGCGGGCCCACAGGGCGGTCAGCGCGGTCTCGGTGTCGGGCTTCATGACCAGCGCGTTGCCGGAGACGAAGGCGGGCAGGGCGTCGCCGACCGACAGTTCGAGGGGGTAGTTCCAGGGGGCGATCTGGCCGACGACGCCGCGCGGCTGGCGCAGCTCGGTGACCTTCGTGAGGGTGGGCATGGCGCCGGTGTGGCCCTTGGGGCGCAGGTACCAGGGGGCCTTGCGGCCGTAGTGGCGGGCCGAGACGGCGACCGCCTGGACCTCCTCGTGGGCGTGCAGACGGGCCTTGCCGGTCTCCAGCTGGATCAGGTCGAGGATCTCGGCCTGGCGGGCGAGGACCAGGTCGTGGAAGCGCAGCAGGACCGCCGCGCGCTTGCGCACGGGGACGGCCGCCCAGGCGGGCTGGGCGGCGCGGGCCCGGTCGAAGGCCTCGGCCACGTCCTCGGGGGTGGCCTCCGGGAGCTCCGCCAGCCGGTCCCCGGTGAAGGGGGTGTGGTTGGCGGTGCGGCCGGATCCGATCACTCCGCGGGTCAGCCGGGCGACCAGGTCGGGGGTCACCACATCGGCGGCGGTGCGGGCACCGGCCGGGGCCGGGGCGACCGGGTTGGTGGGCTCCGGTGCGGTCCGGAGGGGGGCGGCGGGGGCCTGCGAGTCCGTCATGCCGGTGAGCGTATTGCGCCCGACAGCCTTTGGGTACCCGCCGGTAACCGGATTTTGTCATTTCCGCCAGCGATCGCTGGCAGGATGCCCGGATCGGTGCCTGTCAGGGCTTCTTGGCGGGCGGCTCCCAGCCGCTGAGCACGACGTCGAACTGCTGCTCGGTCGTGGCCCAGGTCGCGACGGGGCTCGACATGTAGATCGCGTACTCCGTGCCGTCCGGGGCGATGTACATCTGCTCCTTGGCCCGGCGGGGACCCGGGTGGTTCTGCTTCTCCGTCCAGGTGAAGTCCCAGAGCGCGGCCCGGGTGCTGTCCCGGAAGGTGTTCTGGTTCAGCCGCACCTTCTTGTAGTCGGTCCGCTTCGCCACCTGCGTCTCCAGGTCGAGCAGGTGCGCGAGCGGGTCCCTGTAGTCCGGGGTGGAGTCGGCGGCGATCCGGACGAAGTGCTTGCCGTCGTCCGGGGTGTAGTCGATCTGGTCGCCGTTCGCCTTCCGCGTCCACCCCTCCGGGACGAACAGGGTGAACCCGGCGAGGGGGTCGGTGACCTTCTGGTAGCCGGCCGGCGGGGCCGCCGCCTGCCGCTTCCCGTCGTCGCCGGACTGTCCGCCCGTCGAGCTCGCGACCTTGTCCGGGTCACCGTCCTTGCCCGTGTCCCCCGTGTACTTGAGAACACCGAACACGCCACCGCCACCGAGCAGCGCCGCCACCAGGCCCACCACCACGGCGCGCTTGACCCAGCCGCCGCCCTGGTCGGCGGACGACCCGCCGGCGGTCGGCGGCCCGGGCAGGGGCTGCTCCGGCAGCGCGGTCGTCCGCGCGGCCTCGCCCTGCGGTACCGGCGCCTCGGCCGGCTCCTGCACCGGGGCGAGTTCCTCCGAGGTCACCGCTCGCGTGGGCACGTACGCCTGCGCGGCCTTCGGCTCCCGGCCCTCCATCGCCTCCAGCAGCATCCGCTCGGCCTCCGCGGCCGAGGGGCGCTCCGTCGGGTCCTTGCGCAGCAGGGCGGTGATGATCGGTCCGAGCGCCCCGGCCTGGCGCAGCGCCGGCGGCTCGTCGTTGACCACGGCCTGCAGGCTGGAGATGGGTGAGGTGCGGCGGAACGGGGAACGGGCCTCCACCGCCGTGTAGAGCGTGGCGCCGAGCGACCACAGGTCCGAGGACGGGTCGGGGACGCCACCGGTGACGCGCTCCGGGGCCAGGTAGTCGATGGATCCCACGATCTCGCCGGTGCGCGTGATGGACGAATCGCCCTCGATCGCGGCGATCCCGAAGTCCGTGAGCAGCACCCGGCCGTCCTTGGCCAGCAGCACGTTGCCCGGCTTCACGTCGCGGTGCAGTACGCCGACCGCGTGCGCGGCGCGCAGCGCGCCCAGCACGTGCAGCCCGATCCGGGCGGCCTCGCGGGGCTCGATCCGCCCGGCGGCCTTGGCCGCGTCCGCGAGGGAGGGTCCGTCGATGTACTCCATGACGATCCACGGCCGGTCGTCGTGTTCCAGGACGTCGTGGACGGTGACGACCGCCGGGTGCTGGATCCGGGCCGCGGCCCGGGCCTCCTTCTGCGTCCGGGCGTGCATGACGTCCCGGTCCGCCTGGGCCACGTACAGACCCGCCGTCAGTTCCTTGACGGCGACGGTCCTGTGGAGCAGCTCGTCATGCGCGCGCCACACCTTGCCCATGCCGCCCCGGCCGATCGGCTCGACGAGCCGGTACCGGCCCGCCAGCACGTCGCCCCCACCTGTCTGCTGTTCCACGAAATCCCGCCGCTCTCTGCACTTCAGGCCAGATTACGGAGCCCGGAGGGGCTGCCGGAACCGCCCGGGCGCCGAAAGACGGCACTGTGACGCAATCGCCGTACTGATCAGTCGTCAGTATCCGCTCAACCACCCGCCTTGTAACTCGCCGTGGCCTTTTCGAAGACTTCGGTGACCTTGCTCTGTTCGTCCTCCGGACCGGTGACGAGGACGACGTGGTAACTGCCGCCGAGCGCCACGACGTAGTTGCGGGCGAAGACGTTGCGGCCGGTCCCGTCGATCCACGTGTACCGGCCCGTCGCCCGCAGTTGCTGACCCACCTTGGTGGTCTTCACGTCGCCGACGGTGGACCAGGTGGAGGTCCGGTACGGGGTCAGTTCCGGTTCCTTGTCCTTCTGGTACGCCGCCGGGTCCGGATTGCCCTGGACCTTGTCGCGGCCGGGGACGACGGTCAGCACGAACTGCCCGTCGGTGTACCGGATCTGACCGGACTCATTGATTCCGCGACGTTCCCAGCCGTTGGGCACGGCGATCTCGAAGTGCTCCGGGTCCTGCTGCGTGGTGTAACCGGCCGGGGCGGGGGCCGGGGCGGCCGGCGATTCGGCGGGCGCGGTCGTCTGCGGGGCGGGCTTGGACTCGGGCGCGGCGGAAGGGACCTGGGAGGCGCTCGGCTTCGCCGGCGGCTGCGAAGTGCTGCCCCGGGCGTCCCCCGCGGGCTCCTGGTCGGCGGCCCGCGGCAGGAACAGCATCGCGTACGCCACCCCGCCGGCGAGCAGGGCCAGGATCCCGACGAGCAGGACGCGGCCGAGGGCGCGCGGCTTGCGGGGGGCCGCGGGGTTGCGGTGCCGCCCGTGGACCTCGCCACGGCGGCGTACGACGGGCAGCCGCGCCGGATCCGGCTCTGGCATCGGGAGCGTCCCGATGCCGGCGTCCGGCTCGGGCGCGGACCGTACCAGCGAGCGCAACCAGCCGCGCAGCTCCTCGAAGTCGGGCCGCTCGGTGGGGTCCTGGCGCAGCAGCGACTCCACGACCGGACGCAGCGCCCCGCATTCCTCGGCGAAGGCGGGCGGCTCCGCGCAGACCATCTCGACCAGCTCGGCGACGCTGTCCTCCGGGTACGGGGCATGCCCCTGGACGGCGCGGTAGAGCAGCGCGCCGAGCGCCCACAGGTCGGTGGCGGGACCGACGGGGGCGGCGAGCTGCCAATGCCCGTGCACGGGGCCGGCCTGCTCGGGGGCCCACCGCTCGGTGACGGCGCCGACGACGGCCATCCGGGTCAGCCGAGCGCGTTCGGCGTCCAGGCCGGTCCGGGGGCCGGAGCGGCCGACGCCGGTGGGCTGCGGCTGGTCGATGGCGGCCTGGGCCGGTACCTCGGCCTGCCGGTAGCCCTGGGGCAGGGCGAGTCGGGCGGGCAAGGGGGGACGCTCGGGCTGTGCCTGTGCCTGTGCGTCTGCCTGTGCCTGTGCCTGTGCCGGGTCGGGGTGCTGCCGGTGTGCGGGGTAGGGCGGCAGGGGCTCGGGGTCCGGCTCCGGTTCGGGGTCCGGCTCCGGTTCGGGAGCAGCCGCGGGCAGCTCCGCCCGGCGGGGGGTCGCGCCGTGCCAGGGAGCGGCTTCGGGGGCCGGGCCGCCGTACGGGTACGAGTACCCCCGCGGGAGGGTCGACCCCTCGGGCCGGCGCTCCGGTGCGCCGCCGGACTCGACCTCGCCGGCCGTCTCGGCCCTGCGCTCCTCGATCACCCGGGCGGCGGCCGCCCGCTGCCCGGCCCGGTAGGCGGCGACGACGCCGGCCCGCGCGGCAGCCTGGAGCTCGGGGCCGTCCTGCGGGCGATCGGGGGTGATGTGGTCGGTGTACCGCGGTCCGGTGTCGTAACCGGGGGCCACGAGCGGCGCGTACGTGACCTCCACCGGTCCGGAGGCTGCCGGGCCCGGGAACGGGTCCGGGAACGGGTCCGGGAACGGGTCCGGGAACGGGTCCGGCGCGGGAGGCGGCGTCGGGGCGGGACGCGGGGGCGGGACGGACGCGGGAAGGGAGACAGGGGGCGAGGACGGGACGGGGGCCGGGACCGGGTTGGGGGCGGGGGCGGTACCCCACCCCGCTCCGCCACCGGTGTCCTCCGCGCTCGGGACGGGGTCGTACCCGCACAGGGCCTCCTCCGCCGCGCCCGCCGCGAGGCCCGTCAGCACGACGCGACCGTCCTCGCACACCAACACCGTCCGGACGGTGATGTTCCGGTGCGTCCAGCCGTGCGCGTGCAGCACCCGCAGCGCGGTCAGCACGTCCGACGCCACCTCGGCGGCCCGGTAGGGGCTCAGCGGTTCATCGGCTATCAGCGCGGCCAGCGGCCTGGCCGGGACCAGTTCACTCACTATCCACAGCGAGTCGCCCTCGGCGAACACGTCGAAGACCTGGTCCAGCCGGGGATGGTCCGGGATCGAAGCCGCCGCCTGTGCCGCCTCGATGGCGCGGCGCACGGCCGGCAGATCGGCGGGCGAGCGGCGCGCGGCCGGGACGGCCCGGGGCCCGTCCAGCAGCTCGGCGTCCACGACCTCCGGCAACGGCACCTGCCGTACCAGGACTTCCTGCCCGCTGCGTGTGTCGAAGGCGCGGGTCTCTACCAGTTCGTACTCGTCGGACGGCGGCAGGGGCAGGCGGTAGCGGCCGGCCAGGATCCGGCCCGCGTACTCCTCCACATCGCCTCCCCCGAGTGCGGCGGGCTCCCCATGGCCCCTCCGACACGATACGTCGCCAGGGCCGCCCGCGTCCCGAGGTCAGCCGAGCGGCTGGAAGGTCTCGAAGGCGACGTTACGCATCTGGGTGCACTCGGGGGCGTCCCACTGGTCGGCGGCGCAGCTGATCATGATGGCGTAGCCGTGCGTCGCGTCCAGCTTGAACCCGCGGTTGAGCACACGGACCTTGATGCCCTTCTGCTCCCGCTCGAACTCCCAGTCGGCGACCGTCGGGTAGCCCCGGTAGTCGACCACGTCGATGCGGATCTGCCGGTATCCCTTGCTGTCGCTCGCCACTCCGGGGACCGCCTTGAGCCAGGCGAGGCGCGCGTCGTCGCCGGGCTTGCCGGTGTAGTCGACCTGGATCCGCGGGAATCCGCCGTCACGGCTGTATATGCCGCCGGAGTTCTCGCCCGCGGTGGCCGTCTTCTTGAAGCCCTCGGGCATCGCCATCGAGAAGTGGAAGCCGAAGTCCTGCACCAGGGCGAAGCCCGCCGGGACCGCGCCGCCCGCGCCGCCGGACGTGGCGCCCTGACCCTGGCTCGCGTTCGGGGGCTGCTGCCCGCCGGCGCCGGCGTCCGTCCCCGTTCCCGCACTGCCGTTGGCGCTGCCGCCGGTCTCGCCGGTGTTCCCCGAGGGCTTCGGGGAGGTCTCCCCGGATCCGCCGCTGCCGTTGTTGTTGCCGGGGTCCTTCGGGGCCGAAGCCGCCGGAGTGGGCTTGCCGTTGCCGCCCTTGCTCTGGTCCTTGGTCTTCTTGTCGTCGTCGCCGAAGGCGTAGGCGATGAGGGAGCCGACGACGGCCAGCACCACGACCAGGGCCACCGCCGCGAGCACCAGGGTGCGACGCTGCATGACGTCCGTGAGCGGGGCCTTGACGGGGGACGGCTTGGACGTCGGCGGCTCCGCGGCGGTGACGGCCGTGGTGGCGGCCGCGGCCGTCGCCGCCTTGCGGGCGGCCTTCAGCGCGGCACGCGCACGTTCGCGCTGCTCGCGCTCGCGCCGCTCGCGTTCCTTCTTCGCGGCGCGCTCGGCCGCCTTCTCCGCCTTGTCCGCGGCGGCCTTCTCCACGGCTTCCTTGGCGTCGGCCAGCGAGATCTGCCGGGTCTCCTCGGCCGCCGGAGCCACCACGGGGGCGGGCACGGGCACGGGCGCCGCGAGGACGGCGTTCAGCATCGCCCGGGTGCGGGCGTCGTCGAGCCGGTGGGTCGGGTCCTTGGCGAGCAGGCCGTAGATGACCTCGGCCAGCGGGCCGGCGTTCTTCGGCGGGTCCACCGGCTCGGTCATCACCGCGGTGAGGGTGGCGAGCGCGGACCCCTTGTCGTACGGGGGCACTCCCTCGACGGAGGCGTACAGCAGACCTCCGAGCGACCACATGTCGGCGGGCGGGCCGGGCTTGTGGCCACGGGCGCGCTCGGGGGAGATGTAGGAGGGCGCGCCGACGAGCATGCCGGTGGAGGTGACGGAGGGGTCGCCCTCGACCTGGGCGATGCCGAAGTCGGTGAGGACGACTCGACCGTTGCCGGCGATGAGTACGTTGGACGGCTTCACGTCGCGGTGCAGGATGCCCTGGCCGTGCGCGGCGCGCAGCACGTCGAGCACCGCGAGGCCGACCTCGGCGGCGCGGTGCGGGGTGAGGGGGCCGTTCTCACGTATGAACTCGGCGAGCGAGGGGCCCTCGATGAGCTCCATGACGATCCACGGCCGGCCGTCCTCGTCGACGACGTCGTAGACGGTGACGGCGCCGCCGCTGCGGATCCGGGCGATGGCTTTGGCCTCGCGGAGGGTGCGGGTGATGAGGCGTCGCTTCTCGTCCTCGTCGACCCCGGTGCTGAAGCGGAGCTCCTTGACGGCGACGGTCCGGCCCAGGGTCTCGTCCTGGGCCCGCCAGACGGTACCCATCCCGCCCTTGCCGAGCACGGCCCCCAGCCGGTACCGCCCGGCCAGCAGCCGTCCCTCGTCCTGCCCGCCCTGGGCGGCCTTGGCCGCGGCGGCCTTGACGGCGGCGGCCATGGCATCGGCCTTCTCGACGACGGGATTGACCACCTCGCCCCCCGCCTTGGCGACGGGTACGTCCTTGCGCGGCCCGGCCTTCGCGGCACCCGCCTTCGCATCGGGCGTGGGCACGTCCTTGGACAGCTCCGGCTTCGCGTCCTCGACCTCCGCCACCGGCGCGGCGTCGACCGCAGGCTCGGCACCCCCGGCCTTCGCCGCAGGCGACTCGGCAGGCGAACCGTCAGGCACAGCCTCCGCCGCCGGCTTCGCCGCGGGCGCGGGCACGTCCTTGCGCAGCCCCGGCTTCGCAGCCGCCCCGTTCGCACCCCCGGCCTTCGCCGCAGGCGACTCGGCAGGCGAACCGTCAGGCACAGCCTCCGCCGCCGGCGCGGGCACGTCCTTGCGCAGCCCCGGCTTCGCAGCCGCCCCGTTCGCACCCCCGGGCTTCGCCGCAGGCGACTCGGCAGGCGACTCGGCGGGCGAACCGTCAGGCGCATCCGAAGGCACGGCACCAGCCGCAGACTTCGCACTGTCAGGCTTCGCCGCAGGCGACTCGGTGTGCTCCGGCTTCGACATGCGTCCCCTCTGCGATCGTGCCGCTGCTCCGCCTGCCCCAGCGGCTGAGCGACCCGGCGGCCGGGGCTCGCGATAACCCGCCCCGGCAGAACCCTCATTCTTCCTCACTCCGCAACGGACGGGCGCCCCGGGTCTACGGTTCCCCCCTCCGCATCCCGGAGTTACAACGGAACGATGTCAGGCGCCCCCAGCCGCGCCGCGTCCGCCGCCTGGTCGTCCGGCTGGCGCTGCGATTCCCGCTCCGCCTGGACCCGCTTCTCGTAGTGCTCGACTTCCTTCTCGATCTGCTGCTTGTCCCACCCCAGGACCGGCGCCATCAACTCCGCGCATTCCCGCGCCGAACGCGTCCCCCGGTCGAAGGTCTCGATGGAGATCCGGGTCCGCCGCGTCAGTACGTCGTCCAGGTGCCGGGCTCCCTCGTGCGAGGCCGCGTACACGATTTCCGCCCGCAGGTAGTCGTCCGCCCCGGACACCGGTTCACGCAGTCCCGGGTCGGCGGCCATCAGGTCCAGCAGTTCCTCCGTCAGCGACCCGAAGCGGTTCAACAGGTGCTCCACCCGCACCACATGAAGCCCCGTCCGGGCCGCGATCCGCGCCCGCGCGTTCCACAGCGCCCGGTATCCCTCCGCCCCCACCAGCGGCACGTCCTCCGTCACGCATTCGGCCACGCGCTGGTCCAAGCCGTGCACGGCCTCGTCGACCGCGTCCTTCGCCATGACCCGGTACGTCGTGTACTTGCCGCCCGCGACGACCACCAGCCCCGGCACCGGATGCGCCACCGTGTGCTCGCGCGACAGCATGCTCGTCGCGTCCGACTCCCCGGCCAGCAGCGGCCGCAGGCCCGCGTACACGCCCTGGACGTCGTCACGCGTGAGCGGCACGGCCAGCACCGAGTTCACGTGCTCCAGCAGGTAGTCGATGTCCGCGCTGGACGCCGCCGGGTGCGCCTTGTCCAGGTCCCAGTCGGTGTCCGTGGTCCCCACGATCCAGTGTCGGCCCCACGGGATGACGAACAGCACCGACTTCTCGGTCCGCAGGATCAGCCCGGTGCTCGAATGGATCCGGTCCTTCGGTACGACCAGATGGATGCCCTTCGAGGCCCGCACGTGGAACTGGCCGCGCTCCCCGATCAGCGCCTGGGTGTCGTCCGTCCACACCCCCGTCGCGTTCACGACCTGCTTCGCGCGGATCTCGTACTCGCCTCCGCCCTCCACGTCACGCACCCGCGCGCCGACCACCCGTTCACCCTCACGCAGGAAGCCGACGACCCTCGCCCGATTGGCGCAGTGCGCCCCGTACGCGGCGGCCGTCCGCACGAGCGTGGCGACGTAGCGCGCGTCGTCCATCTGGGCGTCGTAGTACTGCAGGGCCCCCACCAGCGCGTCCTTGCGGAGCGCCGGTGCCACCCGCAGCGCCCGCCCCCGCGACAGGTGCCGGTGCACCGGCAGACCACGCCCGTGGCCGCTGGAGACCGACATCGCGTCGTACAGCGCGACGCCCGAGCCCGCGTAGAGCCGCTCCCAGCCCCGGTGCTGCAACGGGTACAGGAAGGGCACGGGCTTCACCAGGTGCGGGGCGAGACGCTCCAGGAGCAGGCCGCGCTCCTTCAGTGCCTCGCGCACGAGGGCGAAGTCGAGCATCTCCAGATACCGCAGGCCGCCGTGGATCAGCTTGCTGGAGCGGCTGGAGGTGCCGGAGGCCCAGTCCCGGGCCTCCACCAGGCCGGTCGCCAGGCCGCGCGTCACGGCGTCGAGCGCGGTTCCGGCGCCCACCACGCCCGCGCCCACCACCAGCACGTCCAGTTCCCGCTCGGCCATCCGGCCGAGGGCCTCGGCCCGCTGCGCCGGCCCCAGTGTCGCTGTCCTCACGGCTGCCTCCCGTTGGGTGCGGATGAGATCCCGCTCACATGCCCCGTTCCACGATTCTGACCGCCCGCACCCGCATCAGCCACCGCCTGTGGACAACACAACGGTGGCGTTCACCCCAGAATGCGACATATCTGTCATATATACGCCTAGTCTGACATTGCGCCAGCTCCCCTGTGCCCCGGAGAACTTGCGCGGCAGCCCCCTCAAGTCAGGGAAGGGACGGCACCCCCATGCCCGCAGATCTCGCCGTCATCGGACTCGGCCATCTCGGCCTCCCACTCGCCCAGGCGGCCGTAGCCGCCGGAATCGAGACGGTCGGCTACGACAGCGGTCCGGTCACGGACTCCAGCCTCACCGCAGCCGAGATCCGCCGCATGTCGGCGGCCGGCTTCCGGATCACCACCAACCCCGCCGAGCTCGGCCGGGTCCGCACGGCCGTCATCTGCGCCCCCACCCAGCTCGGAGCGGACCGCGCCCTGGACCTCTCCGCCGTCGGCGAGGCCGGCCGTGCGCTCGCCGCCCGGCTGCGCCCCCACACCACCGTGATCCTCGAATCCGCCGCCCACCCGGGCGTCACCGAGGACTACCTCCGCCCGATCCTCGAGGCCGGCTCCGGGCTGCGGGCGGGCCGGGACTTCCACCTGGCCTACTCCCCCAGCCGGCTCGACCCGGGCAACCGCACCCACGGCATCTCCAACACCCCCAAGGTGATCGGCGGTCTCACCCCGGCGTGCACCGAGTCCGCGCACGCCTTCTACGCCCGCCTCACCGAGAAGGTCGTCCGCGCCCGTGGCCTGCGCGAGGCCGAGACCGTCCAGCTCCTCGAAACGAACTACCGCCACGTCAACATCGCCCTCATGAACGAGATGGCGGTGCTCTGCCACGACCTCGGCGTCGACCTGTGGGACGTCATCCGCTGCGCCGAGACCAAGCCGTACGGGTTCCAGGCCTTCCGCCCCGGTCCCGGCGTCGGCGGCCACGGCGTCCCGCTCGACCCGAACTACCTCCCCCACACCACCCGCACCCCCGGCCACCCCCTGCGCATGGTCGGACTGGCGCAGGAGATCAACAACCGGATGCCGCAATACGTCATCCAGCGCTCGGCCACCCTGCTGAACGAGCACGGCAAATCCGCCCGCGGGGCCCGCGTCCTGCTCCTCGGCGTCACCTACAAGCCCGACCTGGCCGACCAGGAGGGCTCCCCGGCCCGCGAGATCGCCAGCCGCCTGATCGACCTGGGCGCGCTGATCAGCTACCACGACCCGTACATCACAGGCTGGCGGGTCCGGGACCGGCCTGTCCCCCGGGCCGAGTCGCTGTACGAGGCCGCCGCGAACGCGGACCTGACCATCCTGCTCCAGCACCACCGCACCTACGACCTGCAAGGGCTCGCGGTGAAGGCCCAGCTGCTCCTGGACACTCGCGGCGCCAGCCCGGCGGGCGCGGCCCACCGCCTCTGACCTCCGAAAAATTCCCCCACGGGTGTCCGACGCCGCTGCTAGCCTGCGGCGTCACTTATCTCGCACTTACGTCCCCTGGACAGGGGTGCGCGCATCCCTGGGGGGATCTTCCATGAGCCAGAACTTCACGCCGCCCGCGCCCGACTCCTACACGGCGGCCCCCGCCCCGGCCCCGGCCCGCAGCGGCAACATCGGCCTGGCGATCCCCGGTGCGGCCGTCACCGCCCTGGCCGCCGGTGCCGCGTACGGCGGCATCATGAGTGCCATCAACTTCCAGATCGGCTACCTGGCGGCCGGTGTCGGCTTCCTCGTCGCCCTCGTCGCCGTCCGCCTCGGCGGCCGCAACCCGATTCTCCCGGTCCTGAGCGCCGCACTGACGCTCGGCGGTGTGTACGCCGGATACGTCCTGGCCGAGGCGATCGCCATGTCCGAGCAATGGCCCCTCACGGTGACCGAGCTGCTCACGAGCGAGATCGCTGAGGTCCACCAGTCCTACCTGGACACGTTCGACCCGATCTCGATCCTCTTCTACGGGATCGGCGCCTACGCCGCCTTCCAGACGGCCCGCAAGGCGGCCAACTGACACCCCGGCCGACCGCCGAGGCGCTGAGCAGGCGCGCCGGACAGGCAGCCGACGGAAAGTACCTGTCGACAAGATCCGCTCCGGCCATATGATCCGCGCGTGCCCGCTCTCCCTCCCCCCGGTCGACCCGTTTTCGAACCCGCCGACCGCATCCCGTCCCTCGCCGCGCTGCGCACCGCCGTACGGAACAAGGACTGGGACGCCATCACCTCCGGCTTCGCCGCGCTCTCCGACGAGGACGACCGGGCGCTCGCCTGTCGGACCGTCGCGGAGACCCCCGGTACGGAGTACTTCCTGCGGGAGACCGTGAACCGGCTGCCCCGTGATCCGCTCGCCCGGACGCTGCTCGCCGACCGGCTGATCCAGACCGGCTGGGGCATCCGCTCGGGCCACCGGGCCGAGCACGTGTCGGAGCAGCAGTTCGGCGAGTTCCACGCCTACCTGCGGCGGGCCGAGCTCCTGCTCATCGACATCTGCGCCGAGCATCCCGAGTACGCCCTCGCCTGGTACCTGCGGGTCATCACCTCGCGCGGGCTCCAGCTCGGCCTCGGTGAGACCCGCCGCCGCTACGACCGGCTCGCCGAGCACCACCCGCACCACTTCAGCGGCCAGTCCCAGCTGCTCCAGCAGATCTGCCCCAAGTGGGGCGGCAGCTGGGAGGCCGTGCACGGTTTCGCCCAGGAGTGCGTGGAGCGCGCCCCGGCCGGCAGCCCGAGCGGGGCCCTGACCGCCGTGGCCCAGATGGAGCAGTACCTGGAGGTGTCGGAGAAGGAGGGCATCGGCGCTGCGGAAACGTATCTGCGCGCGCCCGACAACCACGCCCGGCTGCGCGACGCCGCCGCCCGGTCCGTGCTCCACCCCGCCTTCCGCGCCGACGCCCACCACGCCGTCAACGCCCACAGCGCCTTCGCCGCCGCCCACAGCGCCGCCGGCCGCCCCGCCGAGGCGGCCCCGCACTTCCGGGCCCTCGGCGACCACGCCAGCGTGTTCCCGTTCGGCTACTTCGGGAACGGCGACCACGAGAGAGCGTTCGTCCGCCATCGCAAGACCGCCCTCGCCAAGGGCTGAGGGAATTCCACGGAGATGGACATCGACACCACCGCACCCACCACGAAGACGACCGACGCCGACGGGATCACCACCACCGTCGTGAACGGCATCCGCACGGTCCTCGCCCCCCGCTCCGGCCCGCTCACCGCCGGCCTGCTCTTCCGCGTGGGCCGCGCCGACGAGACCTTGGCCACCAGCGGCATCACCCACCTGGTCGAGCACCTCGCCCTCCACCACCACGGCCTGGGCGACCTCCACTACAACGGCGCCACCGCGCTCACCTACACCCACTTCCACGTCCACGGCACGCCCGCCGACGTGGTCGCGTACCTGAACGGCGTCTGCGCCGCCCTGCACGACCTCCCCATGGACCGGCTGGACACCGAGAAGGAGATCCTGCGCACCGAAGCCGCCGGTAGTGGCTCCGGCCCGGTGCAGGCCTCGGCCCTGTGGCGCTACGGATCCCGTTCCTTCGGGCTCGCCGGCTACGCCGAACTCGGCCTGCACGGGATCACGGCGGACGATGTCCGCGCCTGGGCGCGGACCCGTTTCACGGCCGAGAACGCCGTCCTGTGGATCACCGGTGACACGGTTCCCGAGGGCCTCGACCTCACGCTCCCCACCGGCGAGTGGCACCCGACCCCCGAGGCCACCTCCGCCCTGCCGACCACCCCCGCGTGGTTCCCCGGCGAGGACGGCGCCCTCGTGCTCACCTCGGTCCTGCCCCGGTCCACGGCGGCGAGCCTCTTCGCCGACGTGCTGGGCAAGGAACTGTTCCGCGCCCTGCGCCAGAAGGGCGGCTACTCCTACACCGCCGCCGCCGAGTACACGCCGCGCGACACCGACTCCGCGACCGTCGTCGCCTACGCCGACGCCCTCCCCCAGAAGCAGGACGCGATGGTCGGCGCCTTCGTCGACGTCCTCGCGAAGCTGCGGGCGGGCCGGATCGAGCAGGCCGACCTGGACTCCGTACGGGCCTCCGCACTGGCGCGGTTCGACCTGCCCGAGCTCGCCGCGGCCAAGCTGCCGGCGCACGCCATGAACCTGCTGCTGCGCCACCCCGACCTCACCGTCGCCGAGGCGAAGGCCGAGCTGGAGGCGGTGACCGTGAGCGACCTCCACCAGGTGGCCGAGGCCGTGTGGGCCGACGCGCTGGTGCAGGTACCCGGCCGCGGCCTGGACTGGGCGGGGCTCGCGGCCGCGCCCGCCGAATCCGCGGAGGTCGTCGGCGGCCTGCGCCACCCGGCGGTGGCGGACTCGGGCGGTCTGCTGCGCCTGGCGGAGGACGGCGTCAGCCAGATCGCGCCGGGCCGGCGAGCCACGGTCCGGTACGCCGAATGCTCCCTGATGCAGGTCTTCCCGGACGGCGCCCGCCACCTGATCGGCCACGACGGTTTCACCGTGGCCGTCGAGCCGACCCTCTACCACCGCATCACCCCGGCCGAACTGGCGACGATCGACGCGGCCGTCCCGGCCTCGGTGGTGGTCAGGATGCCGCCCCGCGAGCCGTCGCGCATCCCGCGGCCCGCCGAGCCCCGACCGGCGGCCGCTCCCGCCGTGCGCTCGGTCTGGTTCACCGCGCTGCTGTGGGTGCTCGGCCTGCCCGGACTGCTCATCGGCGGGTCGGTACTCCTGATGACCCTCGCCGTGAGCGACGACCACTACCGCGTACCCGAGGACAGCGCACGGCAGTTGTTCACCTGGCTGCTCCTCGCGGGTGCCTTCCTGATCCCGTGGGGCGTCTGTCTGAATCGCCGGCGCCAGGGCAAGAACTGACGCGCGGAACGCCGGAGGGGCGGGCCCCCCCCCCGGGGGGGGGGCCCCCCGGGGGGGGGGCGGGGGCACCGGGGGGGGGGGGGCGTGGCCCGGCGGGGCGGCCCCCCCCCGGGGCGGCAAGGGGGGGC
>NZ_JBICYT010000064.1:202-27126 GCF_043201215.1 Streptomyces sp. NPDC048331 | reverse complement strand
GCTAGGTCGTCTCTTTCGGATCTTGTCGGATGAGCCCGGGTCGTCCGGTGCGGTGCCTCGCAAGGCGGAGGGGCGCCCGTGTACCGGACGTACTCGGGTGCCCCGACAACGCGGCGAGGTGCCGTGCCGGGCGGGCCGGGCCCGGCAAGAGCCGGAAGAGACGACCTAGGGGGAGACCGACCGCCCCCCGCGGTCGAGTGAGGGGCAGGCGTCGTGGGGCTGCGGCCTAGCATCTGGCTGTTGAAGTGGGAGAACCAGGGCGTCAGGAACCGGGGGGACGGGGGCGGGGGCACCGGGAACCGGCTGATCGAGTGGCTGCTGCGGCCGGCCTCCCCGCCCTGGCAGGTGGTCTCCCTCGCCGTGCTCCTCGGGATCGCCGTCTCCACGAGCCTGCGGGCGAACTGGGGCTCCGACAACGCGTTCGTGGTCAAGGCCGCGGAGACGCTGCTGGCCGGCGGGTCCCCGTACGAGGACAAGCGCTTCCTCTACCTGCCCAGCGCCGTGCTCATGGCGGTGCCGGAGGCGCTGCTGCCGCGCGAGGTGTTGCGGTGGGTGCTGCCGCTCGGGATGTCGGGGCTGCTGGGCATCGGCTGGCTGGCCGCGCTGCGGATGTTCGCGGTGCCGCTGCGCTCGCGCTTCGCCGTCGGCGGTTTCGCGGTGTTCGCCCTCCTCTACAAGCCGTACATCAACCTGGTGCTGATCGGGAACTGGACCGCCATCTCGGCGGCCGCCCTGCCCGTGGCGCTGCTGCTCGCCCACCGGAACAGGTGGGGGTCGGCCGGGCTGGTGGTCGGGCTCGCGATCGCGTGCAAGCCGATGCTGGTGCCCCTCGGGCTGCTCTTCCTGGTCGCCCGGCGCCGGCGCGCTCTGGCCGCGGCCGTGCTGGTGCCGCTGGGGTTCTCGCTGGCCGGCGCGCTGGTGATGCCGAGCCCCTCGCTGTTCTTCACCAAGACCCTGCCCTTCCTGCTCCAGGGGCAGGACTCGTACGCGCTGCCGTGGGACGCCTCGCCGATCGCCGTGCTGCCCCGGCTGGGCGTACCCGCTCCGGTGGCGGTGTCGGTGGCCTTCGCGGGGGCCTGCGCGGGCCTGTGGGCGGCCTGGGTGCGGTGGCGACGGGAGGACACCGACGGGGGTGAGCTGCGCCTGGTGGAGACGGCCTGCATGGTGATGCTCGCCGCATTCCTGGTGTCGCGACCGTCCTTCGACCACTACCTGCTGGTGGTCCTGCCGCTGCTGATGGCCTCGGTGGTGCGGGCGGACTCGGCGGCGCGTTCGCCCTGGTTCTGGGCGGCGTTGGGACCTCAGGTGGCGGGCATTCCGTGGCCGTCCGAGCTGGAGGCCAAGCGGCGGGCGTTCAAGGACTGCGCCACCCTGTGCGGGCTCACGATCGTGTCGGCGTGTCGTGCGGTGCGCTCCGGGCGGGTTACCCTGGAGCCCGTAACAACTGCGGGGTCCCCACCCAGGACCGAACCGGAGTGCGCCGCGACGCCAGCAGAATCGGCATCGCGGACCGCGTTTTGACCCGTACGGGTCTGCTTGGGTATCCTGCTGGTTTGTTATGCGTATTGGCTTTCTCATTCTCACGTGAAAGGGCCTTGCGCCGGTCCACCGGACCGATGACCAGCAGTTCACGCGGGTTGCGTCCCCGTCGTGAATGAGGGCTGTCGTGATCGTCCGTGGTGACCCTGTCAGGACCTTCCCGTTGGGGCTTGCGCCCTTGGGATACCACCACCGAAGAAGCGAAGGCATACGCGTGCGTACGTTCAGCCCCAAGCCCGGCGACATCTCGCGCCAGTGGCTCGTCATCGACGCCCAGGACGTTGTCCTCGGCCGTCTGGCGACCCAGGCCGCAGCCCTCCTGCGCGGCAAGCACAAGCCGACTTACGCCCCCCACATGGACATGGGCGACTTCGTCATCATCGTCAACGCCGACAAGGTTCACCTGTCCGGCAACAAGGCGTCGCAGAAGATGGCGTACCGCCACTCCGGCTACCCGGGCGGTCTCCGCTCCGTGCGTTACGACGACCTCCTGGCGAACAACCCGGAGAAGGCCGTCGAGAAGGCCATCAAGGGCATGCTCCCCAAGAACACCCTGGGCCGTCAGATGCTCTCGAAGCTGAAGGTCTACTCGGGCGATGTGCACCCCCACGCTGCTCAGCAGCCGGTGCCGTTCGAGATCACCCAGGTCGCGCAGTAGTTCCGGCCACCCCCTAAGACGTAGAAAATTCTGAGGAGCATCGTGGCCGAGACCACCGCCGAGACGACCCCCGTCGAAGAGTTCGAGGGCAACGTCGAGGAGTACACCACCGAGTCGGACGTCGTCGTCGAGGGCGACTACACCTCCGAGTCCCTTGCCGGCCGCTTCGGCGACCCCCAGCCGGCCGCCGGCCTGGGCCGTCGCAAGAACGCCATCGCCCGCGTCCGGATCGTTCCGGGCACCGGCAAGTGGAAGATCAACGGTCGCACCCTTGAGGACTACTTCCCCAACAAGGTGCACCAGCAGGAAGTCAACGAGCCCTTCAAGCTCCTGGAGCTCGACGGTCGCTACGATGTCATCGCCCGCATCGCGGGTGGCGGCGTGTCCGGCCAGGCCGGCGCCCTGCGCCTCGGCGTGGCCCGTGCGCTGAACGAGGCGGACGTGGACAACAACCGCCCGGCGCTGAAGAAGGCCGGCTTCCTCTCCCGCGACGACCGTGCGGTCGAGCGCAAGAAGGCCGGTCTCAAGAAGGCCCGTAAGGCACCGCAGTACAGCAAGCGTTAATCTGCGCCTGCTGTTCTGCAACGAAACCGCCCCGGCAGCACTCTCTGTGCTGCCGGGGCGGTTCGTTTACCGCCACAAGCGGCAAATATCTGTCACAAGCGGTCATACGCGAAGCGGAAACTCGGGAGGACAACAGTGGGACGACTCTTCGGGACGGACGGTGTACGCGGCGTCGCCAACGCGGATCTGACGGCGGAGCTCGCGCTCGGCCTCTCCGTGGCGGCTGCCCACGTACTGGCCGAGGCGGGCACCTTCGAGGGCCACCGGGCGACCGCCGTGGTCGGTCGGGATCCCCGTGCCTCCGGCGAATTCCTGGAGGCCGCGGTCGTGGCCGGCCTCGCGAGCGCGGGCGTGGACGTCCTGCGCGTCGGTGTGCTGCCCACCCCGGCGGTGGCGTATCTCACCGGTGCGCTGGGCGCCGACCTCGGCGTGATGCTCTCCGCCAGCCACAACGCCATGCCCGACAACGGCATCAAGTTCTTCGCGCGCGGCGGCCACAAGCTCGCCGACGAGCTGGAGGACCGCATCGAGTCGACCTACGAGCAGCACCGCACCGGTGCGCCCTGGGACCGACCCACCGGCTCCGGCGTCGGCCGCGTCTCGGACTACAACGAGGGCTTCGACCGGTACGTCGCCCACCTCATCGGTGTCCTCCCGAACCGCCTCGAAGGCCTGAAGGTCGTCCTGGACGAGGCCCACGGCGCGGCCGCGTACGTCTCGCCCGAGGCCTTCACCCGGGCCGGCGCGGAGATCGTCACGATCGGCGCCGAGCCCGACGGCCTCAACATCAACGACGGCTGCGGCTCCACCCACCTCGGCCTGCTCAAGGCGGCCGTGGTCGAGCACGGCGCCGACTTCGGCATCGCGCACGACGGCGACGCCGACCGCTGCCTGGCCGTGGACGGCTCCGGCGAGGAGATCGACGGCGACCAGATCCTCGCCGTGCTGGCCCTCGCCATGCGCGAGGCCGGCCAGCTGCGCGAGAACACCGTGGTCGGCACCGTGATGTCCAACCTGGGCTTCAAGCTGGCCATGGAGGCCGAGGGCATCCAGGTCGTGCAGACCGGGGTCGGCGACCGCTACGTGCTGGAGTCGATGAAGGAGCACGGCTACGCGCTCGGCGGCGAGCAGTCCGGCCACGTGATCATCCTCGACCACGCGACCACCGGCGACGGCACCCTGACCGGCCTGCTGCTCGCGGCGCGTGTCGCGGCCACCGGCAAGTCCCTCGCCGAGCTGGCGGGCGTCATGCAGCGGCTGCCGCAGGTGCTCATCAACGTGCCCGACGTGGACAAGTCCCGCGTCACCACCTCCGCCGAGCTGGCGGCGGCGGTCCTCGACGCCGAGCGCGAGCTGGGCACCACCGGGCGGGTGCTGCTGCGTTCCTCCGGCACGGAGCCGCTCGTACGGGTCATGGTCGAAGCCGCCGACATCGAGCAGGCCCGCTCGGTCGCCGGCCGCCTCGCGGACGTCGTGAAGTCCGCGCTCGGCTAGCCGGCTGGGCCGTCCAGGCCCTTCTAGACACCGCCGCCAGGCCTGCGTGGCGCACCCGGTTTCCGGATCATCCGGCTCTCCTGGGTGCGCCACAGCAGTTTCCAGCAGATGAGGGTGAGCGTCCCGGAGAGGATGATCCCGCCCAGGTTCAACGCCAGCTGCACGGCCGAGCCCCACATCTGCGAGAAGTCGCCGTAGCTGAGGGCCACCGCCGCGTTCGCGCCCGCCGGGACGGTGGTGACGGAGATGGCCACGCCCACCAGCGCACCGGCCTTCGCCGAGGTCAGCGACAGCATGCCGGCGACACCGGCGAGCAGCGCCACGACGAAGGAGAACGGGTCGGGCTGCCAGATGAAGCTGGTGTTCGGCCGGGGGTTCTCCAGCATTCCCTCGTGGAAGAGGCCGAGCGCGGTCATCCCCAGACTGAAGACCGTCGTCGCCACGATCGCCGCCGTGAAGCCGACGAACAGCGCGAGGAGCGAGCGGCCGGCCAGCCTGCGGCGGCGCTGCACCAGGCCGGTGCAGATTCCGGCGAGGGGGCCGAACTCCGGGCCGACCGCCATGGCGCCGACGATCAGGATCGCGTTGTCCAGGACCACACCGCACGCCGCGATCATCGTCGCCACGATCATGAATACGGCGTAGGTGATGGTGAGGGTGGACTCCTCGTGCGTCGACTCGGCGAGCTGCTCCCAGACCACCGCGTCGGCGGCCTCGCCCGGTGCCTCCTCCTCGGCCTGCTCGGCGCGTCTGGAGATCGACAGGTCGATGTTCTCCACGGCGATCGAGCCGTTCTGGTCGATGCCGAGCCGGCGCATCGCCTGGAGGAGTTCGTCGGCCGCCTCGCGGGCGACGTCGCACAGGACGACATCGCCCTCGGGGTCGCGGGCGGCGCCGGCCAGTACGACCAGATGGGTGGTGCCGACCGTCCGGTCGATCAGCCCCACCACCTGTTCCGTGAGGTGGTGCGGGGTGATCATCCGTAGATGCAGCATGCCCGCACCCTAGCGACTGCGGGCTAGAGCTTGCGCAGGCTCAGCTTCTGCACCTTGTGATCGGGGCCCTTGCGGACGACGAGGGTGGCCCGGCCGCGGGTGGGCGCCACGTTCTCCAGCAGGTTGGGGCGGTTGATCGTCCGCCACATCGTCTGCGCGTACTCCATGGCCTCCTCCTCGGAGACCTGGGTGTACTTGCGGAAGTAGGAGAAGGGGTTCTGGAACGCGGTCGCGCGCAGCTTCCGGAACCGGTTCAGGTACCAGCGCTCGATGTCC
This sequence comes from Streptomyces sp. NPDC048331, assembly GCF_043201215.1. Taxonomy (NCBI): domain Bacteria; kingdom Bacillati; phylum Actinomycetota; class Actinomycetes; order Kitasatosporales; family Streptomycetaceae; genus Streptomyces; species Streptomyces sp. NPDC048331. The sequence continues at coordinate 21,600 of NZ_JBICYT010000064.1, read as the reverse complement.
TCGGGGCGGGCGTCCACGTACACGCTGAAGTCGAAGTAGTCGGCGAGGGCGACGCGGGTACGGCCGTCCGTGCCCGGGAGGGCCGGCTGGAGCACGTTGAGGCCCTCGACGATGAGGATGTCCGGGCGGCGGACGACGAGCTCCTCGCCGGGGACGATGTCGTAGATCAGGTGGGAGTAGACCGGGGCCCGGACCTCGTCCTTGCCGGCCTTGATGTCGGCGACGAAACGGGTGAGCGCGCGGCGGTCGTAGGACTCCGGGAACCCCTTGCGGGAGGTCAGCCCACGGCGCTGGAGCTCCTTCATCGGGTACAGGAAGCCGTCGGTGGTGACCAGCTCCACGCGCGGGTGCTCGGGCCAGCGGGCCAGCAGGGCCTGCAACAGGCGGGCCACGGTGGACTTGCCGACGGCGACCGAACCGGCGACCCCTATGACGAAGGGGGTGCCCTGCTGGGCGCCGTGCCCGTTGCCCGCGTCACCGAGGAAGGTGTTGAGGGTGCCGCGGAGGTTGCTGGTGGCACCGACGTAGAGGTTGAGGAGCCGGGACAGCGGCAGGTAGACGTCGCGCACCTCGTCGAGGTCGATGACGTCACCGAGCCCGCGCAGCCGCTCCACCTCGTCGGCGGTCAGCGGCAGCGGCGTCCGCTCCCGCAGGGCGCTCCACTCGGCGCGGGTGAGGTCGACGTAGGGCGAGGCCTCGGGGCCCCGGCGGTGTCCGGGGCGTGTGGGGTGCCCGTCCCGACCGGTGCGCTCCGTTGCGTCGTCCGGCGTGTTGCTTCGTGGCGGCGAAGTGATCACACCGCCATTGTCGGGGCTCCGGGGCGGTTGTGGGTGGTGTGGTCGGTCACGTGCCGGGCGGGAGCGACGGCCACCGTGCCGGGTCCGGCCGGTGGGCGTGAGGTTGTACGCGGCCTGGTTGCGATTGGAAATTCTTGGGGTCTCGTCCGGGTCACGATCGGCGGGGAACGCCGCTCCGAGCCACGCGGTGATCGATCGCCCCGTACATTGTTGATCATCGCAGTCACACCCACGCCCCCTCTTCGGGGGCGCGGTTCGGGCTGCCCTGTCGCAGTCGTCTCCATGGGGGAGTTTTCTCGTGCGCAACGCTCTTGTCCGCCGTACCGTCCTGACCGCCTCCGCGGTGTCCCTGACCCTGCTCGTCACCGCCTGCGGCGCCGACAAGAAGGACGACACCAAGGCCGACGCCAAGCCGTCCGGCGCCTCCTCCTCCGCCGCCGCGGCCAAGGGCAAGACGGACGCCGAGCTGACCCCCCTCCTGCTGACGCAGGCCGAGGCCCCCAAGGACAGCGTCGTCAAGGCGCCCTCCGCGGACGCCCTCAAGAAGCTCACGGCCACCACCGACAAGGCCGAGTGCAAGCCGCTCGGCCAGGCCGCGTCGATGGAGCCCCAGGGCACCTCCACCGGTGTGGCCCGCACCCAGGTCGGCGGCACCTCCGGCAAGCCCGTCGACCCGAACGCCTCCGAGGCGGACAAGCTGAAGGCCGGCCTCGAGATGCTCGCCGGCGCCAGCGGCACCTCCGTGACCCTGACCTCCTACGACGGCAAGGGCGCCGAGGAGGCGTTCGCCGGCTTCAAGAAGGCCGGCACCGCGTGCGCGGGCGGGTACACGATGACGCAGGACGGCGAGGCCCTCAAGATCAACAAGGTCGTCGCGGGCGACGCCGTCACGGCCGGCGACGAGTCCGTCTCCTTCCTGGCGGACTTCGGTGACGCCGAGACCCCCATGGCCGGCCAGGTGGTCATGGTGCGCAAGGGCAACACCCTCGCCACGTTCTCGGTGCAGAGCATGAGCGGCAAGCCGGTGCTCCCGAAGGACGTCGTCGAGGCGCAGGTCAAGAAGCTCGGCTGACGCCCGCCCGAAGACACGTCGAACCCGCCCCGGCGCACGCGCCGGGGCGGGTTTTTCGTCTTGTTCGGCTACGGGGCAGACGGACAACTACGGCGTACGCTGCGGCCTATGTGCGGAATTGTGGGTTACGTGGGAGCGCAGTCGGCGCTCGATGTGGTCATCGCCGGACTCAAGCGGCTGGAGTACCGCGGCTACGACTCGGCCGGGGTCGCCGTGCTCGCGGACGGCGGTCTGGCGGCCGTCAAGAAGGCCGGGAAGCTGGTCAACCTGGAGAAAGAGCTGGTCGGGCACCCGCTGCCGGCCGGTTCCACGGGGCTCGGGCACACCCGGTGGGCGACCCACGGCGGGCCCACCGACGCCAACGCCCACCCGCACCTCGACAACTCGGGGCGCGTCGCCGTCGTGCACAACGGCATCATCGAGAACTTCGCCGCGCTGCGCGCCGAACTGGCCGAACGCGGACACCGGCTGGAGTCCGAGACGGACACCGAGGTCGTGGCGCACCTGCTGGCGGAGCAGTTCTCGGCCACCGCCGATCTCGCCGAAGCGATGCGGCAGGTCTGCCGGCGCCTGGAAGGCGCGTTCACCCTCGTCGCCGTGCACGCCGACGAGCCGGACGTGGTGGTCGGCGCACGCCGGAACTCGCCCTTGGTGGTCGGTGTCGGAGAGGGCGAGAACTTCCTCGCCTCGGACGTGGCCGCGTTCATCGCCCACACGCGGTCCGCGATCGAGCTGGGGCAGGACCAGGTCGTCGAGCTCCGCCGCGAGGGCGTCACGGTGACCAACTTCGACGGGTCGGCCGCCGCCGTGCGGGCGTACCACGTGGACTGGGACGCCTCGGCGGCCGAGAAGGGCGGCTACGACTACTTCATGCTCAAGGAGATCGCCGAGCAGCCGAAGGCCGTCGCCGACACCCTCCTGGGCCGGATCGACGCGAGCGGCTCGCTGACCCTGGACGAGGTGCGCATCCCCGTCTCGGTGCTCAGGGAGGTCGACAAGGTCGTGATCGTGGCGTGCGGCACGGCCTACCACGCGGGCATGATCGCGAAGCTGGCCATCGAGCACTGGACGCGCATCCCGTGCGAGACGGAGCTGGCGAGCGAGTTCCGCTACCGCGACCCGATCCTGGGCCGGCGGACGCTGGTGGTCGCGATCTCGCAGTCCGGCGAGACCATGGACACCCTGATGGCGCTGCGCCACGCGCGTGAGCAGGGCGCCAAGGTGCTCGCCATCTGCAACACGAACGGGTCGACGATTCCGCGCGAGTCGGACGCCGTGCTCTACACGCACGCCGGCCCCGAGGTGGCCGTCGCCTCGACCAAGGCCTTCCTGACGCAACTGGTGGCCTGCTACCTGGTCGCGCTCTACCTCGGACAGGTCCGGGGCACGAAGTGGGGCGACGAGATCGAGGCCGTCGTCCACGAGCTGTCGGACATCGCCGCGGCCGTGGACACGGTCCTGGAGACCATGGAGCCGGTACGGGAACTCGCGCGCTCCCTCGCCGACAAGAACACCGTGCTGTTCCTGGGACGGCACGTCGGATATCCGGTGGCGCTGGAGGGCGCGCTCAAGCTCAAGGAGCTGGCGTACATGCACGCCGAGGGCTTCGCGGCCGGCGAGCTCAAGCACGGGCCGATCGCGCTGATCGAGAAGGACCTGCCGGTGGTGGTGGTCGTGCCCTCGCCGCGCGGCCGGTCGGTGCTCCACGACAAGATCGTGTCGAACATCCAGGAGATCCGGGCGCGCGGGGCGCGGACCATCGTCATCGCGGAGGAGGGCGACGAGGCGGTCGTCCCGTACGCCGACCACCTGATCCGGATCCCGGCGACGCCGACGCTGCTCCAGCCGTTGGTGGCGACGGTTCCGCTCCAGGTGTTCGCCTGCGAGCTGGCGACGGCGCGCGGCAACGAGGTGGATCAGCCACGTAACCTCGCCAAGTCCGTGACCGTGGAGTAGTAGTCGGCTGGAGTTGTCGTTGTGATTATCGGCGTCGGGATCGACGTAGCGGAGATCGAGCGGTTCGGCGCGGCGCTGGAGCGCACCCCGAACCTGGCCGGACGGCTGTTCGTCGACGCCGAGTTGACACTGCCGAGCGGCGAGCGGCGCGGGATCGCCTCGCTCGCCGCGCGGTTCGCCGCCAAGGAAGCGCTGGCCAAGGCGCTGGGCGCGCCCGGCGGCATGCTGTGGACCGACGCCGAGGTGTACGTCGAGGCCACCGGCCGGCCGCGGTTGCGGGTGTCCGGGACCGTCGAGGCGCGGGCGCTGGAGCTGGGCGTCAGGTCCTGGCACATCTCGCTCAGCCACGACGCCGGTGTCGCGTCCGCCGTGGTGATCGCAGAAGGGTAGGGCAGTCCGTGCGAACTGCTTACAGCGTGGAGACCGTACGGGCCGCCGAGCGGGAGCTGATGGCCCGGCTGCCCGAGGGCGCCCTGATGCAGCGGGCGGCGGCGGGTCTCGCCGCCGCGTGCGCCGAGGTGCTGCGGCGGACCCGCGGCGGGGTGTACGGCGCCCGGGTCGCGCTGCTCGTCGGCCCCGGGGACAACGGCGGCGACGCGCTGTACGCGGGCGCCCGGCTGGCCCGGCGCGGGGCCGCGGTGACGGCCGTACCGATGGACCCCGAGCGGATGCACCCCGGCGGGACGGCCGCGCTGCGGGCCGCCGGGGGACGGGTGGAGCGGGCCGTACCGCGGCGGGCGGACCTCGTACTGGACGGGCTGCTCGGGATCGGCGGCAAGGGCGGGCTGCGCCCGGCGGCCGCGGACCTGGTGGAGCGGATCCCGCCGGGGGTCCCCGTGGTCGCGGTGGACCTCCCCAGCGGGGTGGACGCGGACACCGGGGAGGTGGCGGGGCCGGCCGTGACCGCCGAGGTGACGGTGACCTTCGGGGCGTACAAGCCCGGCCTGCTGATCGACCCGGGGGCTTCGCGGGCGGGCGCGACGCACCTGGTGGACATCGGGCTGGAACTGCCGTCGCCGCAGGTGGAGGCGCTGCAGCACGCGGATGTGGCGGCGCTGCTGCCGGAGCCGACGGCGACGAGCGACAAGTACCGGCGGGGTGTGGTCGGGATCGTCGCCGGGTCCGCGCAGTACCCGGGCGCGGCGGTGCTGGCCGTGGCGGGAGCGCTGCGCGGCGGCGCGGGCGCGGTGCGGTACGTGGGGCCGGCGGCCGCCCAGGAGGCGGTGCTCGCCCGCTACCCCGAGACGCTGATCGGGCCCGGTCGGGTGCAGGCGTGGGTGGTCGGCCCGGGGCTGGGCGAGGGGCGCGCCGGGGAGGTCGCGGAGCTGCTGGCGGGGGACACGGCGGTGCTGGTCGACGCGGACGGGCTGCGCGGGCTGGACGCGACGGTGCTGCGGGCCCGGACGGCCCCCACCCTGCTGACCCCGCACGCGGGTGAGGCCGCGGCGCTGCTGGGGGTGGAGCGGACGTCGGTGGAGGCGGGCCGGCTGGACGCCGTACGGGCGCTGGCGCAGCGGTACGGCGCGGCGGTGCTGTTGAAGGGCTCCACGACGCTGGTCGCCTCGGGCGGGCAAGCCGCCGTTCGGGTGAATCCGACGGGCACCCCGTGGCTGGCCACCGCGGGCAGCGGTGACGTGCTGTCCGGGCTGGCCGGATCCCTCCTGGCGGGCGGGCTGTCCGGGGCGGACGCGGGCGCGGTGGGCGCGTACCTCCACGGCCTGGCGGCCCGCCGCGTCGGCGGCCCCCTGCTGGCCCACCAGGTGGCGGAAGCCCTCCCCGCCGCTTGGCGGGACGTGACCCACCCCTGACCTGCGAAGGCCCCGTCCCGCGCCGTGCGCCTCGAACGCCGGAGAGGCCGCGGGCCGGTCCCGCCGGCGGGCCGTGGCGCAAGCTCGACGACCGGTTGGGCCAGCCCCCGCAAGGCCGGGCGGGGGTTCTGAGAGACTGGGGGCGATGAACGAGACAGCGACGCGCGTGTACGCCGAGATCGATCTTGACGCCGTACGGGAGAACGTGCGCGCACTGCGCGAGCGGGCGCCCCGGGCCGAGTTGATGGCCGTGGTCAAGGCGAATGCCTACGGGCACGGGGCCCTGGAGTGCGCCAAGGCCGCCCAGGAGGCCGGAGCCACCTGGCTCGGTACCGCCACGCCCGACGAGGCCCTCGCGCTCCGCGCCGCCGGGATCCAGGGGCGCCTCATGTGCTGGCTCTGGACCCCGGGCGGGCCCTGGCGGGAGGCCGTCGAGGCCGATATCGACGTCGCCGTCAGCGGCATGTGGGCCCTCGACGAGGTGCGCGAGGCCGCCCGCGCCGCCGGCCGCACCGCGCGCATCCAGCTCAAGGCCGACACCGGCCTCGGCCGCAACGGCTGCCAGCCCGCCGACTGGGAGGCGCTGGTCGGCGCGGCCGTCGCCGCCCAGGCCGAGGGGACCGTCCAGGTCACCGGCGTCTGGTCGCACTTCGCCTGCGCCGACGAGCCAGGACACCCCTCGATCCAGCTCCAACTGGCCGCCTTCCGCGACATGCTCGCGTACGCCGAGAAGGAGGGCGTCGAGCCCGAGGTCCGGCACATCGCCAACTCGCCCGCCACCCTCACCCTGCCCGAGTCGCACTTCGACCTGGTGCGCTGCGGGCTGGCGGTCTACGGGGTCTCGCCCGCCCCCGAGCTCGGCACCCCGGCCCAGCTGGGCCTGCGGCCCGCGATGACCCTCAAGGCCTCCCTCGCGCTGGTCAAGACGGTTCCGGCCGGGCACGGGGTGAGCTACGGCCACCACTACGTCACCGACGCCGAGACCCACCTCGCGCTGATCCCGGCCGGCTACGCCGACGGCATCCCGCGCCAGGCATCCGGCCTCGGACCGGTGCTCGTCGGCGGCAAGGTCCGCCAGGTCGCCGGGCGCGTCGCGATGGACCAGTTCGTGGTCGACTTGGGGGAAGACCACGCCCGCGCCGGTGACGAGGCCGTCATCTTCGGGGACGCGGAGCGCGGTGAACCGACCGCCGAGGACTGGGCACGAGCGGCGCACACGATCGCGTATGAGATCGTCACCCGTATCGGTGCACGAGTGCCCCGGGTGTACCTGGGCGGCTGAGCGGAGTGAGGGCGGCGGCGTGAGCGAGAACTGGCGCAAGGCCGGCTGGGCAGGCGCCGCCATCGGCGTGATAGCCGCGGGCGCGGCGGCCGGTGTCGCGGTCGAACGGATCACCGTCGGGCGGGGCATGCGGATGAAGGCACGCCTGGCACTCGACGCGGCCGGGGACTACGGGTCCCTGCGCGGCACCGAGGGAATCTGCCGGGCCGAGGACGCCACCGAGCTCTACTACGAGATCGACGAGCTCCCCGACGACGGCAAGCGGCGCCGGCTGCGACGCAAGGCCGAACCCCCGGCCACCGTCGTCTTCTGCCACGGCTACTGCCTCGGCCAGGACTCCTGGCACTTCCAGCGCGCGGCCCTGCGCGGTGTGGTCCGCGCCGTCTACTGGGACCAGCGCAGCCACGGCCGCAGCGCCCGGGGCCTGGCCCAGGCGGACGGCGAACCGGTGACCATCGACCAGCTCGGCCGGGACCTCAAGGCCGTCATCGACGCGACCGCCCCCGAGGGGCCGCTGATCCTCGTGGGTCACTCGATGGGCGGAATGACCATCATGGGATTCGCCGAGCAGTACCCCGAACTCGTCCGCGACCGCGTCGTCGGCGTCGCCCTGGTCGGCACCTCCAGCGGCCGCCTCGGCGAGGTGACGTACGGGCTTCCGGCCGTCGGCATGGGAGCCGTGCGCCGGATCCTGCCGGGCGTGCTCAAGGCGCTCGGCTCGCAGGTGGAGCTGGTGGAGAAGGGCCGGCGGGCCACCGCCGACCTCTTCGCCGGAATGATCAAGATGTACTCGTTCGGCTCCCGGGACGTGGACCCGGGCGTCGCGCGGTTCGCGGAGCGGCTGATCGAGGCCACGCCCATCGACGTGGTCGCCGAGTTCTACCCGGCCTTCCAGACCCACGACAAGACCACGGCGCTCCAGCTGTTCGCGGACCTGCCGGTCACCGTCCTGGCCGGGGACAAGGACATGATCACCCCGGCCGCGCACAGCGTCGCCATCAAGGAGGCGCTCCCCGGCGCCGACCTCGTGGTCCTGGAGTCCACCGGGCACCTGATGATGCTGGAACGCCCGGAGACCGTGACGCGGCTGCTCACCGAGCTGCTGACGCGCACCGGGGCGGTGGCCGTCCCCGCAGCGACTAACGTTGGCGGGCATGGAAGAAGTACCGCTGGAAGCACAGCGCAGCCAGGCGCCGGCACCTGAGGCCGCTGCCGGCTCGGAGACCCGGATCACCATCGACTCCCCGGACGCGATGCAGGAGTTGGGCCGCAGGATCGCCGCCCTGCTGCGCCCCGGCGACCTCGTCCTGCTGACCGGCGAGCTGGGCGCGGGCAAGACCACGCTCACCCGGGGGCTCGGCGAGGGCCTGGGCGTCCGCGGGGCCGTGACCTCGCCGACCTTCGTGATCGCCCGCGTGCACCCCTCGCTGACGGGCGGGCCGGCGCTGGTGCACGTGGACGCGTACCGCCTGGGCGGCGGGCTCGACGAGATGGAGGACCTGGACCTCGACGTCTCGCTGCCCGAGTCCGTGGTCGTCGTGGAGTGGGGCGACGGCAAGGTGGAGGACCTCTCCGACGACCGGCTCCACGTGGTGATCGCGCGGGCCGTCGGCCACGAGGAGGTCCTGGACGACGTACGGGAGGTCTCGGTGCGCGGGGTCGGGGAGCGCTGGGGCGCCGGGGCGGGACTCGACGCCCTGGCCGGAGCCCTCTCGGAGTAAACGTACCGACAACTCGTCGGCAACATATTGCGCTGTCGGCAGCCCTCGTGGTGACATGGTACCGAGAGTTTCTTAGGTATGCCTAAGTACGGTGTCCCGGGTCCAGGAGGCAGCCATGTCGGCACCAGCAGGAGCACAGCGCGAACCCCGCCCGTCCACCGTCTCCATGTGGACGCTCCTCGCCGCCGGCGTGGCCGCCACCGCCGTCTCGACACCACCCGCGCGCGAGTACGCCACGGCACCGGGTGGGCCGGTGGACACCGCACACGAAGCGGCCGCCCCGGAATCCGAAGCGTCCTGGAGGGTGTCCCGCGGGGCGGCCTGAGGGCGGCCTGAGACGCCCCGGGCGCCCGTCGCCTCACCCGTTCGGGTGAATGCGCGGGCGCCCGCCGATGATCGTTCAGCCGCCCGTCAGGGAACGACGACGACCTTCGCGGCGATCGTCGCGAACGCCCACATCGCATCGCCGTCGGCACGGGTCATACGGATGCCGCCGGTCTTCTTGTTCGGGTCGGGCTCCGGCAGCGCGCCGTCCGTACGGGCGCTGAAACCGACCGCCACGCCCTCCGCGCTCGCGAACCGCACGACGTGCTCGATCGGCACGCCGTCCGAACCGGTGACCGAACCCGAGCGCGAACCCACCGCGTAGCTGCCCGGCTTCGGGTGCACCGTGCTCGGCATCACCGTGAACGACTTCGGGGGCTGCGCGGGGTCGCCCACCAGCCACACCCGCTTCTGACCCACCGAGTACACGACGCGCACCCCGGTGCCGGAACCCTCGGGTACGGCCACCGGCTTCGCCGGGTCCTGCTCGGCGGCCGGGCTCGCGGCGGGGGCCGGCTCCTGCGCGGCGGCCTTCGGGGGGCGCGCGGGCGCCGTGGCGGAAGCCTGGTAGCCGAGGAAGCCGACGACGGCCACTGCCGCGGCGGTGAGCCCGGCCACGATTCCCGAGCTGCTGCGTGCCACCTTGCTCCACCTTCCCGCGCCGACCGATACCACGTCAGGTACCCCGTCGAAAGGTAGCAGCCGCCCTGCTCCCAGACCGGCCGCAAGGGGTGCGGCCGCCGGAGTCGTAGGCTGTTCGCGTGCTCTTGCTCGCCGTAGATACCGCCACGCCCGCCGTCACCGTCGCCCTGCACGACGGTGAGTCCGTCGTCGCCGAGTCGAACCAGGTCGACGCCCGCCGCCACGGGGAGCTCCTGCTGCCCTCCGTGGACAAGGTCCTCGCCGAGGCCGGGGTCACGCTCGAAGCCGTCACCGGCGTCGTCGTCGGTGTCGGCCCCGGCCCCTACACCGGGCTGCGCGTCGGCCTCGTCACCGCCTCCACCTTCGCCGCCGTGCTGGGCGTGCCCGTGCACGGCCTGTGCACGCTCGACGGCCTCGCGTACGCCGCCGGCGCCGCCGGCATCGAGGGCCCCTTCGTCGTCGCCACCGACGCGCGGCGCAAGGAGGTCTACTGGGCCCGGTACGAGGACCCGCGCACGCGCGTCGGCGAGCCCGCCGTGGACCGCCCGGCCGACATCGCCGAGCAGGTCGCGGGCCTGCCCGCCGTGGGCCAGGGCGCGCTCCTCTACCCCGAGGTCTTCACCGACGCCCGCCACCCCGAGCACCAGTCCGCCGCGGCCATGGCCGCGCTGGCCGCGGAACGACTGGCGGCGGGCCTGGAGTTCCTGCCTCCGACCCCGCTCTACCTGCGCCGGCCCGACGCCCAGGTGCCGAAGAACTACAAGGTGGTCACCCCGCAGTGACCCCGGCGACCCCCCACACCCTGCGCGAGATGCGCTGGTGGGACATCGGGCCCGTGCTGGAACTGGAGCACGAGCTGTTCCCCGAGGACGCCTGGTCCGCCGGGATGTTCTGGTCCGAACTCGCCCACGCCCGCGGCCCCCGGGCCACGCGCCGCTACATCGTCGCCGAGGACGCGGCGGGCCGGCTCGTGGGCTACGCCGGCCTGGCCGCCGCCGGTGACCTGGCCGACGTACAGACCATCGCGGCCGCCCGCGACCAGTGGGGGACCGGGCTCGGCGCCCGGCTCCTGACCGACCTGCTGCGCGCGGCCACCGCGTTCGAGTGCGCCGAGGTGCTGCTGGAGGTACGGGTGGACAACACCCGCGCCCAGAAGCTCTACGAGCGCTTCGGCTTCGAGCCCATCGGCTTCCGGCGCGGCTACTACCAGCCCGGCAACGTCGACGCGCTCGTCATGCGACTGACCGACCCCGCACAAGCACGAACTGAGAGCAGTGAGAGCAATGGCTGACGAACCGCTCGTCCTCGGCATCGAGACCTCCTGCGACGAGACCGGCGTCGGCGTCGTCCGCGGCACCACCCTGCTCGCGGACGCGATCGCGTCGAGCGTCGACGAGCACGCCCGCTTCGGCGGCGTCGTGCCCGAGGTGGCCTCGCGGGCCCACCTGGAGGCGATGGTCCCCACCATCGACCGCGCCCTGAAGGAGGCCGGGGTCAGCGCCCGCGACCTCGACGGCATCGCCGTGACGGCGGGCCCCGGCCTCGCGGGCGCGCTGCTCGTGGGCGTCTCGGCGGCCAAGGCCTACGCGTACGCGCTCGGCAAGCCGCTGTACGGCGTGAACCACCTGGCCTCCCACATCTGCGTGGACCAGCTGGAGCACGGGCCGCTGCCGGAGCCCACGATGGCGCTGCTGGTGTCCGGCGGGCACTCCTCGCTGCTGCTGGCCCCGGACATCACCTCCGACGTACGGCCGCTCGGCGCGACCATCGACGACGCGGCGGGCGAGGCCTTCGACAAGATCGCGCGCGTGCTCCAGCTGGGCTTCCCCGGCGGCCCGGTCATCGACCGCCTCGCACGCGAGGGCGACCCGAAGGCGATCAACTTCCCGCGCGGGCTGACGGGCCCGCGCGACGCCGCGTACGACTTCTCCTTCTCCGGGCTCAAGACGGCCGTCGCCCGCTGGATCGAGGCGAAGCGGAAGGCGGGCGAGGAGGTTCCGGTGCGCGATGTGGCGGCGTCCTTCCAGGAGGCGGTCGTGGACGTCCTGACGCGCAAGGCGATCCGGGCGTGCAAGGACGAGGGCGTCGACCACCTGATGATCGGCGGTGGTGTGGCGGCCAATTCCCGGCTGCGCTCGCTGGCGCAGGAGCGCTGCGACGCCGCGGGGATCATCCTGCGCGTACCGCGGCCGAAGCTGTGCACGGACAACGGCGCGATGGTCGCGGCCCTGGGCGCGGAAATGGTCAAGCGGAACCGGCCCGCGTCGGACTGGGACCTGTCGGCGGACTCCTCGCTGCCGGTGACGGACCCGCACGTTCCGGGTACCGGGCACGCGGCCGGTCACGAGCACGGGCACTCCCACGGGCACTCCCACGATCACGACCACGTGCACGAGATGAGCAAGGACAACCTGTACTCGTGAGCACCGTCGCGCTGATGTGGGAGGCCCGGGCCGCCGACGGCCGGGGCAACGAGCTGCTGGAGTGGGCCCGCGCCCAGGTCCTCGCCCGGGAGCCGGTGCGCCGCGAGGTGTTCCGGGCCCCGCAGGACCGGGTCCTCGTGATCACCTGGTGGGAGGCCGCCGAGGGCGTGGCGGCCGACCTCCCCGAGCTGCCGGAACCCGCCGCCGACCTGATCACCCGGGCGGTGCACCGCTGGCGGTTCGAGTCGGTGGAGGTCGACGGGGGCTGAGCGCCCCCGGGCCTGCCGGCCGGGGCGGTATCCGGTCCGCGGACCCCGGCACATCACGGCCCGACGGGCGCCGCCGGCCTGCTCACGGCCTGCTCGCGGCCTGCTCGCGACTGTTCACGGCCTGCTCACTGCTGCTCGTGGCGCCCGACCGGCACCTCACCGACCGGGCGTCGCCGCAGGCGGTACGACGGGAGCCGGCGCGCCGATCAGCATCGAGGGGGCTCCCGCCACCCGGGTCAGGAAGACGGTCGCCGAGTTCGGGCCCTGCGGCTTGACCTTCTTGCGCAGCTCCTCGGGCTCGATCGCCGAGCCGCGCTTCTTCACGGTCAGGATCCCGACCCCGCGCTCGCGCAGCAGGGCCTTCAGCTTCTTCAGGCCGAAGGGCAGCACATCCGTGATCTCGTACGCCGTCGCGTACGGCGTCGCGCGCAGCTCGTCCGCGGTGATGTAGGCGATCGTCGGGTCGATCAGCCGCCCGTCCAACCGCTCCGCGACCTCGGCGACCAGGTGGGCGCGGATGACGGCGCCGTCCGGCTCGTAGAGCCAACGGCCGACCGGCCCGGCCTGCGGATCGGGCAGCGGATCGGCGGTGTGCAGACCGCGTGGCCCCGGGAGCAGGGTGGCGCGTACGGTCCCGGGGGCGGTGCCGAACCACAGCACGGCCTCCTTGACGTCCCCCTGGTCGGAGATCCACTCGGCCTCGGCCTCCGCGGGCACGGCCTCGTGCGGGATCCCGGGCGCGATCTTGATGGCGGCGTACTTCGCCGCCCGGGCCGTCTCCACCGCCCACGACAGCGGCGGTGAGTACGACTCGGGGTCGAAGATCCGGCCGCGCCCCCCGCGCCGGGCCGGGTCGATGAAGACGGCGTCGTACCCGGCGGTGTCCACCTCCGTCACATCCGCCTCACGGACCTCGATCAGGTCCGCCAGCCCCAGCGCCTCGGCGTTGGCCCGCGCGACGGCGACCGTGAGCGGGTCGTGGTCCACCGCGAGCACCCGGATGCCGAGCCGGGCCAGGGCGAGGGCGTCCCCGCCGATCCCGCAGCACAGGTCCGCGACGCCGCGTACGCCGAGGGCGGCGAGCCGCTCGGCCCGGTACGAGGCCACGGACGCACGGGTGGCCATCTCGCCGCCGCCGGGCGTGAAGTACATCCGGAAGGCGTCCTCCGCGCCGAACTTCGCCACCGCGCGCTGCCGCAGCCGGGCCTGCCCGAGCGCGGCGGAGACCAGGGCGGCGGGGTGCTCGCGGCGCAGCCGGGTGGCGACGGCCAGTTCCTGGGCGGGGTCGTGGTCGCGGAGCGAGTCGAGGAGGGCGCGGCCCTCGGGGGTGAGGAGCGCGGCGAAGTCTTCGGGGGTCACGGGTCCATTGTCGGCGACGGGGCGGAGGCGGCCGGTGTGGGCCAGTCGAAGGAAGGTTCGGCCGCGTTCGCGGTGTCTTCCGGGGAGCCCGTGTGTCGGGTGTCAGGATGCGCTGCTATGCAGCTAGTACGACAAAAGGGAAATAAGTCGCAACAGGGTCACCGGTACGCGGCGGGTCCGCGCGGCCGGTTCGGGGTGGCCGTGGCGGCCCTGCTCGTCGCCGCCCTCGGTACGGCGTGCGGCTCCGGGGACACCGGGCCGGACAAGGCCGCCAAGGAGAAGGCCGCCAAGGCCGCCGAGGCCGGCGCCGCGGGTGCGCTCAGCGCCGCCGAGAAGGCCAAGGCGGCCCAGCAGGCACGCGTCGTCGCGGCCAAGAAATGGGGACTGCGCAAGACCCCGCTCGCCGCCCCGCCGGCACCGAAGGAGAAGCCCGAGATCCACACGCGCGACGGCTTCGAGGTGGAGGATCAGGAGGAGTACCCGAACGTCTTCACCACCGTCCCGACCGAGGACAAGGTCGTCTTCCTGACGATCGACGACGGCTCGGAGAAGGACCCCGAGTTCCTGAAGATGATGCAGGAGCTGAAGATCCCGTACACGGCCTTCCTCAGCGACTACGTCGTACGGGACAACTACCCGTACTTCAAGAAGATGCAGGACGCGGGCGTCACCCTGAACAACCACACGCTCAACCACCGCTACATGCCCGGACTGTCCTACGAGCAGCAGCGTGAGGAGATCTGCGGCCAGCAGGACACCATCCAGAAGCAGTTCGGCAAGCGGCCGACCCTCTTCCGGCCGCCGTACGGCAACTACAACCAGGACACGCTGCGCGCGGCGAAGTCCTGCGGCATCAAGGCCGTCCCGCTGTGGAACGCGGAAGCGTTCACCAACCGGATGGACTACCGGGAATGGGACCGCGACCTGCACCCCGGTGACATCATCCTCACTCACTTCCGGGGCAAGGAGGACTGGAAGGGCACGATGCCTGACATGATCCGTCATGTCATGAAGACCGTCACGGACAAGGGATACGCCGTGGCTCGCCTGGAGGACTATCTGTGAAGCACGCGCGCCGGTTGGTAGCCGGAACGCTGGCGGCCGGCGCGCTGGCGCTGTCCCTGACGGGGTGCGGGGACAGCGCGGACCCCACCGAACGACTGGCCGCCAGGACGGCGCAGCCGACCACCGGGGCCGGCGGCGCCACACCCTCGACGGCGTCGCCGTCGCCCGCGCCGGGGGGCGCCTCCGACGAGGCGTACAAGAAGTGGGGCCTGACGGCCCCCCTCCAGTACGCGCCCAAGCCGGACCGGAAACCGCAGCTCCCGAAGGCCGGTCCGGGCAAGGTCCCGGTCGTGGACCGAATACCCGTCCCGGCCGACGACAAGGTCGTCTTCCTGACCTTCGACGACGGCGCGGAGAAAGACCCCGAATTCCTGAAGATGGCGGCCGACCTCAAGCTGCCGATCAGCATGTTCCTCACGGACAACATCGCCTCGGCGGACTACGGATACTTCGAGAAGATCCGCGACAACGGCTCGGCGAGCACGATAAACAACCACACGCTGACGCACCCGAATCTGCGCACCCTCTCCTTCGAGGGCCAGAAGAAGGAGATATGCGGCCAGCAGGAACGCCTCGAGAAGCGCTTCGGCACCCGCCCGCCGCTCTTCCGCCCGCCCTTCGGCAATTACAACGACGACACCCTCCGGGCGGCCTCGGAGTGCGGAGTCTCGTCCCTGGTGCTGTGGCGGGTCTCGATGCAGATCAACAACTTCCAGTACGCCGCGGGCTCCGCCCTCAAACCGGGCGACATCGTCCTCGCCCACTTCCGCGGCCCCGGTGAACTCAAGGGCGCGACGGAAATCCAGATGACGACGCGCATGCTCCAGCGCATCCAGGAACAGGGCTACCGGATCGGCCGCCTGGAGGACTACCTGTAGGGGCGGGGGTGTGGTGCGCGGGATCCTGTCGGGCGGCATCAGGGGAGGGGTATGGGGGTTTCCCGTCAGTCCCATCGTGCCTCCGGGTCGGGCCGGTCCCTCAAGGGCGCTCCTCCTTCGTCGTCGCGTCGCTTCGCGATGGCCTTCGGCCACCCTTGACCGACCGTCCCGCCCCGGAGAAACGAAAGACTGCCGAGAAGCCCCCAAAGGGAACGAGCCGGTCCAAGGCGTGAGGGGCGCGGTGGTCGGAGATGCCCGGCCCGGTCGGGCGTGGGGGCGTTCCCGAGACGGGGCCATGGGAGCAGCACGCGGTGTCGGGGGAAGCGCGTCCGATCGCTACGCGCTCCCCACCCCTCAGCGTCTCCAGCCCGTCCTGGGCCGGGCGCAGGCCGCCCACGCCCTAGGCGGAGGCGACGACCTCGCCCGCTGTGACCTGCGGCGGGTTGGGCAGGAACCGGGCCAGGTTGTCGCGTACGAAGTGCGCCGCCCGCTCGATCGACTCGTCGGCGCCCGCACGGTCCCGGAAGACGCTGGTGGACACCATCACCCCACCTCCGGCGTCGACCCAGAAGTACGCCACGAACCCGGGGACCTGGCGCATGAGCGGCACGAACCCCTCGTCGACGATGCGCCCGGCCTCGGCCGGGTCGGTCACGCCTTCGTACCGCCGGACTGCTGCGTACATGGTCGGTCTCCTCAACGGTGCTCGGGGTCGGCGTCGCGAGGACGGCTTACCCGGCCCGACGGGTACGGGGCTCGCGCGGCGCCGGATGTCACCGGAAGGGACGCGCGAACGGACGTCCGCAGAGACGGCTCGTAGTGCAGACCGGATCGTCGACGACGTACATGTCCTGGTCTTCGCACTCGTCGCGTTCGGGACCGATGGTTGCGGTGCGACTCTCTTACGCGAAACACCGTCACCTAGGGTGCGGCCATGGACGCCGACGTACTCCACCGCAGGACCACCTGGCACGACGCCTGCGTGCCACCCCGCATCGTCGACCGCCTCCTCGACCTCGGGCACACCGACGTGGTGCGCGGGCTGGCCGTGGCGGAGGACGGCGACTGGTTCTGCGCCCGCGCGTGGGCGCGTCTGCTGGTCGATCGGGGCGAGTTGGACGGGGCCCTCGACGTACTGGGCCCGTATGTCGCCACCGGCTGGTGGCCGGCGGCCGAAGAGGCCGCGCGACTGCTGGACACAGGCGGTCGGGGCGAGGAGGCCATCGCCCTCGTGCGCCCGTTCGCGCGGGACGGAGAGCGCGTCGCCCGGCGGGACCTCGCCCTGCTGCTGGCCCGGCACGGTCGGGGAGAGGAGGCGTACGAGCTGCTCCTGCCGCACTTCACCGATTGGCTCATGGCCGAGGCGCTGGTCGAAGTGGGCGCCGGGCTGGGACGCGGCGACGAGATCGCGGAGCTGCTGCGGGCCCGCCTGGACCCGGGGAACGTGTGTGCGCGCTGCGGGGACCAGGACTGCGGCAGACGGTACATGGAGCCCTTCAACGCGGCGAGCCTGCTGGCGTCCGTACGCGAGAAGCAGGGCCGTACGGACGAGGCGATCGCGGTGCTGCGCTCGTACGAAGCCGTCGTCGTCAACAACCGTGACGCGCTGGCCGAACTACTGGTCCGGCACGACCGGCTCGACGAACTGCGCGCGTACGTGGCCGGCGAGAGCCCGTGGGAAGCCGCCCGGCAGCTGGCGGAGGTGCTGGAGGAGCGGGGCGACGTGGCGGGCGCGGTCGACGCGTACCGCATGCACGGGGACGAAGACCGCTGGCACACGTCGATCCTGCTGTCGAAGCTCCTGGCCCGGCATGGGCGCGGAGCCGAGGCCATCGAGGTCATGCGCGCACGGGACAGCGCCGAGGACTGGATCGTCGACCACCTGTGCGAGCTGTTCGCCGCCGAGGGCCGCGCCGAGGAGGGCCTCGCCCACCTCGACGCGCTCAAGGCCCGGCGGGGCCGGGAGGAGTGGGAGCTCTTCCGGCTGCGCGGGCCGCTCATGGCCGCCTGCGGCCGACTCGACGAGGCGATCGCGGACGCCACGGCCCACCCCGAGGGCGGAGGTCCGTACGCGAGGGAAGAACTGGCCCGACTCCTGGCCGATGCGGGACGCCTGGACGAGGCCGTGGCCCTCCTGGACACGGAGCGCCTGGAGCACACATGGGTCCTCGGCCCGCTCCTGATCGACCTGGGCCGCGTGGAGGAAGCGGTGACCCTGCTCCGAACCCCCCGCTCCCAGGTCCCGCCCCCGCAGCCCACCGGCTACAGCGACTCTCCCCCGTTCTAGGCGTCGAAGTCGTACTCCAGCACGTAGGAAGCGGAGTCCAGCGTCATCTCGTTGACCTCGACGACCCGCCCGCCCTGGGCGAACGCGGTGCGGACGATGTGGATGACGGGCGTGCCCATGGAGAGCGAGAGCCGCTCCGCCTCGTCGGCCGAGGGCATCCGGGACCGGATCTCCTCCCGGAAATGAACGGGCGCGAAGCCCAGCTCGGCCAGCCTCGCGTACGTCCCACCGGGGCCGGTGTCGACCTGTGTGATGGCCGAGTCCCCGACCACGTCGGACGGCAGGTACGACATGGCGAACAGCACCGGTTTGCCGTCGAGCACGAAACGGCGGGAGCGCGCCCACACGCGAGCCCCAGCGGGAATGCCAAGGGCGTCCGAGAAACGCCGGTCGGCTTCCTCTTCACGCACGTCGATGTGATCGACGATCAAGTCCCGGTCCTCGGATTCGTCGGACCAGATCGACCGGCCCGCGCCCCACTGCTCGTGGGCCAACCGCTGGATGCCACGCCGACGCAAGGGCTTGAACGCCCGCACGAAGACGCCGGCCCCCTTCCGCGCCTCCGTGAGACCCTCGTTCTGCAGGACGCCGAGTGCTTGGCGCGCGGTCATCCGGGCGACCTCGTAGGTGGCCATGAGGTCGTTCTCGCCGGGCAGCCGATCACCCGGGCCGTATTCGCCCGCCTGGATAGCCGTCCTCAGCGCATCGGCGATCCGCTGGTACTTCGGCTGACGGGTGCCGCCCTGGCTGCTCATGAAACCGATCACTCCCTCTCCTCTCTAGACACCCTAGGGCCAGAGGTATGTCACCGCGCGAACCTGCACCGACACCCTTTCGCTTATATCTCTAGAGATCTCTTGACGGGCTGCACCCGCATCGGCTGTACTGGCACATCTCTAGAGAGGTATTCGCTGGTGGTCTCGCAAGTGAGGGTGGTTGCTATGGCGCATGTGTCCGGCATTGATGCCGATGACGCTCCGCCGGTCAGGGCGGCGGGTGTCGGTGCCACCTGGCGCGGGGTGACAGATGAGTGATCGGTACGAGTACCTGCCGCACCGGCTTCTGCGCTGCCGTGTCAGGGACATCGCCTCCGGTGTCGAAGGTGAGCTGATGGCTGTAATCAATGAGAACGTCGCAAGGACAGGCATGGAGCGCTGGATGGAGCTTGCCTACATCCGTGCTGCCTCAGGCCGTGAATTCACTACTTCGGTCGCCAATCTGGAGCCTGCCTGACGGGAAGACGCGGCTGAACGGTGGTGGGCGGCCTGTGTCCGGCCACGGGCGGTGGTCGGACGCCGAGACGTGAGGTGCGCGTAGCGATCGGGCGCGCTTCGCCCGACCCGGGCCGGGGTTCGGACCGGCCTCGTCTCGGGATCGTCCCAACCGGAGCGGGGTCGGGCGTCTCAGGCCACCGCGCCAGTGTCTTGATGTTCCGGCTCGTTCCTTCGGGGGTTCCCGGCAGTCTTCGTATGTCCGGGGCGGGTCGGTCGGTCAAGGGTGGCCGTAGGCCATCGCGAAGCGACGCGACGACGAAGGAGGAGCGCCCTTGAGGGGCCGGCCCGACGCGGAGAGACGATGGGACTGACGGGAAACCCCGTACACGTCACCGGCTACCGCCCGAGCGGCTCCCGAACGCCGAAGCCGTCCCCGTCCGGTCCCGCCGTCATCACCGGTGTGATGGTCGTTTCCGCCGGGCCGTGGGTGTCCGCCTCGCGTTGGCGTTCCGCGCTGTCGCTGATGCGGAGGAGCAGGGCGATCATGATCCAGTTGGCCAGGAGGGACGAGCCGCCCTTGGCCAGGAAGGGCAGGGCCTTGCCCGTCAGGGGGATCAGACCCGTCACGCCGCCCGCGACCACGAAGACCTGCAGGGCCAGCGCCGCCGCCAGGCCCACCGCGAGCAGTTTGCCGAAGGGGTCGCGCGCACCCAGTGCCATCCGTAGCCCCCGCTGCACCAGGAGCGCGTAGAGGATCAGTACGGCCATCACCCCGGCCAGGCCCAGCTCCTCGCCCACGGTGGTCAGGATGAAGTCGCTGCGCCCGGCGAACGCGATCAGCTCGGGGTGGCCCACGCCCAGGCCGGTGCCGGAGATGCCGCCCGTGCCGAAGCTGAACAGTGCCTGCGCCGACTGGTCCGAGGTGACTCCCTCCGGCCGGTTCTCCCAGTAGTACGACAGCGGGTTGAGCCACGCGGCCACCCGCGCCTTGACGTGCGGCTCGGTCGAGCCGACCACGAAGGCACCCGCCGAGGCCATCAGCAGGCCGCAGACGATCCAGCTGGTGCGTTCGGTGGCGACGTACAGCATCACCACGAACACCCCGAAGAAGATCAGTGAGGTGCCGAGGTCGCGCTCGAAGACCAGCACCAGTATCGAGACGATCCACACCGTGACGATCGGGCCGAGCTGGCGCATCGGGGGCAGTCGCATGCCCAGGAACCGGCGGCCCGTCAGGGCCAGCGAGTCCCGGTGGATGACCAGGTAGCCGGCGAAGAAGATCGCGATCATGATCTTCACGAACTCGCCCGGCTGCAGCGAGAAGCCGAAGAGTTTGATCCAGCGCTTCGCGCCGTAGGTGTCCGCGCCGAAGAAGGCGGGCGCGATCAGCAGCACCAGCGCGACGGCCATGGTGATGTAGATGAACCGTTGCAGCAGCCGATGGTCGCGCAGCAGCGCCAGCACCAACAGGCAGGCGGCGACCCCGACCACCGTCCACATCAGCTGGCCGGGGGCGTTCGCGTCGGAGTTCCAACGCTCGATGTAGCCCTGGTCGAGGCGGTGCAGCAGGACGAGTCCGAGGCCGGTCAGCAGCATGGCGAGCGGGAAGATCAGCGGGTCCGCGTAGGCCGCGAAACGGCGTATGCCCAGGTGCCCCACCAGCGACAGCAGGGTCATGCTGATGGCGAAGTCGATGAACTTGGGTGGCAGCTCACCGTTCATGGCGAGGCCCGCGGAGGCGTGGCCGAGGACGGCGATGGCGACGACGAAGAGCAGGAGCAGCGCCTCGGTGCGCCGCCGGGCGACCGCCGACGTCAGCGGCTTCAGTCCACGCACGGGATGCCGCCACCGTCCTGGGGGGCGGACGGCGAGGGCGACGGCGGAGGCGCCGCCTCGGGTGAGGACGAGGCGCCCGATGCGCCGGAGTCGGCGGAAGCTTTGGGTCCGATCTGTTCGGCAATAAGGCGCTTTATCTTCATATCAACTACGACGTTGATGTCCTCCCCATAGTTCCTTCCGAAGCCCTCGATGGGAAGCGTCGTGAAGTGGACCTTCCCGCCGGACAGGTTCTTCGCCTGCTTCGCGAACGCCATCAGGTCCCAGCCCTGGTCCGTCACGGGGTGCGGCGCCGTTGCCGGGGCTCTGCCCCGGACCCCGCGCCTCAATCGCCGGCGGGGCTGGGATTTGCGGGCCCGTGCCTTGGCGTGCGGCGGGGCGGGTCGGTGTCGGTGGTGGGTCGGGGGGGGGGGCCGGGGTGGGGTGTGTCAACCGCTCCCCCCCAAACGGGGTTTATGGGGTGTG
>NZ_JBICYT010000064.1:0-193 GCF_043201215.1 Streptomyces sp. NPDC048331 | reverse complement strand
CTCGGCTCGCGCCTTACGGGCTTGTCTCGGCTGCGGGGCGGGGTTGCGCGCTCGTCCTGCGGGGACACCCCACCCCGTCCCCCCGCCCCTTCGGCCGTGGCGTCCCACACCGGGAACAGGGACCGCCCGCGGGGTCGAAGTCGCCCGTGGGGCGGGGACACGGAGGAGGGTCCCCGCAGGACGAGGCGCGACC
>NZ_JBICYT010000063.1:0-31035 GCF_043201215.1 Streptomyces sp. NPDC048331 | reverse complement strand
AGCCACACACAGTGCGAGATGATCTCCACCGGGTACCGGTGACCCCTGTACGACGGCGACGCACTCTCCACGGCAAGACCCTCCCCCGGCAGGACAGACCCGAAGATCATTCCACTCAGTCAGCCAACGTGACAGTGCCCTTCAACGTGATCACCGCGACCTGCGGCGGGGCGTTCCGGCCGCCGAGGTGAGGTGTACGCATTTACTGCGGCAGTGACGGAAGGGCGGGGTGGACGTGACGATCGAACCGGCGGGTTTCTCCCGGGCATGCGGAGATCTTGCCGGGGAGAACGAGGGGGCGAAGCTGGGGGACGCACGCCGAAAGACTCTGAAATTACATTCAAATCAGTCGATGGATTCTAAGGAAATCGCGGATCGTACCACTCGATGGTTAGTTCGCCAGGCCGCACTCGCGGCTTTAGCCCTCCGGCATTACCGCGCCCCCTGACGGAAGAATTCATTTCACGCAGCATGCTCCGCAACGAGGGCCACTTTGGCTGGTATTGCAAGCGCCCGTCGTCATAGGCAAGCACGGAACCGAGCAGTGGGCCATTGCCATTGTCCAGGAATAGTTGGCCTCCAGCTGAGTCACTGGCAAGGGGTAGCCAGTCCGCGTGGCAGGTGAGGCCGTAATTGTCCACTAGCGTACCTCGTCGGCGCTCGTACTCTATGCCCTCCAGCATGACGGAGCGTCCAATCAGGATTTGGTCGACGTCGTTAAGGGAGTATCCCCCAGGGAGATAGGCTGAAGGCGAACCACCTAGTGTGACAGGGGGGGCTCCATTGTGGCAGCAGAGAAGGGCCAGCAAGTCTGGGTGTATGGAATACCCATTTCCACTAAGCCTCTCGATCTCGCTTTCACTGGCAGGCGGGTTCAAGGAGAGGAGCGTTCCTGGAGCATTTATTTCCAGCCAGGCGCGAAACATCTCCCACTCCTCGGCCACTGGGATCTCAGGCATCTAAAGCTCCTTGTTGAGGTTGAATTTCCGACCCTTTTCATCTTTCGCCGATAAGATGGCAATTCGGATTTAAGCAGGGTAAAGAGCTTTTCGCAGGCAGCGGGCGAGACCTGGCCCCGTTCCATCTCGGCGCCCTTCAGCACGGCCTCGCTCTTCCACCCGGACCGCTCCAAATCCATTGACAAGGAAGGACCGCCGCCGCCCCCTCCGCAGCTGGTTAGGCCAATGGAAAGGACGGCGGCCAGCAGGTATCGCTTCTTCACTTCACTCCGAGGTACTCGCACAGCTCCGGTCCGGACTTTTCGGCCAGGGCCAGGAACTCGCCCAGTACGACAGGCTCGTCTGTTTTCAGCGCGAGAATCTCCTCGACTTCGGGAGACATGCGGATCTGAGGCGGTGAGATGCTGTTCTGGGCGGAGATCGTGGGGGACTCGTCTGCCGGGATCAACTCGCGGAGGACGTGGGCGACCGCGAAGTCGCGAGGTTCGACAGCGACACCGTGACGCACCCGTGCCACCTCGACCGCCACGCTCAGAAACCGCCGGGCGTCGGAATCCATTGTCCGCATGCGCGCTCCTTCATGGGGTCAGGTCAGCCGGTCAGGTACTGGGTCCGGGAGTAGAACGTCGGGAGGCTCCAGATGTTCCCGTGCTGGCCGAAGTGCGTGCCCTCGGTCCGGTACAGGTATACGCCAGGGAGTTTGGTCGTGTCGTCGTTGACCTGGATGACCTTCTGGGTGTTGTGGCTGATGACCTCCTCACCCCGGTCCCACCATTGGCCGCCGTCCAGAACCTGGACCTGGGCCTGAGTGTTGGCCTTGTCGAGGCGATCGGAGCACTTGACGCGGACCATGCCCCGGACGACGTCGGTGCCGACGCTATAAGGAGCCGGGACACTCTCGTCCCAGCCGCAGGTGACGTGGTGCTGGGGGCCGGGCTCCCCGCCCTGGGGGCTCTCCGTCGCGTTGGCGGTGCCGCCGAGGGAGGCGAGGCCGACGAGGGCTGCGGCGACGGCCGCGGTACGCAGTTTATGTAGAGCTTTCAAGGAAATCTCCTTATGTGGACCGCGAGACATTCCCCCTTGCTCCGGGAGAAGCGGATGCCCCCTCGATCTGTACCGGACACTAGCCGGGGCGTGCCGGATTACGAACCCTTCAACAAGCCAATTGACGTGAATGCAAAGCACGTTGAAGTTCCGGATATCGCTCGCACCCCCGGCGTCCGCAGGGGGTCCGCCGCAGGGGTCCGCGCTCCGCATAAAGATGAAAATTCCGTGAGTGTCGGCACGCGTCACTACTCGCTGGAACGGTTGCGGAGTAGTGAAAGTCCCCTGATAGAGGCGACCCCAGCCAATCAAGATCAATCTCACCGGCACTGGCTGTTCCGTTGGTCCAACCGCCGTCACGCGGACGCCAGGACGTACAGGGCGCGCACGAGTCCGCCGGACACCGTGGCATTGACCGCCGCGATCAGCTTCGGCGCGCTCCAGCGCAGCTGCGTGCCGCAGGCCGGAGCGTCGGGAACGACGTCCAGGCGGCCGCTATCCACGTCGAACGCCGTCGCGTTCACGCGCCCGGCGAGCTCGGGCACAGCCGCGGCGAGCACGGCGTCGAACTCAGCGAGGACGCCTCCGTCGGCGACCGTGGTGGAGACCTTCATCGACTCTCCGTAAGCCCGCCCCGGTCGGAGCACCTGGCGGCCAGGCCGCAGGGCTGCGGCGGGCGCGAAGTGGTAGACACCATGCAGGACGTCGCCTTCGCCGACCGGTTCCGGGTCAGCGGCAACGGCGGTTGCCCGTGCCGACTATGCGGCGCCGTCGGTCCGGAGTTCACGGTCCGGCCCGCAGAAGGGACACGCCTCGATGCCATCGGCCAGGAGGCGAAGGGCCTCGTGCCGGGTGAGCTCCTTGCCGTGGCCGTCGGGGCAGCGGCCGGCGTGGACGCGGATGGGGCGGGGGCCGTAGTCGGTGCGGTGCACTTCGAGCTTCCAGTCGGGTACCTGTGGTGCTGTCCTGCGGGCGGTGGCAACGGCCTCTTGCTGTTCCAGGCGGGCCAGGGCATCGCGGGTCTGGCCCAGCTGCCACTCCAGCCAGCCCATGACCGCCCGGTGCCGGGCGATCTGCTCCGCAAGATTTTCGTTCACATGTTCTATTTTAAGGGGTGGCTGCTCGCTCGGCCCCGGCCGCAGCGGGCGCTGGTGGCGGGGTCTCCTCGTAGTGAAACAGGGCCCCGCCACCCACCACATTCGTCAGGGGCGTCAAACCCGTCGCCGGGGTTAGCCAGCCCGCTCGAAGGTGAGGCTGGCGTTCGGGCATTCGGCGGCGTACTGCAGCAGCGCCTCGCGTTCGGCCTGGTCGACGGCAAGGCCCCAGCGGTGCTTGGTGGCGACCCATTCGCCGATGTACCGGCAGTGCACGGCCGGGGCCGGCATCCACGTCGCCGGGTCCTGGTCGGACTTCTGCCGGTTAGAGCGGGCGGTGACGCCGACGAGGGTGACATCGGAGCCGAGGTCGTTCGCGTAGCGGCGGCGGCGCTCGGTGGTCCAGCCGTAGCCGCCGGAGTCGTGGACTTCCGCGAGCGGGACCATGTGGTCGATGTCGATACCGGAGGGGCCCTGGACAAGGACGTCGTCGTAGTAGGAGTGCCACACCCCGCCGGTCAGGGAGCAGCCGGCCCCGACGGTCGGGGCTTCGATGGCCTCGGCGATCAGGACGTCGTTGCGGGCGGTGCAGCCGTTCTTGTCGTCGTCCTTCCAGTGCGGGTACAGCTCCCGCTTGTAGCCCTCGCGGATCTCCTCGGCGATCGGCAGAGACGTGATCGCCTCCGTGAGCGTGTACTCGTCGGCTTGGGCGGTCGTCGGGGCGAGGACTGCGAAGGCCAGGGACGCCGCGACGAGACCGCGGCAGAGATTGGTGATCATGGTCCGGTGATACAGGGCCGACCTGCACGGGCTCGACCCGGTGCAGGGGCGCCTCACTCCGTCGGTGGAACAGGTTCACCGGGAGAACCGATCATGCTCCGTCTGCACCGGACGAACAGGACGCGATGCCGGGCGGCCGGGGGGTCAGGAGCGGAGGTAGTCGTTGAGGTAGGTGCGGGCCGCGGCCTCGCTCGTGCCGAGGGCGGAAGCCACCTCTTCGATCGGCACGTCCCGTGCCGCGAGTTCGTACACCGCCTCTTGGCCGGTCTGGGCAATGACATAGCGCAGGTCAGCAAGGGCCTTCAACGTGACCAGCGGCTTCTCGGCGGTCAGGCCGTCGAGAAGCCGGACGAGTTCGGCGAGGAGCACGGTGAGCTCTTCGGGGAGCGGGACGGCCGCGTCGCGGATGACCGACAGGTGAGCGCCATAGTCCGCGATCGGCCCCGACAGGTCGACGTCCGCCTCGTAGAGGGGCCTGTCGTCGGGGAGGGCGGTCCAGTCGAGCGGGTACTCGGCCACACCCCGCCACCCGCAGGAACAGCGGCCCCGCAGCACTGAGCCTCGCGGACGGCCGTGCCGCCCGTCGTAGGCGTGCCACTCGGTCGACGACGGCATGTTCGAACCGCTGCCCACGTCGAAGTAGACCGGGCCCGGCTCGGTGCCGTCGGCCAGCAGCACCCCCACCGCCCCCTTGTGTGCCGCCCCCAAAGCCCGCAGAACCCTGTCCACCACGACCGTCCCCTTCCCGTGAACACGCGATCGGGCCGGCCCGCCTGCCGGTCCCGACGTCCAGGCTGCCGGTACCCCGGTGCCCGCGTACGGTGATCCGCCGAAAGCGGTACGGGCGTACTGGTGCACAAGGGCTTCACCGCGCCGGGCACCGCAGTGCCTGCTCCCGTCGCTGAAGAGAACCGACCAACCGGTTGACGCGCTCTACAGCGCACCGTCTATCGGGCGGGATGGCGCAGGAGTCAATCGATATGCATCGGTTCCGATCATTTTCGGGCGGCAGGAAAGTTGAGGCCTTCTGCGCCGTAAGGGAGATGTGACGCGGATGCGTTGCTCTCCGATCGAACATGTGGAGCGTGAATTGACAGCCCTGGACGTGGTCGGGGTCATCTCGGCCGTGGCCGGCGTGACCCCCGTGGTGTTCGCCGTGTACCGGGCCTGGGGAAGGGCTTCTCGCGGGCGAGTGGGACGCGAGGGGGCTCTTGCCCCGGCCGGGCGTGGTCCCGGTACGGCGTGCGGCTGCGGTTGGTCCGTCATCGTGCGGCACGAGTCGTCGGGCGGCGGCCGGGTGACGGTCTGGACCACCCTGGTGGCCGGCCCTGCCTCCGATCCCCGTGAGCCGGAGCGTGGACCGTGGTAGACGGCCCGGACGAGGAGGAGCTGCCCTGGCAGGAGGCCGCGCGCACGCTCTTCGAGAAGCGCGTGGGGGAATGGACCCGCCTCATCGCGGCGGGGCTGTGGAAGCGGCATCCGATGCTGCGCTCCCAGGTGCAGGACATGGCGCACGAGGCCCTCGTGCGGACCTATGTCGTGTGGCTGCGAGATCCCGGGAAGCGGGACCGTAACCCCCTGCCGTACGCGCGGGAGACCGCGAACAACTTGGCGAACGACGCCTACGACAAGCTGGCCGAGCCCGCCGACGAGGCCGGTCTCCAGGAGTGCGAGCGCGTATTCGTCGCACGCCCCAGCCGTGCCTCGGACCTCCACGGCGACTACGCGGGCCTCGTGCCGCACACCCCTGTGGACCCCCTCGAGGACCTCGTCATACCCGCGATCAGGCGGATGAAGAGGACACAGCGCAGGGACGTCGCGGAGATGCGGAGCCAGGGCATGGAGGACCAGGCCATCGCGGAACGCATGAAGCGGGAGCCGGCCCGCATCCAGACCCTGATGACGAAAGCAGCAGCCGAGCTGAGGGAAGACGAGCAGATCCAGCTCCACATCCGCGAGCGGCACAGGAAGACCCGGCGCCGGGAAGAGGACACAGGTGAGTGATGTGAGCGGCAACGACAGCGAACGGGGCGACACCGGCGCGGCGGAGCCTTCCGCGTTTGCCGCTCTGCTGTCCGGACTGAAGGGAGCCGACTTCTGGGACCGGCCCGGAGGCGACTGGGGACCACGGCAGACGTGGAGGGGGCAGGAACTGGAACGACGCCTGCACGCGAACTCGTGCTACAGGCTCGGCTCGAAAGCACTACGGATCGGCGAGCTGGACCGGGCCAGGAACTGGCTGAAGCGGGCCTATGAGGACAGCCACCCCGGCGCCGCGTTCCGCCTGGCCGTGACCTTGTGGCGGCAGTCGGGCCCGGACGCCGCCCCTCAGGCCGTCACCACCGTCGTGAGCGCCGCCCGGTGGGGACACCAGGACGCCCGGACACTTCTGCGGCAAGCCGGATGGGACCTCGCCGACATCGGCCTCGCAACCCCCGAGGACACCGTCCCCGACCAGGATGGTGAGTTCATCGCCGACGTGCGGACCCTCCTGGCGACCTTCCGCAAGCGCGGCACGTTCACCGCCCGGATCCCCCAGCCCAGGCGTACAGGAACCACCCCAGGAGCCCTGCCCCCAGGCACGGGCCCAGCCGCCGTTCCGTCGACGCGAGCGCCCCGAGACCGGAAGCCGGAGCCCGGCTCGGCCTGGTCGCCGGCTCCGCTGCGGCACGCGTCACTGACGCACCTGGCGCAGCAGGTCCCGCCGGCCACCCCACCACTGCAGCGCTGGCAGTCCGCGCAACGGGTTCTTGAGGTACTGCAGATCATCGCCGGCGCGGGCCGGGCGGTCGGCGAGAGGCACCTCGCCTGGGCCACCAGCCTTCCCCACCCGGTGATGCGACGCCTGCTGGTATGGCTGAGTCAGCAGCACCTGACCCTGCGTACCCTCGATGGCGGATATGTACCAGGGCCCGCCCTGCGACTGATCGCGGTGTCCGAGGCAGGCCGGCCCGGGAAGGTCATCGACCAGGTCCTCGCCGGCCTGCGGGACGCCGTCGGCGCGGCCGTGTACATCAGCACCTACAGCCAGGGGGAGGTGTCCATCGTCCGATGGTCGGACGGGCCGAGCACCCCAGGCGTCAAACAGAGGGTCGCCTTCACCGAGGCAGCACACGCCACCGCGGTCGGCAAGAGCCTGCTTTCCCAGCTCGACTTCGACCAACGGATGGACCACCTCTCACGGCACCGGCCCATCGCGCTCACCCGGCGCACCATCACCGATGGCACGGTGCTCTTCCAGAACCTGGACCACCATGGCCCGCTCGCCGCCCAGTTCGACCTCTTGGAGTACTCCGACGGCGAAGTGTGCGTAGCGGTCCCCCTCGTCATCGATGGCGAGATCGGCTGCATGGCCCTGTCCCTGCCCGTCGCGCAACGCCACCGGCTCATTCAGGCAGCGAAGGTCCTCTCCAGTCGCTCCGCCGGGCTTCTTCTGTCCCTCCTGCTCGCCGCCAGCCCACCCGACCTGGAGGCCGGCAGGCAGGACGCGCCCGCACGTCGTCGGCCGGGCGGGACCGCCACAGGTCACCAGCAGGCCGCGCAAGGGCGGGCGCCTGATCACACCAGAGGAGAAGAGGCGGACAACCTTGAGGAAGAACACGAGGCACAGGTGATTCCCTTCCCCTCGCGAGCCGTGGAACCGCCACCCGTCGAGCCCCCGGACGTGTTGTGCTCCACGAACCTCGACCTCTCGTTCAGGGAGGTTGCCGGCAGCCGCAGCTGACACCGTGATGGTGGGGGCCGCGCCACGGCATGGCCTCCACCACCGCCACCACCCGCGTGTCAGGTCCCTGCGGTTCACCAGGCGGAACAACGCCTTTGCCACATGCAGGGAGCAGTTGCGAAGCCTCCGTTCTGACTGCGACGTGTGCCAGGCCGCCTTGATCGCCCGGCTGCGGCGCAAGACTCCCCGCCCCGGGGCGTTGCGAATCGGGCCCGTCCGGGGCGGCACGGCCACCGACTCACACCCGCT
This sequence comes from Streptomyces sp. NPDC048331, assembly GCF_043201215.1. Lineage (NCBI taxonomy): Bacteria > Bacillati > Actinomycetota > Actinomycetes > Kitasatosporales > Streptomycetaceae > Streptomyces > Streptomyces sp. NPDC048331. The sequence continues at coordinate 23,185 of NZ_JBICYT010000063.1, read as the reverse complement.
CCAAGATCTTGCCTGCGGCTTTCGGGCCTGCGCGTGGTTCGCTCGGCGTCGGTCTCTGCGCTCGTGCAGATCTGTTCGGCTTCCGCGTGTGCGTCGTTGCGGAAAGCTTCGGCTTCGCACAAGGGCTTGTCGTGGAAACCGTTACGCGCAGGCACTTGTTCGCGGGCTGGGCCCGGCGCTGGAGCAGCCTGACGTCCTGCCAGTGGCAGCGCCAGTCCGTGACAAGGGGCGAAGCGGACCCGAAACGTCGCAGCAGCCGGCTTGTCGAGTGCATCCAGAGTGGTGGCGACCCGGACGAAGTTGCGAAGCGACTCGAGAGAGGGCAGCAGTCAGGGGCGGTGGGGCTTCCTGCCTCGCCCCGTGCGTTCTCTTCGCCGAGGGCGGTGTCTGGTTCAGACGTGGAGTGCGGGCTGCGTGGGGCTACGGCGGGCCATTGCGAGCAGCGGCGAGAAGTAGAGGAACAGAACAGAGAGGGTGAGACCGACGACACCGAGGAGGATGGTGGCGTGCAGTCCGATGACGGTGGCCGTCACGCCGGCGAGCAGCGCACCGAGCGGTGCAACGCTCCACTGGATCCAGCGAATGGAGGCCGTGACCCGCCCGAGCATGTGCTCGGGGCTTTCCAGCTGTCGATAGGTCCGTTGCGCCGTGTTGTAGACCATGACGCCGAACAGCAGGATTACGTAGCAGGTGCAGACGATGACCTGTCCGCCGAGGCCGGGGTTGACGAGGAGTACGGGGAGCTGGCCGGGGCCGTCGAGTAGGGCGGTGACGAGCAGGACACGGGGCATGCCGTAGCGACGAACGATGCGGGGGGCTGCGAGTCCGCCGATGATGGCGCCGGCCGCGCCGATGCCCAGGACCATGCCTGCCGCTGATGAGGACCAGCCCAGTTCGCGTACGACGTAGAGGAGCCAGACGGTGTTGCTCCAGGAGAGCAGCACCGCGTTGGTGGCGTTGAAGCAGGCGATGGCGCGGAGGACGGGGTGGGTGAAGACGAACTTGAGTCCTTCGACAATCTGGCGCCGGAACGTCGTGCCGCTGCTCTGCTGATGGGTTGTCTCCTTGGTCCGGTCGAAGAGCAGCAGGACGAGGGCCAGGAGGTAGGAGAGGGAGTCGACGGCGATGGCACGTGAGGCGCTGAGGAGTCCAACCAGGAATCCGCCCAGGCTGGGTCCGGATAGCTGGGCGAAGCCGTCTGAGGCGCTGATTCGGCCGTTGGCGACCATGAGGTGGTCGCGACCGACGACGACGGGCACGTAGCTCTGATAGGCCGCGTCGAAGATCACGGTGAACACTGCGTTGAGGAACGCGATCAGGTAGAGCTGCCACATGCTCAGGACATCGAGGACCGCTGCGAGTGGGATGGTGGCCAGGAGCCCGGCTCGGCCGGCATGGCACAGCAGCATGAGTGGGCGTTTGGCTCTGCGGTCGACGAGGGCTCCGGCCGGGAGCGCGATGAGTACCGGGGGAAGCACGCCGACCGCGGCGAGGACGCCGAGTTGCAGGGGCGTGGCGTCCAGCTCCTGGATGGCGGCGAGCGGAAAGGCCAGTGTGGTCACCGCGGTGCCAAGCACACTCACGGACTGGCCGGCCCACAGGAGCCGGAAGGGAGTGTTCTTCGCCAAGGCTATGGCTTCAGGTTGTGCGCTCCGCAAGGAGTCCCCCGTCGTATCAGTTCTGGCCCTGTACCCACCCGTGAGCTGCTGCAGCAGGCGGAATTCTGCGTTCCGGACCGGGACAAGGCCTGGTGTGAATCGGTGGGCGCAGGGGGCGGTCGTTTCGGTCCGCGGCTGAGCAGGACGGGACGTCGGCCGGAGAGGCCGGCGGCCGCCGGGTGCCACGACACCCTATCCATGGCTGCGATGTGCAGCGCCGAGGGCCGATTTCCGTGCGTAGATTTTCGGCCGATGAATGGCTGAACATGGAACAACCCATGACTACGCGTCAGTAATATCGGGCGAAGGTTAAAGCCATACGGCGGTCAAGCGAGGCAAACTGGGCATTTTTCGATCACACTCCGTACATGTGGCCTGTGTCACTCCTTCATTTTCGCTTGACCCACCGGTGATTACAGCCTTTGATTAAGTTGATCATCTCGGGGGAAGATTTATCTCTCCTCGATTGGAAACAACATGAGGAGTTCACATGCTGAACAAGCTCAAGAAGCTGGCCGGCCTCCAGGAGACCAAGGCTCTCGCGGGCTCCTTCTCCAAGAAGGTCGACGCCGACAAGGTTGCGGCTCACGCCTACAACCACAAGGACTGACACAGTTACTCAGCATCGCCTGAGTAACTGAGGGATATTAATCCATCGATCCTGAACAGGCCCGTTCGGAGGAATTTGGCCGAGCGGGCCTGTTCGTTTTCTGCTGTTCACCAGATTGATGCGAGACCCGGGGGTCAGCCGGATGCGGGTTCATGTTTTCGTCGGTCCTACGCTACCGGCGGCGGAGGTGCTGCACCGCATGCCGAAAGCCGTGATCCACGGCCCGGCCGGCCACGGCGACCTGTTCCGCGTCGCTCCCGATCCCGGTGACATGGTGCTGCTGATCGACGGCCACTACCACCAGTCGGGTGCCGTACGACACAAGGAGATTCTCGAATTCCTGTGGCGCGGCGTCCGCATTGTCGGCTGCGCCAGCATGGGAGCGCTTCGTGCCGCCGAACTGCACACTCTGGGTATGGAAGGCGTCGGCGAGGTCTTCGGCCTGTATGCCAGCGGGGCCATCGATGCCGATGACGAGGTCGCTGTCGCACACGGCGAAGGCCCCGAGTACCGGCGCGTCAGCGAACCCCTGGTCAACCTGCGCCAGGCCCTGCAACTCCTGACGGAGCGCGAGTCCATCACCGCGCAGACAGCAGCCGAAGCCTTGTCCTACCTGCAGGAACTTCCCTATACCCGGCGTAGCTGGACCGGCCTCGACCGCTGGATGCAGAGCCGGGGGGAACCGGCGGGCCTGGTCACCTCCCTGGCGAAGACCGAGGCCGATCTCGTCGACGTCAAGAAGCGCGATGCCCTGCAGGCACTGGGTCGCTGCGCGATGGCTGTCGTCCCGGGCACTCCCGCCCCGGCCTGGCACACGGACTCCCGCTGGAGGACGGCCTTTCTGCGTACATGGCAGATGGATTTCTCGACCGAGGCCGTGGAGGCTCAGTCGGTCCCTCGCAGTCTCGTGCTGTCCTTCCGGCAACTGTACGAAGCGGGCTTCTCTGCCCTCTGGCAGCGTCATGTTCTGGAGCAGGCGAGCAGGGCCTGCGACAACCCATCGGGCACAAAGAAGGTGAGTGACCCGCTGGATTCCGCCGCCGGCCTTGGAATAAACGTTTCCGCAGCGCAGTCCGACTGGCTGACTCAGAATGAATCCGAATCCTTGTCCCCGACGGACCAAGCAGATCGGATCATCACCCGCGTCTATCGCAAGAACCCCCAGGAAGATTCGGCCCTCGGAATATTTGACGAACGAGGCTCGTCACCTTCCGCCCTCACCGGCGCTGCGGAGTCCATCGCCATCAACGAGTACATGGCGAGTACTTACCCTGACCGCAGCATCTACCAGCTGACCGAAAAAACGCTCATCGAGCACCTTTCGAAACTGTGGGACGCACCGGACCAATCGGCGCTGGTGCACGCAGCCCACGACAGAGGGTTCCGCTCACTGGAAGATGCCGTGGAGGCTGCACGGCATTTCTATCTGCGCCATGTGGCCAGCGACGACGAGCAGGGAAACAGCTACCGATGAAAACACATTCCCTGACGGCATCCAGCAGCGTCTCCTTCACCCGTGGCACCTACCGAGTGCGTCATCCGGAAGACACCTGGTCCATCATCAGCCCGCACTTCCAGGACTTCGGGATCACACGAATAGCCGACGTTACCGGCCTCGACAGCGTCGGTATTCCGGTCGCCATGGCGGTCCGGCCGTTGTCCCAGACGCTGAGCGTCTCGCAGGGCAAGGGCCGCACCCTCCTGCTTGCCAAGGTCTCGGCCGCGATGGAGGCCATCGAGCTCTGGCACGCCGAGAACGTCGCGGCCGGCCTGGACAGCTTCCGGGCCACCGGCGCCGAACTGGAGCTGCCCTACGCGGTGGCCGACTTGGAAGCGGACCCGGGCAGCATCGTGGGTCCCCAGACACCACTGCGGTGGGTCACCGGCCGTGATCTCCTGACGGGCCGCTCGGTTCCCCTGCCGCGCGACACGGTCAGTCTCGCCGCCAAGGATCCGCTGGCCTGGCGCGCCGCCGGCCTCGCCAGCACCACCAACGGCCTGGCCTCCGGCAACAACCGTGCCGAAGCCACCCTTCACGCGCTCTACGAGGTCCTGGAACGCGACGCCGTCGCACGGGCACAAGAGGGCAGCGTCCGGATGGACTTCATCGATCCTGGCACCGTGGACAACGCCGACTGCCAGGCACTCATCAACCGTATGCACAGTGCCGGCTGTCACGTGGAGCTCGCCCGGATTGCCTCCACCGGCCCGGTCCAGTGCTTCACGGCACGTCTCTGGAGCGAGGACTTCCCCGTCATGGCCTTCGGTTCCGGAGCCCACACACACGAGGATGTGGCTCTCTCCCGCGCTCTGACCGAAGCCGCGCAGAGCCGCCTCACCGCGATCGCCGGCAGCCGGGACGACATGACCCGCTTCTACGAGTACGTCCGCCTCGGGGTGGTGGAACGCCCGGTTCCCCGAGCCGACGTCCAGTCCTGGGGCAGTTTGCCGCGGCCGGCTAACCCGACGGTCAGCGACCTCGAGGACGAGGTGCACCGCCTTGCCCAGCACCTCGCCACCGACCAGGGGCACAACCCCGTCGTCGTCGACCTCAGTTCCCGGGACGACTTCGCCGTCGTCAAGGTGGTCGTACCCCGCCTGATCATGGACCCGCGGGCCCGACCTGCCGTGACCGCTGTCTGATCCCCATCCCACAGCACAGAGACCTGACGATCATGGCTATGGACAACGAAAGCACAGCCCCGGGCCACGACGCCTTCGGGGCAGTCATCGAGCGCTGCTGGTCCCGCGGTGGCATGCCAGGCACCGCTTACGAGATCGTGGAGCGGGACGACGGGTTCATCTCCGCCCTGGACGCGTCCTGCTACTTCACCTCGCCCGACCAGTGGGACCCCACCGACAGGAAGACCCTGGCGCGCTGCCGCGGACGGGTGCTGGACATCGGCTGCGGAGCGGGCCGTCACGCCGTCCCCCTCCAGGCGGCTGGTCACCAGGTCCTGGGAGTCGAGCCCTCACCCGGAGCTGCACGTGTCGCCCGCGAGCGAGGCGTCACGGTGATCGAACGAACTCTCGAAGACCTAATCGAACATGTTGACGACATCGGTGTCTTCGACACCATCCTGCTCGGCGGACAGAACCTGGGCCTCCTGGAGAGCCGGGACAAGGCGCCCTCCCTGCTGTGCGGCCTGGCCAGGTTCGCAGCCAAGGACGCCGTTCTGCTCGGTGTCAGCATCGACCCGCACCACACCACCCGCCCCCACCACCAGGCCTACGGGCGGAACAACGTGCTCCACGGACGCCTATTCGGTCAGGAACGGCTGCGTGTCAGGGAGTCAGTCACCGCCACACCCTGGTTCGACTACCTCTTCCTCGCACCGGAGGAACTGGAGCACCTCCTCGCCGACAGCCCATGGGCGATGCGCGAGTGCCTCAGCGACGGGCCGCACTACGTGGCCGAACTGACCCTGTCCTGATGGACACCGCACACCCGAGGACCGCCATGAGCGAGCGCCATACCTTCGACCGGACCTACCGCGACGACCCGATCGCCGCCCTCGGCCAGTGGCGCGAAGAGGCCGCCGTTACCCAGGTGACCACCCCCTCCGGCACCCGGACCGCACTGGTCACCCGATACGACGACGTACGTTCCCTGCTGATGGACAAGTCCCTGTCCATGAACAGCGAACAGGACCGGGCCCGGGTGCCAGAGCACTCGCCGCATGCACCTGCCAAGGACCTTGTGGACTCAGACCCGCCGGAACACACCCGCCTGCGCCGGATCGTTGCCGGCGCCTTCACCCCGGCCCGTCTCCAGGCCTTCCGTCCCCGCATCACGGAGATCGTGAGGGAAACCCTGGCCCCGCTCCACCCGGGTGACCGAGTCGATCTCGTCCGCGAGCTGGCGATCCCTCTGCCCATCACCGTGATCGCCGACTTCCTGGGCTTCCCCCGCATCAGCGCGGCCGAGATCAAGCGGCTCTCCGACGTGTTCTTCCTGGACGGCACACCGCCCGCCGAGATCTCCTCGGCCCTCGGGCAGATCGAGCAGGTCGTATCCCACGAGATCGCAGCCAAGCGCCGCCAGGCCACGGACGACGTGCTCGGCGATCTGATCGAAGCCCACCATCGCGGGACCGTCAGCGAGGGCGAACTGCTCTCCATGACCACCCTCATGCTCATCGCTGCCTTCCAGAACGTCACGAACGCACTGGCCAGCGGCCTGCTGCAGCTACTGAGCAACCCGGAACAACTGGCGGTGCTCCGGGCCCGCCCGGACATGGCAGCGCAGGCCGTACAGGAGATCCTTCGTCACGCCTCCCCCGGCCTGTTCTCCACCCGCCGCTTCCCCACGACCCCAGTGACCGTGCAGGAGACGGTGATTACTCCCGGAGAGAGTCTGCTGCTCTCTCTGGCCTCGGCCAACTACGACCCACGGGCTTTCACCGATCCCGACCGGTTCGACATCACCCGCAACGAGGCCCAGCACCTCAGCTACGGGCACGGCATTCATTACTGCCTGGGCGCCGCGCTGGCGAACATGGAGCTGGAAATCACCATCGCCGAGCTCATATCCCGCTTCCCCGGTCTTCGCCTAGACGACTCCGGACAAGATCTCGTATGGCTTCAGTCGTTCAAGAGCAGGGGTCTGCAGGAACTCCACGTATGCCTCTGAAAAAACTCCCGATGACGCCGCCCAAAACGTTCGGAACAAGGCAGATTCCATGACACAGGCCATCGAGATCACAGCCATGGTACTGCTCGTTCTGGCCATGGTGGTGAACGGATTCATCAGGCGTCCGGGTCGAAAATTCAGCTGGCCCATGTTCATCCGGCACGCGTCAGTTGTCGTCGACCTGGACGGAGTTCGGGACGGCAGGCGCGAGGACATCAACATCTACGCGCTTTTCCCCGCAGGTGAAGAGTTCATGATGTCTACAGGGGAACTGCAGGAGGTCATCGACTATCTGGGTACGCAGTACGAAGACATTCAAGGAAACGGCATCGTCCGCTACTCGGGCGGCGTGCTGGAAGTGAGGATCAGAAACGGTGTCATGGCTGTGGGAAGCGATTAGCAGCGGCTTCACCGAACCGACCGAGGACTGGCACCTCCAGGCCGTCCGCATCATGTTCGGCCTTGCCTGCCTTGCGAAGTTCGTGCACGGTGCGACGGGCGGCGGCTGGCAGCGGTTCCGGAACGACGACATCTCGAGCTACCTCTTCGCAAAAAGTTACGGCACCCGGTCGCTCCAGTGGATGCTCCGCTCCTACCGGCCCGCACTCATTACGCGCATCATCGCAGCCACCCTGCTCACCGCGGGAATCTGTCCGCGCCTTTTCGCGGTCCTCACTGTCCTGGGTCTCTTCTTCGAGATGCTCTTCATCCCCCGTTCGCTCACCTTCTTCATGGCCTGCACAGGAATCGCCCTCGCCTGCGCCGGAAACCTGGGCAGCGGTTTCTCGCTCGACGATTCGTCCAGCACCGACAACACCTGGGCCCAGGTCATTGTGATGATCCTGGCATTAGACCTGTACATCAACACCGCCTGGCTGAAGATCAGGTCCCCTCAATTTCGCAGTGGACAAGTCATTTCGCAGTGGTTGGCCAGCGGGCGGCAGATTCAATATCTCCTTCCCGCCTGGAACTATTACTATCCGCAGCGCCTGGTGGCACTTATGGCCACCAATGATGGAAACCCGACCCCGCTCGCGCGGACTGCGGCGTGGGGAACGATCGCCCTGGAGTTTCTCATCCCCATCGGTCTTCTCAACGAAGTGACTCGCCCCGCAGCCATTGCCGCCGGAATCGGAATGCATACGGCTTTCGCGGGCCTCTTGCCACGGCATCTTGCGGCCTACTCGCTGTGCTCAACAGGCGCCTACTTCGCCTTTCTGAACAGCTGACCCATGAGGTCTCATGAACCAGGCCGCCAGTGGCGATCCTGGAGATCGCACAGCTCGAGAGCCGCGACGATCGGAGACGAGGTCCCAGGCGGCTCCCTTAACCTCCGGACAGTTCAAGGGCAGCTGTAACGCAGGGGTACGCGATCCACCCACTGCTTCCTCCCTGCATCCAGCGGCCGGCCTCCGGCCGGGTCATGCCCTCCGCCCGACGCACGCCACGTCCCCGGCACTTCGTGCGAGCGCCCGTCAGATTGCAGACAGCTGAGCATGCTTGGGGCGCGTGAGACGACCGCGCGCGTGCCTCACGGACATTGAGCAAAGACCACCTCGCAGTGATCGCATCATCGCCATACTGTCTGCGATCACGCCACGGGGGGAGGTGAACATCTTGCGAACCCAGCTCGCCCGTATGGCAGTTACCAAGACCACGGAAAGCGCGGTCGAAGACAGCAACGGGGACGTCCGGGTACCGGACGACGTGACGGATGAAAGCTCCGAGGAGTAGCGCACGAAGACCGGAGGGCCTGGAACCCGTCCACGGGTTCCAGGCCCTCCGCGATGCTACCTACAGATCACCGTGTCGCCACTGCTCCCACTCCATCTCCAGACGGCGAGCGTCTCTGGAGCTCTGCCGGATCTCATCCAGCCAGGCGCCGATCAGGACGGCGAAGGCCTCGGCGTTGGCCAGGCCGACCTGCTCATCGACAGCGAACAGCGCCTGTAGTTCGTCGGCTGCCCGAGATCCTCGGTCGCACTGTGGACACAGCGCCACCTCGCGTACCCCTATGACTTCCTCACCTCTGGTGTTCAGCCAGGAGTGGGGGAAACGGGCCGTTAAGAGGGGCTGCCCGGCGCAGCCGGCGCACGCGGGGAGATCGTCGAGGTTGATCTCGATGTCGAGTTCCACGAGGGTCAGGCCACGCCCTGCCAGGCGTCGGGCCCGAACGTGCCCTTGATGTCGGATGCGACCGAGGGAGGGTCCACCAGGAAACCGAGCTCGTAGACGATGGTCTTGTCCGGTGTCTGCACCCGCATGCGGACCGGGCTTTCACCGGGGTGGGCCTTGAGGATGCGTCGCAGTTCCTGGACCGTCTTCTCGTGCATCTTGTGGGACCGGAACGACAGGAGGACCGGTGGCTTCCTGCCGCTCTCGGCGGAGGACACATCGAGCTCCGCGATCTCCGAACCGATGATGTTCATGCTGCCGTCCCGGTCCTGCGCGCGGCCCGAGACGGAGATGACGCTGTCGGGGATCAGGGCATGGCCGACCAGTTGGTAGGTGGCTGGGAAGAAGCAGATCTCGATGGCGGCGTCTCGGTCGGCGAGCGTGACCGCGGCCCAGGCGTTGCCCTGCTTGGTCATCTTCCGGTCGACGGAAGTGATCAATCCGGCGATCTTGACCGGTCCTTCCTGGCCTGACGCCATGATCTCGGTGATCGTGGTGTCCCGGTTGCGGGACAGGATGTGCTCCGTGCCGTCCAGCGGGTGCGCGGACACGTACAGGCCGAGCATCTCCCGTTCGGTGGCTAGGAGCTGCTTGCGCGGCCACTCTTCTTCGCTGATCGGGAAGTCCAGGCCGAAGGCCGGGGTGTCGTCGGTGCTGTCCATGCTGGCGAAGAGATCGTCCTGGCCGTATGCCTCGGCCTTCTTCACGGGGATGATCGCGTCGATCGCGTCCTCGTGGACGGCAGAGAGGCCCTTGCGGGTGTGCCCGAGGGAGTCGAAGGCGCCCGCCTTGATCAGAGATTCCACGGCCCGCTTGTTGAGGGCTCCGATCTCCGACTTGTCGAGGAAGTCGGCGAAGGAGGTGTACTTGCCCTGCTTCTTGCGTGAGGTGACGAGTGACTCGATGACGCCCTCGCCGACGTTCCGCACGGATTTCAGTCCGAACCGGACGTCCTCGCCGATGGCGGTGAACTCGGCGACGGACTCGTTGATGTCCGGCTGGAGCACATTCACGCCACCCTTGCGGGCGTCGGCAAGGTAGATCGCGGCCTTGTCCTTGTCGTCGCCGACAGAGGTCAGCAGGGCTGCCATGTACTCGGCGGGGAAGTTCGCCTTGAGGTAGGCCGTCCAGAACGAGACCAGGCCGTAGCCGGCCGTGTGGGACTTGTTGAAGGCGTACCCCGAGAAGGGCAGCATGACGTCCCACAGGGCCTTGATGGCCTCCTCGGAGTAGCCGTTCTCCTTCATTCCGCCATGGAATTTGTCCCATTCGGCTGCCAGTACTTCCGGCTTCTTCTTACCCATCGCGCGGCGGAGCAGGTCTGCGCCGCCGAGGGTGTAGCCGGCGAGCTGGCGTGCGATGGCCATGATCTGCTCTTGGTAGACCAGCAGGTGGAACGTGGTTCCGAGGATCGGCTCCAGGGGTTCGCGCAGGTCCGGGTGGATCGGGGCGATCTCCTGCCGGCCGTTCTTGCGGTGCGCGTAGTTCGTGTGCGCGTTCGCTGCCATCGGGCCGGGGCGGTAGAGGGCGAGGGCTGCTGCGATGTCCTCGAAGCGGGTGGGTTCCATCAGCTTCAGGAGGGTGCGCATGCCGCCGCCGTCGAGCTGGAAGACGCCGAAGGTGTCGCCGCTGGCGAGGAGCTCGTACGTCTTCTTGTCGTCCAGCGGGATCGTCTCGGTGGACAGGTCGAGGCCGCGGTTTTCTCGTACGTTCTGGATGGCCTGGTCGATGACACCCAGGTTGCGAAGCCCGAGGAAGTCCATCTTGACCAGCCCCATGTTCTCGCAGCTGGGGTAGTCGAAGCCGGTGATCTTGACGCCGTCCTTGGCCCGCATGTGCAGCGGGATCCGGTCGGTGAGTTTGGTCTTGGAGAGGATGACCGCGGCCGCGTGGACACCGGTGTTCCGGATAAGGCCCTCGACGCCGAGCGCGCCGTCGATGACCTTCTTCACGTCCGGTTCGTTCTCGTACATCGTGCGGGCTTCGCCGGCCTCGCTGTACCGCGGGTGCGACGAGTCGAAGAGCCCGGTGATGGGCATGCCCTTGCCCATCACGTCCGGCGGCCAGGCCTTCGTGATGCGCTCGCCGTGGGCGAAGGGGTATCCCAGAAGGCGGGAGGTGTCCTTGATCGCGTTCTTGGCCTTGAGCTTGCCGAAGGTGTTGACCATCGCGGTGAACTCGTCGCCGTACTTGTCGACGACGTAGCGGACCATCTGGTCGCGCTTGCGGTCGTCGAAGTCGAGGTCGACGTCCGGCGGGTTGATGCGCTCAGGGTTGAGGAATCGTTCGAACAGCAGTCCGTGCTCGAGTGGGCAGAGTTCGGTGATGCGGGTCGCGTAGGCGACGATCGAGCCGGTCGCGGATCCACGGCCCGGCCCGACGGGGATCTTGTTGTCGCGGGCGTACTTGCAGATGTCCGCAACGACGAGGAAGTACGAGGAGAAGCCCATCGGACCAATGACCTTCATCTCGGTCTCGAAGCGCTCCATCACCGCGTCCGGGATCGGAGAGCCGTATCGCATCTCCAGGCCCTTGAGTACGTCCTTGCGGAGCCATGACTCCTGGGTCTCCCCCTCAGGTACATCGGGGAAGTCAGGCATCTCGTTCTTCTCGGCGAACACCTCGTCGTAGGACTCGATGCGCTCGGCGATCAGAAGCGTGTTGTCGCAGGCCTCGGGCAACTCCGAGAAGAGTTCCCGCATCTGCTCAGCCGTCTTCAGGTAGTAGCCGGACCCGTTGAAGCGGAACCTGTTCGGATCGTCCTTGTTCTTGCCCACACCGATGCACAGCAGGTTGTCGTGCGCATCCGCGTGGTCCTCAAGGACATAGTGAGCGTCGTTGGTGGCGAGAAGCGGAATGCCGAGGTCCTTGGCCAGGCGCAGCAGTCCACCGCGGACATTGCGTTCCAGGTCGAGGCCGTGGTCCATCAGCTCCAGGAAGTAGTTCTCCTTGCCGAAGATGTCCTGATAGGACGCGGCGACCTCGCGCGCCTCGTCGTACTGGTTCAGCCGCAGACGGGTCTGGATCGCACCCGAAGGGCATCCGGTCGTGGCGATGATCCCGCTGGCGTGCTCTGAGATCAGTTCCATGTCCATGCGCGGCTTGCCGGACGGGAACTGACCGGTGTACGAAGCCTCGGTCGACATGAAGAACAGGTTCCGCAGGCCTTCGACGTTCCGTGCCCACATGGTCATGTGGGTGAAGCGGCCGCCGCCGGAGACGTCCTTGGAGCCCTCTCCGTCGTCCGACATGGCTCGCTGGCCGCCAGGGCCCCAGAACTCCTGCTTGCGGCCCCGCCGGGAGGAGGGTGCGACGTACGCCTCGATGCCGATGATCGGCTTGACCCCGTCGAAGCCCTTCGCCACCTGCTGGAACTCGTACGCTCCGAACATGTTCCCGTGGTCGCTCATGGCGATGGCGGGCATGCCCTGTCGGGCGACTTCGGCGAACATCGGCTTCAGCCGCTGAGCTCCGTCGAGCATCGAGTACTCAGTGTGATTGTGCAGGTGAACAAAGCTGTCGGCCACCGGGCAGGCACCTCCGAGAACGGGTTCTGGAAGCCCCAAGCCTAACGTCTGCCTCACATCACCAAGACGTCCCACACCTCGGCCTGTTCACAGCTCTCACGACGGTGCCGGACAGCGTCCACCAGCTCGTGCCACAGACCTGCGGGCATGGCTGAATACTCCAGTGCAAGCCTGGCTGCGGTATAGCCTCATTGCCATGAAGGATCTTGAAGGCATAGCGCAGCTGGAGTGGTGTGGCAACGACTCGACCCTCCTGGGCCGCCTCCCTGTACGCATCTCGCTCGATGACAACAACGTCCTGACCGCAGTAGTCCGAAGCGCAGTCGACGGCGACGAAGCCATACAGTCGCTCCTCGACCTCGGCCCCTCGTGCATGCTCCGATTTGCAGACGACTCCGTCGCCCACGTGATGGTGGAACGTTCCGATTCCGTCATCCAGCTGCGTCTCGGTGCCCAGACAGGCTGCGTCTGAAGGATTGGCCTGGGGCCGGATACGGAGGTGTGTGAGGGTCCGTCCGCCTGATGTCGACCGGGTATCTCGCGTACTGGCGCACCGGCCTCCTGACCGAGCGCGCCCGGGTTCTCCAGATCCAGGACCGCGTCGACTTCTACACCATGCTGGCTGGACCCGTGTGCACAGGCGCCCGGCGTCCGGCCGGCGACCGAGATCGGCTGGTTCTGCCTGACCACCGACTCCTCCCCGACGACCTGCACGCCGCCTTCGACGAGTTCGCCCATGCCATGGACGACCTGCCCTGGATGGCTACCGTCCGCGGATCCGACGGCAGGGGACAGCAGTGGTGCGTCCGAAGGATGCTCCACCCCGAACAGCCCGATCCGGTGGGGTGCATGCGGCCCGTGGGCCGCGCGCCGCTGACGGCAGGAGCAGGCACCAGTGCGTCCCAGCCCGCTGCTCGCGCCCCGTCCAACGATCCGTGGGAAAGGCTGAAATCCCGGGCTGCGGTCGTCGTCAACGCCTCTAGGAGAGGCCCGGAGCACGAGGCCTGGTTTTCGCAGATCAACTTCAGGCGTGACTCGGCGACCTCGTCGAGAAGCACGTCCAGCCTCTCCGATGCCAGGCAACGCCAAGCTGCCGGCTGGGGCCGGCCCTGGAGCCTCGCGGGCGGGTGGGTGCCGCACCCGCACCAGCAGGCGCGGCACCTTCAGGGACTGCCACAACTCGTCCAGATACCGCACGAACACTCAGCCGACGTCCAGGGACGTAGGTCAGCCGTCCTCGTTCTCTTCGGGTTCGCGGACGTACCAGAGGTCGAGGACGTACTGCTCAGGTTGCGGGTTGTCGTCCCACAACTGGCGGATCCGTGCGGTGCTCCAGTCGTCTTCGATCTGTCGGAGCGCGTCCTCGTAGTATTCGGCAGCGGCGACCCGGCCGGCCCATGAAACGTGTCCCTCATAGACGCCCGGCCTCGGAAGCGACATCTCCGCCGCAGGACCGAACGTGAACTGACCGATCACCAGGATCCCGGTCTCCGACTCAAGGCTGACGGCGGTGACGCCCTCTGCCTCGCCGGGCGGAGGCTGCGGTGCGTCCCACACCCGCACCGTTACCTCCACCTCCAGGTCGGACTGCAGGCTGAACAGGTAGAGGTGGTAGCCGTTGCCGCCGACAACGTTGCGTTCCGCGGCGGCGATGGCCGTGCTGTCGGTGAGGTAGGCGTCCGAGTCGTAGACCTCGACCAGGCGATGGGACGGGCGGGCGAGGGTCGTGCTCTGGGTGAGCAGCGTCATGATTCAGGACCTGCCATTCAAGGGATGATCTTGACATAGAACGCGTCGTTGTCGATCAGACGGTTCTCCTCGTAGACCTTCTGAATGAGCTCACCGCCCTTGCGATTGTCCGCACTGTCAATGAGACGCACAGAGTAGCGGCTGTCACCCTTCAATGATCCTTCGTGTGTGGATGCGAAGGGATACTCGTCACATTCGAGTCCGCTGCCCGAGTAGTCACCCCAGACGTTTCTGCACTGCTTGATCGACTCGTCCCTCTGGTCCTTCAGCTTGGCCGGGTCGATCATTCTGTGCAGCGGCTGTCCGGACCCGCCGGGAACGGTCTTTCCCGCCCAGGATGGGAACGTCCGCTCGGGAAACTGTTGGGCGTCGAGTATGTGACGAGTGCTCTGGTCGACCTCGGGATCCTTGAGGCTCATCACCAGTTCGACCCGGGCATCGGTGAAGACGGTTCCCTTGTACTTCCCAGCGGCCCGTCCCACGTAGTCGAAGCGGATGTTCGACTTGGCCATCGTCCTGTCCTCCCATGGCAGCGCGGTGGGCGAGGTCACCTTCATGCCCAGGTTGATCTCACCGCGGACCACCTGATTGTTGCTGGCCTCGAGCTTTCCGGTGTCGGGGGAGGTGTAGGTGAGCTGCCAGAACGGCTTCGCATTCCATTCAGCCACGGTGCCGTTCTGGAGGGTGCTGGACGGCTGCTTTATCTGAGGGTTTATGTCACTCCCTTGGGTATTGATTGTGTGGGTGAAAGACTGCTCGATCTTCCAGTTAGCCGGGTTTTCGCCGGACACTGCCTTGGTGCGAATGTTTTCGATACTGCTGGTGTAGTCGACTCGGCGGGATCCATCGTAGGAGAACCCCAGAATCCATACGTCGAACCAGAGTTCGCCTCTGAGTCGTTGTCTGGTGTCCTTCAGCTTCAGGTAGGTGGGACGGTGGACGCACATCTCGAAGCGATTCTTGATCCAGCCCTTGGGCGTTTTCGCCTCTGCGCGGCTGGCGCACTCTGTGCGCAGGTCACCTTCTTGCAGGGCGTTCTGCGACGAGATCACAGGAGCCGGTGCCGAGGCACGGGCGACATCTCCTGTCCCGGCAACCAAAAGAAGAGCGAGTGCGCCGCAGGCGATGGCCAGAAACACGTTCGTCCACGGCCGGTAGGCGGCGTGGGTGAACGCTCGGGGGCTGCCGGCGTCCTTGGTCAGGTGTTGCACATCTGCCCCCAGCAGGCTTCGAGGAGTTGTCCGGTCTCGGTCGAATAGGTGGCGCGGAACCCGTGGACGATCCGTCCCCGATGCTCCAAGCCCTGGGTGGGCGCCGCGGACTCCACCGTCACCACCGGCATGTCGGCCACGGCCGAGGGCCGCGCTGCAGCCCCCAGGGGCCACTTCTCGCTCGTCGGCCGGTTACCTGCCGCAACGTGGACCGCGTCGGGATCGACGCCGAATGATCGGGCCGCCCGATCTGCGATGTCAGCCGGCATCCCTGCCTTGCCGCCCGTTCGCGCCGGGGAGCGCTGGGGGCTTTGCAGCGCCGCGGCGTTGCAGACCTTGACGGATTGCACGCAGGCCGCCAGACCGGGAACCGTGTTCAGGCAGCCCTCGGGGTCCGTGGCGAGGCACTTGGAAAGGGCCTTCTGGTCGACGCCGTTGAACGTCCCTGTCGCACGCGTGGGGGCCGATGGCGCCGGCCCCGACGCCGGTCCGGGCTTACTCACCGTCCACTGGGTGTGCGTCGTCGCGTCGGTCAGTCTTGCCTCGAAGCAGTACGGCGCCTTGTAGACGGCAGTCGGGTCGTTCGGTATGCCCATCGACTTTCCGCACATCCCCATCGTGGTGAGCTGCGTGACGTCGGCGGTGGCCGCGCGGGCCCAGGCCTTGTTCTCCGCCATGAACTGCATGCGGTTCGCTATGGGTGGGACCGATACGTGCTGGGGTCCTCGGACCTCGAGACCGATGTCGATCCGGTTCGGATTGCCGCGTGGGATCTTGAGTTGGTCGGTGGTGCTGCCGACCACGTTGAAGTCGTACAACACGTCCCACTGGTTGCCACTTGCCTGACGTATCGTCATGTAGGTGTGGTTCACGTTGTCCGCGACCGTCGGGTTGGAGCCCGCGGTGATTGCTTTGGTTACGCCACCGTTCTTGCCCAGCTCGGTCCACCTAGGCCCGTACGCGATGGTCGAGGGGCCGGTCTTCTCGGCATGCAATCCCACATCGATGGACGGACCGAACATGTCACCTCCGTTCGCGCCATCGGTCTGGTCGGTATTGGGGACCATGCGAACAAAGTTCGACACCTCGGCGTCACCGGCCGCCGAGCCCGCCTCGAAGGTGATCGGCACGTTCCGCCAAGTACCGAAGGCCCCGATCACTGGCTGACCAGGCTGTGCACAGGTCATCGCCCAGAAGAAGATGCGCGCCTGATAGACCGTGTTGCAGCTGTGATCCGGCGCGCTGGCGCCGGCGGGCGAGGCGGCCGTCAGCGGTAGAGCGACAGCCGACGCCAGCACCGCAAGACTCGCAACCAACTTTCTCCGTAAGTGCAAAATCCCCCCTTGATCGCTTCTTGTATGAAAAACGATCAAGTAACGCACCCACTTCGAGCAGTGGGCAACCAGTTTGATGGATGTTCTGACCGAAACCGACCGCCCGTCATGAGGACGGAGGCCCACGCACAATGAAGGGAGCACCAGCAAGCCCCCGAAACCTCCAGCAGCATCACGCGGCCGGAGCCTCCGAGCCCCGCTTTCGAGACCACTGCGGATTGACTTGATATGCACCTGGCCTGCCGAAGACCTTCAGAAGATGGCCTCCTGGGTGAGTTCTCGGGTGGGGTATGCGACCCCACCCTGACTTGTGTGGGCCACTGCACCGCTCGAGCTGTCCCCTGCCGCGCGGACAGTCGTATCCGCCGGCGCTGGGCCGAGATGTACGCCTACGCCCCCGACCAGCGGACGTGGACGTCCTCGTGGCTCCCGGCGCGCACGGTGATGAGCGGGCCGGTGGCCCTGGAGACGTCTGCCTTCGCGGCAGTCCGACCGACGGCGGTAACTGCAGTGGTGGCGGCGGTGGCAGGGTCGATCAAGGCGGGTTCCCCCTCCCGGTGACAGCCGCGTGCGGGCTGGCCGGGACTGTCCTGTCGCAGTGCAGCTGACAGATCGTGGGCCGCTGACCTGCTGGGTTGCCATGTCGTTTGAGAACGCCGCGGGCCGGCGTTCTCAAACGACATGGCTTTCACGGAAGCGCGCTGGTGGTGGGCAAGGGCAGCTCAGCCGTCTCGCTCTTCGGCAAGGCTGCCCGTGGCCGTCCGGAGACGGTGCCGGGCCGCTTCCAGACGTTCGGCGTAGTCGGCGGCGAAGATTCCAGGGAGCGCTTTGTCCAGTGTTCCCGCGATCTTGTGGATCGGGCCCAGGCGGCCGGATCGTCGACCAGGCGGCTGAGATCTGTCATCTGTACTCGCTCCAGCCAGTCCGAGAGGACCAGGGCCTCGTCGGGGTGAGCTTGATCGTGATGTCGCTCTTCTCCATGACCGGAATCTAATTAGTCGTGCTTGGGCCAGATCGGGCCCTGGTCGGTCCAGATGACGCCCTTGTTGCGGCACAGGCAGAAGGGGTGGCCGATCGGGTCGGTGTAGACCTGCCAGCCGTAGCCGTTGGGGCCGATGAAGTCCTGCCTCAACGTCGCGCCCAGGTCGAGGACGCGGCGCTGCTCGGACTTGATCTCGTCCACTTCGAAGTCGAGGTGGAACTGCTTGGGGTGCTCGCTGTCGGGCCACTGCGGAGCGCGATAGTCGTCCACCCGGATGAATGCCAGCTCGATCTCGCCGAACTGGATGCCAGCCCAATCCTCGGAGCTGCCTTCCTTGATCGGACGGCCCGTCATCTCGGAGTAGAAAGCCGCCAGCTTCATCGTGACCGGGCAGTCGATAATGAAATCGGTGAGTCGCAGCATCCCGCGATCTTGTCACAAGCTACAGCGAGAACCAGACCAGGAAAATGAGATCAAACCCCACGTACGGGGCAAACGTCTCCGCTCAGCACGCGACGCAATGAGAATCCGACACCGCGAACGAGAAGCAGTGAGAATCCGACAGCTTCAATGCGACAGGACAGTGAGAATCCGCCAGCACGAACGAGAAGCGGTGAGAATCCGACAACCTCAGTGCGACAGGACAGGGACGGCCCTATCGGCCCGCCCCCGAGGCGCTGGCGAAGTGACAAGTAGCTCAGAGTGACTGGCCAGCGCCTTCGCCGGGAGGGTGGCGAAGGCGGCGCGGGCCGCTTCGAGGCTTCGACCGGGTACAGCTCGCCCGTCCACGAGGCGAAGTGCTCGGGCAGGTCCATCCACGGTGTCCGGCGGACGCGGTGATCACGGTAAGGGCCCTGTGCGGCTCGGAGAGCGCCGATCTTGCGGGAAGGATCCCGTGCACCTTGAGCTCGTGAGCGGCTGTCAGGTGGCGATCCACGGATGCGCCGCCGTGCTTTTCCAGTTGCCGCGCGAAGGGTGTCCGTTCTGTCTTTCCTGACCTGCAGACAACTTCTGAGGTCGGCCCCCATGGCGCGGGGCCCGTCACCACCCGGGCCACGGTGGTGAGGTGAGCCCCTGTCCGGTCGCCACGCGAACGGAGTGACGGGTGGCCGGGCAGCTCCTCCCCTCCCCCACCCTGCGCGCGAACGTACCGACCGTGGCCGGCCCCGCCGCCTACGCCGAGCGGCTGCGCAAGGAGGTCACCGAGGGCTCAGGCCGACGGAACCCTGGCCGACCAGCTCCGGGCCGAGTTCACTGACACCGACCACTTCGACCTTGTCCTCCCAAACCCGGAAGGCGCGCGGCAGGAACCCGCCGTCCGGGTGGCATACCTCCGCGCTCTTGCGCGTCAACAGCCGGCTCCTCCCGGAAGGAGGTTGCAATGGCGACTGTGGGGAGCAGCCGTCGGACCGGCGGCTCCCGGCCCCGCAGCGCTGTCGGCCGCGGGCAGGACCCCGGCTGCCGTTACACGTCGCCGCTCACCGCTCTGGCCGACAGCATCCGGCACCGACACCAGGCGCGCAGAGACACTCGTCCCTGTCGAACCGGATCTCTGCGGTATCCGCCTGTCGCCATGCCATCCTCGGCGACGTGGTCGTCGCCTACATCCGCCAGCTCGCCGAAGCCGCGCCGCCACCCGACGCCGCACTGATTAGGGCCTTGAGGTCGATCCTTACCGGCCGCCGTTTCCAATGGAAACGGCGGCCGCGCCCTTCGTTACGGGAGCCTCAGGCGAGGGCGTCACCGAGGAGCCGGCGCGGGGCACCGTCCAGGTGCCGGTGGAGCAGTTGGGCGCGGGAGTGCACCAGGCCGGTCCGGTAGGCGGGCGGCAGCCTGTCGTAGACCGCGGCCGCCATTGCGGCGGCCTCGCCCGGCTCTCCGTCGACCCGCAGACACGCGGCGGTATCCATGGCGATCAGGGCGCGGGTCATCACCGACGGCGAGGTCGTCAGGGCCAGGGCGTCGTCTTGTGCCCGGTACGCGGCGCGGGTGTCGCCGAGCAGCGTGTACGCCTGGGAGAGGTGCACCGCGTGCTTCTGGGCCGGGTAGCCGAACCAGGTGTCGGCCGACTCGGGGCCGTCCAACTGCTCGGCCAGCGTGCGGACGTCGTCCACCGCGCGGCGGGCGCCGGGGAGGTCGCCGACGGCGGCCAGGGCGCGGGCGTTGACGGCGGCCGCCAGTGCGGCCGCCCCGGACGGGCGGGCGCCGGCCTCCCGGCGGCCCTGCGCGGTGATGCGGGCGGCCTGCCCAGGGGCGCCGTAGTTCAGGCCGACCATGGCGTGACGGCCGGGCCACCCAGGCTGTCATCCGCCGATCCCCAGATTCGCGGGCGGCTTTCGCAGCGGTGGCGAACCAGCGGTGCGCGTCGGCCTGGTCGCCGCGGTCGTGCTGGACGATGGCCACCGGGCCGGAGATCCCGGCGGCCGTACGCGCCAGGTCCTCACGCCCAGGACGGCGTCGGGCGCCCGCCCGTCGTAGCCGCCCCGACGTGGCCGTTCGAAGGCGCCTTCCAGGTAGGCGAGATCCCCGGCGCCGTCCAGTCCGGTGTCGATGCCCTCGCGGGCCCTGCACAATGCCGGGCGGCAACGACACCTCAGCCCGAACTCTGGACAACGCCACCCCAACACCTGCCTGACACGGCATCATCACCGGGCGCAGCAGCATGAACTGCCGCGCCCCGTCCACTCGTCTACCGCCCTGGGGAGCAGTCTGTGAGCTGTCCGTGCCTGATATCCCGACTTCCCGGTTCCGGCCTGCTTGCGGGTGCTCGTGGCTAAGCGGAAGAAGGCGCCGGAGCCCGACGCCCTCCGTGTGCGGCGGCCACCATCGGGTGCCGACTACTTCACTGGGGAACACCTACGGGCGATGGGCTGGCAACAGGCTCCCATCGACGCTCTCGTGCACGACGGGGTGTCCGGTGACGGTTCCCTGGTCTACCACCGGGCGCAGATCCTCGCCGTCCTCGACGACCCGTCCCTAGGGCCCCGCGTCGGGATCTACCGGCATGCTGGCTTCTTCCGCAGCCACGAGGCCCGGGTACGGATCGTCAAGCTCACGGAGCAGGCCGCCGCCAAGATCCGCCTCCCCAAGGGCAACCCAGCGGCCCCGGCACGGAAGAAGACTCCCCGTGCCCCCATGGTCCGTTCCGGCCAGGACCTGTTGCTGCGGTCCGGTGTGGGCGAGCCCGGCAAGCAGTGGGTGACCGCCGCGCAGCTGTACGCCGCGCGCTGGTCCAAGGTCGCGGTCAGCGCCCTGATACCGGAGAACGTCAGCCGCCCAAACGGCAACAACTGGGAAGTCCTCTACCACCGGGCGCAGATAGACGCCGTCCGGAACACCCCCAGCCTCGGAGAGCACATTGGGCAGGAGGACGCCGCGTTCTGGCGGGACCGCACCATCCGCAGCCAGGTGCGGGCCCTGCAACACCGCTCCCGTCGCGACGCCCAGGACAACGCCGACTCCGTTGACGCCTTCATGCGGTCGCGGCGCACCACCCGGGCCGAGCAGGCCCGCATGGAATTGATCCTGGCTGCCCCGCGGACCGCACCGGCGCAGCCGCCTGCTCCGGCACGACGACCGGCAGCTCCGGCTCGGCAGGTGAAGAAGACACCGGGGGTGCACGGCGCGTACCCGCCGGACCTGGGCCCGGACCCCCGCATCCGCGGGACCGCCCCTGCCGCAGACCTCCCGCCCCCGAAGACCCCGGGCGAGGTCCGCTTGCCGACATCCCGGAAGCAGACAGTCACGCAGGCCGAACGCGCCCGTCAGTACCGGCGACTCGTCGAGACCGCCCAGCAGCAACTGGCCAAGCACAGGGGCCAGCGCCGCAGCAGCAGCGACGAGCCGGTACGCATCGCGGCCGCCCGGCGCGCGGTGATCATGCGGAGTGAGGGCATGTGCGAGAACCCTCGCTGCCCGAACCCCGACATGGGTGACGTCAACGACCAGGGCGGCCCGCTCCTCGATGTCGACCACATCGGCGGCCTGGCAGCTACAGGGGACGACGAGGCGGTGGACATGATCGCGCTCTGCCCGAACTGTCACCGGATCAAAGGCCTTGGCCAATCCCGGCACGAGCTGATCCCGATCCTCCGGGAGACCGCCCGCCGCCGGCATGCCGACCTGTTTTCCCAGAGCACCTGACCGCCGGGAGCCTGATGCCCGAGGCGCCCGGTACGGTCGAAAGCGGTAGACGAAGGGGCAGGGATGGCCGGAGACTCCGGCGACCGGCCACCACCTCCTGGTGTGGCTGGCCGGACAGCTCCCCCACTCCCCCACCCTGCGCGCGAACGTACCGACCGCGTTGGACGCCCGCGACCCCGGCCGCCCGGCTCCCTCGCTCCCGTACATCAGCGACGTCCCCGCCGACCCCGGCCTGGTCCTGGCCCTCACCACCGCCCGGGCCGCGCTCGAGGGAGCCGACGAGGCCGTCGTGCTGCGCGCCGCCGGACATGAATGGGAGCTCCACCCGTCCGTGCGCCCCGCGCTGGAGGCCCTGGTCTCCGGCGCCCGCCTGACCCTCAGAGACTTGGCCGAGCGCTCCGGCCTCACCGTGGAGCAGGTCGCGGCCCTCGCTACCGAGCTGGTATCCAAGGACGCGGCCGCCGTCTCCCAGCCGAGGTAGGAACCGCCATGTTCGAGGCCCCCGCCCCCGCCACCGTCGACCGGGTGCTGGCCGCCCAGAAGTACGCCGCCGACCAGTTCGGCCTGCGCGCCACCGGCCGCCGGGTGTGGGGGTACCGGGGCCGGACCCTGTCGTCGGCCGCTGGCTCGCACTGGCTCCGCGTGGTCTGCGCCGAGGCCGGCACCGAGGGCGGCACGCTGTGGAACGGCCCCTCCACCTCCCGCGCCCTACCCGCGTCGGTGCCGCGCCCCGACCTGTTCCGCATCCGGGACTGGACCGCCGACGGCTACGCCTACCGGGCCGAGCTGTACGCGTTCGCACCGCAACCGACCGTCTCCCCTCGCCCCGTCCTCGACGAGGACCCCGACCTGCCCGAGACGTGGTGGAAGGAGATGACAGCCGCCCTGGACGCTCTCGCCGACGTCCCGCCTCCGGCGGACCGCGAGGCTGTACGTGAGGAATACCTGCGCCGCGTGATCCCCGAGTTCACCGGCCACCAGGTCGACCACGTCACCTGGACCACCGCCCACGGCGACCTCCACTACGGCAACGTCACCCGCGGACCGCACATCCTGGACTGGGAAGGATGGTTGCGACACGAGGTCGCACAACATGAGCGGATCACGGGAAAGGAGGGTGGGCGTATGCCTGCGCCGTGATCTCGGGCTAGTACTCGATGCCC
>NZ_JBICYT010000062.1:0-32087 GCF_043201215.1 Streptomyces sp. NPDC048331 | reverse complement strand
AAAGGGGTGACGTCAGGGCAAACCAGCAGGTCGCAGGTCACAGCACAGTCGCCGGGAGCTCTCGCGCGGCAGGCAACCCGCAGGGAAAGGTGTCTGGTGCTGGCCGCCCGCGGCCAGATCCCCCACCGCGACTTCCTCTTCGCCAACGTCGGGGACGACAGCGAGGACCCGCGCACCCTGGACTACGTCGAGCGGGTCGCCGCTCCCTACGCCCGCGCGCACGGCCTTCGCCTCCACGTCCTCCACCGACAGAGGGCCGGGCGGCCCGAGACCCTGTGGGAGCGCCTGATGCGACCCGGGTCCAGGTCGCTGCCGATCCCGGTGCGGATGAGTAACGGCGCCCCAGGCACCCGCGGCTGCACGAGGGACCACAAGATCAAGGTGACAGGCCGCTGGCTGCGCGCGGCAGGGGCGCACCGTGGGGCACCGGCGGAGGTCGGGGTCGGGATCTCCCTGGACGAGATCGGCCGGGCCACCTCGCGGCGGGTGGAACCGTACGAGCGGGTGACGTACCCGCTGCTGGATCTTCGGATGCGGCGCACGGACTGCCTGGGGCTGATCGCGGACGAGGGGCTGGAGGCCCCGCCGAAGTCGGCGTGCTGGTTTTGCCAAGACGCTGGCGGGCTGGTCGGAACTGGCTCGGGACCGGCCTCACCTGTTCGGTCGGGCATGCGACCTCGAGGAGACGCTGAACGCGCGGCGCGCGGCGCTCGGCCGGGACGAGGTGTTCCTGACGCGCACCGGCCGGCCGCTGGCCGAGGCGATCGGCGCGGCGCAGGACGAGCTGCCGTTCGACCCCGGATGTGATTCAGGCTGGTGCATGACCTAGCCTCACCACCGCCCTGACCTGCATGAATGCACTTGACGCCCCCCTCGTAGATAGTAGAATTTAGTTACGAGCTGAGGGGGGGCACCCAAGGCCGACAACCACTGGAGAAGCCATGACCGACACCACCACCGCCCTGCGCATCGACCTCATGGGCAAGGTCCGCGAATACGACCTCGGCGCCGACCAGAGCCAGCAGCACAGGGTGATCGGCCGCGCCCTGCTCGACAGCGCCGAGGCCGTCGAACACATCGAGCGCCCGGAGGGCCCGAACGTCGTAGTCCTCGCCCGCCTCCACCGCGCAGGCCAACCGCTCAACACGTGGGCCGCCGAAGTCTCCGACGAACTCGAATCCCAGATCACGCAACTGGTCTCAGGCGAAGTCCTCTTCATCGGCTACACCCCCGCCACCGACACGATCACCAGCCTCCCCGCAGACGTTGCCGCGCTGATCCGCGAAGTCTGCTCCCGCGCGTAACCCTCGCCCGCACCACACCTCTTGGAGAACCGCATGACCACCGCCACCAGCGCCCGAATCAGCCTGATCGACCTGCTCCTCCTGGCCGAGCCCCTGGCCGACCGGCTCGGGCCGGACTGGACCCGCATCGAGACCACCTCCGACCCGAAGACGATCCAGTACGGCCACAGCACCGGAACGCTGCTCGGCATCCGGCACCTGTGGGACGGCGCCGCCGCACAGACCTACGTCCTGATCGAGGGCGAGCCCACGTACCACGCCGGTGTCACCTTCCGCGAGGACACCTCCGTCGACGACAGCCTCATGGACGTCATCACCACCCGTCTCCTGCCCGCGATGGACGGCCACCGCCCCAAGCTCCGCCAGAACGGAACCCCTCACCCTCCGAAGGACACCGAGCCTGCCGAGGCCCCGGCGGCCAGTGAGCAGCAGCACACCGAACCCGCCGCCGATACACCGGAGTCCACGGCCACCGGGGCCGACCAGCCCGACCCCGCCCCGACCGCCGATGCTCGCGAGGCTCAGGCGCCCGCCAAGGCCGCACCGACGCCGAAGGCACGACCCCGCACGAAGAAGACCGCCACGAACACCCCGCCGGCGGCCGCGAAGAAGACGACCACGCCGCGGCGGACCACTGCCCGCAAGACCAAGGCCGCCACCACTGCCTAACCCACCCAGACCGCCGGGGTGCGGGCGAACCTGCCGCCCGCACCCCACTTCCGAAGGAGCCGAAATGACCGCGATCACCACCGAGCCCACCACCACCGACAACGACGTGCAGGAGACCACCACCTCATTCACCGGGCAGTTCACCTGGGTCGACCCGCGCGACCTCATCATCGACCCCTACAACCACCGCAAGCGGCGTGGCGACGACGACAACGGCACCGAGCCCGACCCGGCGCTCATCGACTCCGTCCTCGAATTCGGCGTCCACACCCCGCTGCTGCTGCGCCCGCAGACCGGAGCACAGGACGGACTGCTCGGCGTCGTCTTCGGACAGCGCCGCATGAAGGCCGCCCTGATCGCGGCACAGAAGGCGGTCGCGGCCGGCGAGCCCGTGCAGATGGTGCCCGCCATCGTCCGCGAGGACCTTCGCGACGCGGACGACGAGGCCCTGGCCCTGTCCGTGATCGAGAACGTCCACCGTCGCGAGGCATCGACCCTCGACGTGCTCGACGCCGCCGAACAGCTGGCCCTGATGCCGGTGGGCAAGCTCAAGCGCGAGCGCGCCGCCCGCGCCCTGGGCATCACGCCGGAGGAAATCACCGCCGCCCCGCATGCCGCCAAGCTCAGCGACAAGGCCCTCCGGGAGGCGACGACCGCCGACTTCGACCTGGTCGAGATGGCCGACTACCAGACCGTGGAAGAGGTCCCCGGCGCCCTGTCCAAGCTCAAGCGCGCCAAAACCCGCGACAACAAGGAGCCCGGCGACAAGCGGGGCAACTGGGCTCACGCCCTGGCCGAACTGCGGCAGGAGCAGCAGGAGCAGCAGGAACGGGAGCGCATCGTCAAGGAGCTGGCCGAGCAGAACATCCAGATCATGGTCTGGCGGTCGCACCGGGAGAGCAAGCTGTCCCGCTCCCTGAGTGACCTGGTGACCGAGATCGGCAATCCGATGACGCCCGAGCACCACACCAGGTGCCCCGGACGTGCCGCAGCCCTGGCCCCCGGCGAGGTTGAGGTGGAATGGATCTGCACCGACTGGAAGCGGTACGGGCACGAGCTGACCGACGAAGCCACCGCCGCGAGCAAGAAGAACAAGTCCACCCCCGAGGAGCTGGACGCGCGCCGAAAGGTCATCCGCTACAACAAGGCATGGCGTACAGCCAGGGGCGTCCGCCAGGAGTACATCGCCAAGGTGTGCTCGGCGAACGGTGAGGCGGACGACGCCACCTGGACGCTGATCCTCAACGAGATCACCGGCACGTCCATCCACTACGGACGGCACGCCAGCAACCCCAAGACCGAGCTCATCTCCGCCTTCCTCGGCCTCCCGGACCCCAACAAGGACCGCAACCAGTGGAACCGGGTGAAGAACCCCTACGCCAAGCTCATCGCAACCACACCGAAGTCCCGGCGGTGGCGCCTGCTGCTGGCCCAGGTGGCGGCCATGTTCGAGAGCGAGAACATGCACGACGGCGCCTGGCGAAACGTCGATGACAACTGCGTGACCTGGCTGAGCTTCCTGAAGGGCCAGGGCTACACGCTCAGCGAAGTAGAAGCCGAGGTCCACGCCGACGGTCTCAAGCGGTACCGGCCCGCCCGGCAGAAGAAGTAGGACGCCCCTCAGGGGTGGGTGCGCACACCGCACCCACCCCTCATGGATAGCAGAATTCAGATACGGGGTGCCGGTCACACCGCCACCCCGTCAACCAGAAAGACCACCAGCCATGACCGGCCAAGCCACCCGCACCGCCAACCACGGCGGCGTCACCATCACCATCAAGACCAGCAACCGCACCACCACCGACCTCACCGTCACCCCCCGCGAGGGCATCACCGTCCGCGGCCCGCACACCCTCACCGACGACGAGGCCCGCGCCCTCGTCACCCGCCGCAAGCACTGGGTCTACCGAGAGCTGAACAAGCTCTGCGAGCAGGCCCCCACCAACCCCGCCAAGACCCTCTTCGACGGCGAGACCTTCACGATCCTCGGCACACCCCACACCCTGCGCCTCACCGACCGCCGGCACGGCCCGCAGGCCGTCGCCACGGCGTACAACGACCCCGAACGCGGACCCGTCATCGACCTGGAGCAAGCAGCGGCATCGAACCTGGACATAGCGCGCCGAACCCTGATCAAAATACACACGGACACGGCCAACAAATGGCTGAAAGAGAACGGTGCTCGAATCACCCGACTCACCACGAACCCTGACATCCGAATCACCGCCTCACCCCGCTGCCGAACCACCTGGATCATCCGGCGCCCCACCGGCGAACTCAGCCTGCACTGGGCCCTCGCCCAGCTCCCCACTCTCCACCTCCGCGAAGTCCTACACCGCACCCTGAACCTCCACTCCGTCGCCGACGGCCGCGAAGTCGGCCAGCGCCTCCGAACCCTCTGGCTCGGCGAACTCGTCCTTGCCCCGCAAAAAGCCGCCCCCGACTCCGACACCTGCCCGGGGTGCCAGGCCCAACCCGGCACCCTGCACACCAACTACTGCGACGTCGCCCGCTGCGCGCTCACCGGCTTCCAGCGCGGCTCCTGCCACCCGGGTACGACCTGCCTCACGATCTGGTCCGGCCGCTGGCCGGGCACGGAGGAGTGCGAGGAGTACGGCTTCTTCTACCGAGCCGTGGCCGGCCGGGGCGAACCCTGCAACGCCACCGACGAAGGGGCCGAGCCGGACTACAACCGCCTCTACGCCCGGTGCGTGTGGCACATCGGTCAGCAGCGCATGATCCTCCCCTCCTGATGCTCCCCGCTCGCCTTCTTCTCTCCCTCGGATCGCGATCGGATAGCGGGTGTCACCCGTTCTCCGCAGGGGCTCCGACCTGGGAGGACTGCTTCGCAGGAGTGTCCACGCTCCCGCCGGGGCGGTCCGCCGGAGGACACACGGGGGACACTCTCGGGGGATGAGCGGGGGACAACCGGGGGACAGAAGGGGTTGGACGACTCCGGAAAGACAGGGAAAGACGAGACTCGGAGCCGAAGCTCCGGACCAGCCGTCAGGCATCCGGCACAGCCGCTGACCTGCGAAAACCGAAGTACCTCATGCAGAGAACCCAGATCCGGTAAGGTATCCGGCGAAGCAACATCAACACCCGCCTTCGTAGCTCAGGGGATAGAGCACGGCTCTCCTAAAGCCGGTGTCGCAGGTTCGAATCCTGCCGAGGGCACGGACGAGGCCCCGCGGTCGATATCGATCGCGGGGCCTCTTCGCGTTGTGGTTATATGACGCACGTGTCGCGTGACGCCGCCTACTGAGAAGTGGGCCGGGCGGTGGTCGGGCAGGCACCTGTTGGTGAAGGACCGGGCCCATGGGCATGTACGCCACCGGCTACGGGTGATCTCCCTCGGCTGTTCCGCTGCTCTCGCACGCACACACACCGTGAGGAAATCCACACCCCGTGTCATCTTTCAACCAGTCCGTCATCGAAGAGTTCAGGGCGAACGCCGGCCGCGTCGGCGGACCCTTCGAAGGCTCCGAGCTGATCCTGCTCACCACCACCGGCGCCAGGTCCGGTGAGCCGCACACCGTTCCGCTCGGTTTCGCCCGCGGGACCGGCGACGGGGAGCTGCTCGTCGTCGGGTCCGCCGCCGGGGCCGACCGGCATCCCGCCTGGTACCACAACCTGCTCGCGCTGCCCCTCGTCCAGGTCGAGACCGGGACCGAGGAGTACGAGGCCGTCGCCGTGCCCGCCGAAGGGGCCCGGCGGGACGAGCTGTTCGCGCGGATCGTCCAGGCGGAGCCCGGCTACGGCGAGTACCAGGCGGGCACCCGGCGGGTGATCCCCGTCGTGGCGCTCCAGCGCACGCACGAGGTCCCGTCCCAGGAAGGCGGGATCGCCGGGAAGCTGCTCGAGGTGCACGGTTGGCTGCGGGCGCAGCTGGCCCTCGTACGGGAACTCGCGCGCGCGGAGCCGAGCGGCGCCGGGGCGGCCTCCCTCGGGCTGCAACTGCGCCAGCACTGCCTGGCGTTCTGCCATTCGCTGGAGTTCCACCACCGGAGCGAGGACGCCGGCCTCTTCCCGTACCTGGAGCAACAGCATCCGCACATGCGGGAGTTCTTCCGCCGGATCGGTGCCGAGCACGCCACGATCGCGCGGCTCCAGGAGGAGTTGGTACGCGCCCTGGACGCGCCGGGGGCCGGATTCAGCGAGCGGGTGGAGCGGATGAGCCGGGAGTTGGAGGCGCATCTCGACGGCGAGGAGGCGCGGTTGCTCCCGGTGCTACGGGCTCTGGAAGCGTGACGCGGGCCTCGGCGCCGCCCGCCTCCCGGTTGCGGAAGGTGAGGGTGGCGCCGAGGACCCGGGCCTGACCGGCGGCGATGGTCAGGCCCAGCCCGTGGCCCTTGTTCGTGCCCTCCGTACGGAACCGCTGCGGGCCGGAGCTCAGCAGGTACTCCGGATAGCCGGGGCCCGAGTCGGTCACGGTCAGGTTCCGGCCCTCTACCGTGAGCGTGACCGGGGCCGCGCCGTGGCGGTGCGCGTTGGCCACGAGGTTGCCCAGGATCCGCTCCAGGCGCCGCCGGTCCGTGTCCACCCGCAGGAACCCGCGCGCGCCCCGCACCTCCAGGGCCGTGTCGGTGCCCGAGGCGCGGATCGTGCGGGCCGCCAGGTCGGCCAGGTCGTGCGAGTCCAGTTCCAGGCGTTCGCTGCGCGTCTCCAGCCGGGAGATCTCCAGCAGGTCCTCGGTCAGCGAGCGCATCGCCCGCACCCGGTCCCGTACGAGCTCGGCCGGGCGGCCCGGCGGCAGGAGTTCGGCGGCCGCGTTCAGGCCGGTCAGCGGGGTGCGGAGCTCGTGGGCGACATCGGCCGTGAACCGCTGTTCCGCTTCGAGCTTGCCCTGCAGCGACGAGGCCATGGTGTCCAGGGCCCGGGAGACCGCGGCCACCTCGTCCTTGCTGCGGGTGCTGTCGTCGACGCGCGCGTCCAGGTCGCCGGCGCTGATCCGGCGGGCCACCTGCGCGGTCAGGTGCAGTCTTCGGGTGATCCGGGTGACGACGAACGCGCCGATGAGGAGGGTGGCGCCGATGGCGAGCCCCGAGGAGCCGAGGATGGCCCGGTCCAGTTCGGCGATGGTCCGCTCGCTCGCGCGGAAGTCCACGGAGACGCCTATCGCGCTGCCGTGGGCGGCGGGTCCGGCCGCCCACATCACGGGCCGGCCCCGGTACGTGCCGACGGCCGTGCCGCGCCGGCCGCCGACGGCCAGGGCGCGCAGTTCCGGGGGCAGGCCGGCCGGGTCGATGCCCTCGCCACGGGGCATGCGCGCACCGGTCTCGTAGGCCTCGATGGTCCGTTCCAGCCGGGTCAGCGCCTTCTCCCGGGCCGAGCCCACGGTCTGGCGGGTCATGGCGCCGTGCACGAGGCAGCCCAGCAGTGCCGCGAGCCCGCAGCACATGAGGGTGATGAAGACCGTGGCCTTCCAGGTCAGGGTGGAGGTCCAGGCAGGCAGCCGCGAGCGCGGCCACAGCCGCTCCTCGCGCTGCGTGTCGTTCATGGTCACGTCACGGTAATGCGCGGGCCCCGGTGGGTGAGCGGCGGGATCCGGCCGGATCGCACCGGCTCAGGCCGGATTGCGACGGAGCGCACGAAGCCCTTCCGGCGCGGGCCGGAAGGGCTGTGCCATCACGGTCAGCTCAGGCCACTGCTGCGTTCGCCGATACGGTCGCCCTGCGGAGTGCCGGCTCGCTTGAGCGCGGCCTTCGTGTGCAGGCCGCCCTTCACCTTGCTCCGTACCGGACCGCTGAAGCCGTGTCCCGGAGCGCGCGGCGGTTGAGCCGCCTCCTGCGCCTTCGCGATGGCCGCCCGGACATCCCGCTTCTGCTCTTTGTTCATCCCGTCGTCAACTCCTTCGGGAAGCACCCAATCGGACTACTGGGATCGTATGCACATATACGGACCAACGCACCCGGACCGATGTGTAAAGAATTCCGATCAAGAGCAGGTGGACGTCGCGATCAAGGACGCGGCGGCGCCGGGCGCTTCGACTGGCCCAGCGTCTGGCGCACCAGGTCCTCCGGGCAGGGCGTCCCCCGCGGCAGCTGGTACTTCGCCGCCACCCGGTACTCCCCCGGCGCCGGCGCCAGCAGCTCGGTCCAGACGTCCCCGGTCTCGTCCGGAGCGGCCTTGAAGAGGCATCCGCCCGTGTTCGCGTACTGCTTGCGCAGCGCACCGCCGTCCCCGCTGCCGCCCCGCGCCTTGGAGGCGAAGGTCTCCTGCGGCGGCGGTACGGGCTTGCCCGCCGCGTCCACCAGCCCCAGCCAGGGCGAGTGCGGGATCCGTACGAGCACCCGTCCGGGCCGCTTCACGTCGACGACCAGCTGGTCGGCGCTCGCCCGCACCACGGTCGCCGGGCCGGCCACCAGGTCGGTGGGCTCGTCGACCTTGAAGAGCTGCCAGTTCGCGTCGCCCCACACCTGCTGGAGGTACGGCAGCCCCGCCCGCACCAGCTTCGCCTCGTCCTCCCCGCCCGAGTCGGGTGTGTCGGCGGGCAGCACCACGTAGTGCACGGCCCAGCGCTCCAGCCAGGCCCGGTAGCTGTCGGCGCTGAGGGTGTCGTCGTAGAAGAGCGGGTTGCGCTCCAGGTCGGCCTGCCGGTTCCAGCCGCGCGCGAGGTTCACGTACGAGGGGAAGGCGGAGGACTCGCGGTGGCTGCTGGCCGGGACCACCTCGACCCGGCCCCGGTCGGCGCCCGCTTTCTGCAGCTGGTCGACGAGCGGGGCCAGCTCCCGGCTCCAGGCGGCCAGCGGGGTGGTGCGGACGATGTCGGTGACGCTGTTGGTGGTGATCCAGGCGTTCAGCCCGACGAAGGCCAGCAGCACCCCGTACCAGCGCCGCGAGCGCGGCAGCTCGTACGGGAGGGCCGCGAGCAGCGCGACCCCGCCGAACAGCATCACCATGCGGGTGACGTTCGAACCGACCTGGGAGTCGATCACCCAGGTGAGGAAGACCCCGAGGGCGTAGACGGCCGAGGCGATCCGGACGGTCTTCCACCGCCTCGGTACGAGGAACACGATCAGCAGGCCGAACACGAACGGCAGCCCGGCCGAGCCGATCTTCATCGGCTGGGTCCCGGAGAACGGGAACAGCCACGCCGACAGCCCCACCACGGCCACCGGGGCCAGTCCCAGCGCGTAGGCGCCCGGGCGCCGCCCGCTCAGGAACAGCGCGGCCGCGATCACTCCGAGGAAGAGTCCGGCGACGGGGCTGGCGGCGGTCGCGAGGCCGGCCAGCGGGGCCGCCACCGCGGCCTTCGCCCAGCGTCGCTCCGCCCATTTGCGGGGCCAGCAGAAGACGGCGGCGACGGCGCCGAGCGCGAACATCACGCCGAGGCCGAAGGTGACACGGCCGGAGAGGGCGTTGCAGAGCAGCCCGTAGACCCCGGCGAGCGCGGGCCACAGGGGCTCGCGCACGGCCCCGCGGCAGCGGGTCAGGATCAGCGCGAGCAGCGCGGCGGAGACGGTGCCGGCGATCATCATCGTGGTCCGGACGCCGAGCATGTGCATGAGGTACGGCGAGACCACGCTGTACGAGACGGGGTGCATGCCGCCGTACCAGGCGAGGTTGTACGCCGAGTCGGGGTGGCGGCCGACGAACTCGGCCCAGGCGTCCTGCGCGGCCAGGTCGCCGCCGCTGTTGGCGAAGCTGAAGAACCAGACGACGTGCAGCAGCCCGGCGAGGACGGTGGCGACGACCACCGGGTGGCGCCGGGCCGCGTCGAGCACGACCCCGAGCGGGCCGCGGGGCGGCCGTATGCCGTCGAGCGCGGACGCCGGCGCGGACGCGGGCGCCGGGGTCTGGGCCGGGGCCGGGGCGGAGAGGACGGCGGAGCCCGCCGACCCGGCGACCACGGCGGACCCGGCGCCCGCGGCGGGCGCCCCGGGCACGTCGGCCGTCGGGATGGCCTCCGGGCGCCTGCCCTGCTGCTCAGCGGTGGTCACTGCCGCACTCCCCAACCCATGAGTCACGAACTTCCCGGGGGCCAAGACGCGGCCCGGCGCCCCGGGGTTGCCCGGGGCGCCGGATCCACGCTCTCACCGGATGTCAGCCGACGCGCGTCAGCTTGCTGCCGATACCCGGCGCGGCCAGGTCGGTCTTCAGCGCCACGGGCACCTTGACCTGGCTGGCACCCTCACCGACGGTCAGCAGGCCGACCTCGGTGCCGGCCGTCGCGGTCTGCGGCAGCTTGCCCCCGCCGTCCGCGAGCTTGACGTCGACGGTCAGCGAGGCCCAGCCGATCGCCTGCACGTCGGCGGTGGCGACGACCGGCGTGCGGCCGCCGAGCCCGTCGTCGACGTAGCCCACGACATCGCCCTTCTTCACGACGGTCGCGCCGTCGAGGGACTTCTGGGTGGCGACCATGAGCTGCTTGCTCGCGGCGAGCACGGTGTCGATGATCGCCGGCTTGTGCTGGCCGAGGACCGCCCCGACGATCAGCTGGTTGGTGTTGCCGACCTTCTTCTGCGCGGCGAAGAGGAGGTTTCCGCCGGCCTTGGTCGTCGTACCGGTCTTGATGCCGAGCGCGCCGGCGGGGCCGGTCAGGCCGTTCCAGTTCCGCCAGGTCTTGCCGGACGGGTCGGTCCAGTTGGTCTTCTTGGTGATGTCGAGCAGCGCCTCGATCTCGACGAGCTTCAGACCCAGCTTGACCTGGTCCTCGGCGGTGCTGACCGTCGTCGCGTCCAGACCCGAGGGGTCCGTGTACGTGGTGTTGGTCATGCCGAGTTCCTTGGCGGTGTCGTTCATCTTCTTGACGAACGCCTCCTGCGACCCGGAGTCCCAGCGCGCGAGCAGGCGCGCGATGTTGTTGGCCGAGGGGATCATCAGGGCGGCGATCGCGTCGTACTCCGAGATCTTCTGGCCCTCGGTGACCGTGTCGAGGGTGGACTCGTTGTCGGTCGAGTTGTTCTTCTTGCCCTCGGTCTCCGCGGTCTTGTCGACGTCGATCATGGCGCCCTGTTCCCCCTTCTTGAAGGGGTGGTCGCGCAGGATGATGTACGCCGTCATCGACTTGGTGACGCTCGCGATGGGCACCGGCTTCTGCTCGCCCGAGCTGCCGATGGTGCCGAGTCCGGCGGCGGCCATGGAGGCCTGCCCCTCGGTCGGCCAGGGCAGGTCGGGCTTCGCGCCGGGAAAGGCGTACGAGGACTTCGCGGTCATGACGAGCGTCGGCTGGGGCAGCGGGCGCACCAGCTGCACGACGGCCAGGATGATGAGCAGGAGCGCGACGAGCGGCGCGTAGATCTTGACCCGCCGGATGGCGGTGCGCATCGGGCTCGGCGGCGGGGGCGGGTTGTTCGTGAGGTCCGCCAGCATGTCGAGCGGCGGCTTGGGCGGCAGCGGCTGCTGCGTGGTCCGCTCGGAGTGGTCGAACCGCGCGGTGGCGGGCGGCACCGGAACCTTGGGGCGCTGCCCGGCCGCGGGCGTCGGCGCGGGCGCGGTGCCCTCCGGACGCAGCGGTACGAAGGTGCTGCCCTTGGGCGGCTCGGCCGCGGGCTTGGGCTCGGCGGGCCTCGGGTCGGCCGGCCTCGGGTCGGCGGGCTTCGGGTCGGCCGGCTTCGGGTCGGCGGGCTTCGGGTCGGCCGGCTTGGCGGCGATCCGGGCCTCGTTCGGCTTGGCCAGGGTCAGCGGCTTGGAGGGGGCCTGCTTCGGGGCCTCCGCCTCGGTGGCGTCCACCTTCGGGACGCGGAAGACCGCGGTGCGCTCGCTGTCCACGGGCTTCTCGGCCGCGGCGGGCGACTTCGGCTCCGCGGCGGGAGCCGAAGCGGAAGCGGGCTTCACGGCGCGGAACACGGCGGTGCGCTCGCTGTCGGCGGGCTCCTCCACCTTCGGCTTCTCGGCCGCGGGCTTGGGCCGCTCGGCGGCGGGAGCCGAAGCGGAATCAGCCTTGAAGGCGCGGAACACGGCGGTGCGCTCACCGTCCGGAGCCTCTTCGGCCTTCGGCCGCTCGACCTCGGGCTTGGCCTTGGCGGGCGTGAATGCCCTGAACACGGCGGTGCGCTCGCTGTCCGCAGGCTCCCCCACCTTCTGCTTCTCAGCCGCGGGCTGCTCTTCGACAGCCGGGGCCGGGGCATCGGAGGAGTTCGAAGTGGAATCCGATTCGGAGTCGGCTACGGAGTCCGCTGCCGCGGTACGGGCATCCGGCGTGCCGGAACCGTCGACCTCGGGATCGGTCGCACCCGCCGCGTCGTCCGCCGAAGCGGAATCCTCGGCTACGGCCGAGCCGGCGTCGTCGGCCTCGTCGGCCTCGTCGGCCTCGTCGGCCTCGTCGGCGGAGGCGACCCACGCCGCGACCGCGTCCCGCAGCGGGTCCCGCTCGCCGGCTCGGGCCTCGGCTCCGGGCTCGGGCGCGGGCTCGGCTGCGCCCTCGGGCTCGGCTTCGCCCACCGGCTCGGTTCCGGACTCGGGCTCGGAGTCGGCCTCGGGCTCGGCGTCGGCCTGGGGCCGGGCCTCGGGCTCGGGCCGGGCCTCGGGCTCGGCGTCGGCCTGGGGCCGGGCCTCGGGCTCGGGCCGGGCCTCGGGCTCGGCGTCGGCCTCGGGCCGGACCTCGGGCTCGGGCCGGACCTCGGGCTCGGGCCGGACCTCGGGCTCGGGCCGGGCCTCGGGCTCGGGCTCGGCGTCAGCTTCCGTTTCGGCTTCGGCTTCGGCCTGGACATCGACTTCGACGCCGACACCGGCACCGGCCGCCGCGGCCCCGCCGCTCTCGGGATCCCGCGGCCGGAACACCGACAGCCTCGGGTCACGCTCCGCGGACGACTCCGCCGCCCCCGGCGCTCCTTCATCTACCGACTTGTCGGGGGACTCGCCCGCCACCGTTCCTCCTCCATCGCCGCCACGTCCGGCTGTCCGAATGTCTAACAGTGTCCCGTCTCGGGAGCATCGCCCCCGTGCGAGACGAGAACGACATAGCTGCGGGTTCCCCCACAAAGCGGCCACGCGCTCTCGACAGATGAATGTGAGAGGCGTCACCCTGTCACTCATCCACGCGGGGAGGCATGGATGGGCAGGAGCCGCAGAACAATTCCGGAGGAGCTTCTGCTGCTCGCCTTGGACCCGGCCACGGGTACCACGGCGCAGCCGCAGTCGCTCGACCTCGGCCTGGCCGGGGCACAGCTAGTGGAGCTGGCTCTGGCAGGACGGATAGCCCCTGATGGGGATCGTATCGCCGTGGTGATGCCACGGCCGACAGGAGATCCGACTCTGGACTCCGCACTGGAACTGCTGCGCAGGCGCGGCAGCCCGGTACGGGCCGTCCACTGGATCGGTGGACCCCGACTGGGGCTCCGCCAGATTTACCTCGCTCATCTGGAGCGTTGCGGCATGGTGCATGCCGTCGCGGGACAGATGTGCGGAGTGCTTCCGACGACTCGCTACCAGGCGACCGACACGGAGATCAGCCGGGAGATCCGAGCCCGGCTCGACAGTGCGATCCGCACCGGCGTACCGCCGGACCCGCGGACCGCGGCGCTCGCCGCACTGGCCCACGCGGTCGGACTCGGCAAGCACCTGTACCCCGGTAACGAGGGGCGGTCGTCCAGGTCTCGACTGCGGGACCTGATACGGCACGACCCGATGGGCGGACTCGTGGCGCATGCCGTGATGGACGTCCAGAACGGTGTGGCCGCACAGCCACGCCGTGACCGCGCACCCGCACCGCCGGCCCGGGCCACGGCGAGCAGCGTTCCGCTGCAGCCGCGCCGGACGGGCGCGATGGCCCGCGCGGCCGCGCACTGATCCACCCCGTTCCACCCGCTTCATCGCACCACCATCGCAACGCCACCGCCCAGACCGACGTCCGTGAGGACCCGGTCGGTTCGGGAGCCGCCAGCGCGCGGGGTGGCGGGGCCGGTTCGCCGACCCCGCCACCCCGCGCGTCTGTGTTTCCCGGCGTTCCCCAGCGGCGCCGCCCGCTTCGGTGGCAGTCTGCTCAACACCAGATACGCAGAGAGACAGCTGCAACGACAGAAGAAGGCGGAGGTGCCGTTCACGTGGCGTCCAATGTCAATCCCACCGTCCGACGCCGCCGACTGGGCATGGAGTTGCGCAAGCTCCGCGAGGACAAGGGCATGACGGCCGAACAGGTCGCCGAGCGCCTCCTCGTCTCCCAGTCGAAGATCAGCCGACTGGAGAACGGCCGCCGTTCGATCAGCCAGCGCGACGTCCGCGACCTGTGCGACGTCTACGAGGTCGAGGACCGCCGCCTCATCGACTCGCTCATGCAGATGGCCAAGGACTCCCGCCAGCAGGGCTGGTGGCACGCCTTCGGCGACATCCCGTACAGCGTCTACATCGGCCTGGAGACGGACGCCGCCAGCCTGCGTACGTATGAGCCCCTGGTGATCCCGGGGCTGCTCCAGACCACGGAGTACGCCCAGTCCCTGGTCCGCGGCGCGTGGCCGGAGACCGCCCCGGCCGACGTCGACAAGCGCGTCCAGGTCCGCATGCACCGCCAGAAGCGGCTCTCCGAGACGGAGAACAACAACCCGGACCTCGGTCCGCTGCGCCTGTGGGCGGTGATCGACGAGGCGGCGTTGCGCCGGCGCGTGGGCGACGCCCAGTTGATGATCCGGCAGCTCGAATACTTGATAGAGCAATCGGAGCAGCCGCACGTCACGGTGCAGGTGATGCCCTTCGAGCTGGGCGCGCACCCCGGCGTGAACGGCCAGTACGCGATCCTGGAGTTCCCGGACGCGTCCGACTCGACCGTCGTCTACATCGAGGGCGTGACGAGCGACCTGTACCTGGAGAAGGCCAACGACGTCCAGAAGTACAGCGTGATGTACGAGCACCTGCGCGCGCAGGCGCTCAATGTCGACCAGACCCGGGACTTCATCTCGGGGATCATCAACCAATATGCCGACAAGGGCGCATAGGGGCGGGATACGACCGAGATCTACCATGCCTGTGGCAAGCGGGTCGGTACCGTACACCGTCACTCCCCAGCCACAGAAGGCTTGAATGGAATATGCCACCCGGTCGGGTGAATGGTCCCTTCACCCGTCAGGAGCTGCCGGTAGCGTCGATCAGGTCAGCCGGAAAAGTGGCCGACAGGACACCGGAACTACCGGAACTACTCGCTCACCGGAGAGAAACATGGCTATTCGCCAGGGCGCCACGGCCAACTGGATCAAGTCCTCCTACTCCGCCAACGGCGCCTGCGTCGAGGTCAAGTCCCCTGTCATGGAGGCCATCGCCGTCCGCGACTCGAAGGCGCAGGACGGCCCGTCCCTCACCTTCGCGCCCGACTCCTGGACCTCGTTCGTCGCCGGCGTCACCGAGGGCCGGCTGGGACGCCTCGCCTGAACGTCACGGCGCGTCCCAACCGTCCTCGCCGTCCCTACCGTTCGGTCCCCGCGGTCGGCACCAGCGGGCCCGGCTGTCGCACCACTTGCACCACCCGCAGCACTCGCAGCACATGTACCACCCGCAGCACCCGCGTCACTGACTGGAGCCCTCTCGACCGACCCGCCGTCTTGGCCGAGGGGGCTCGGCCATGCCCGGGGCGCCGGTGATCACCTCAGCGCCCCTCGCGCCCCTCAGCGCAATCGGTCGACGTAACGGTCGGTCCCCGGCACCGTCGGGATGAACGGCGCCACCAGCTCCACCCGCCCCAGCCCGGCCTCCGCGACCTCCGTGTCCAGCCCCTGGAAGCGGTCCCAGCAGGTACGGGGGTCCTGCTGGAGGAACCACAGCAGGGTGAGGCGGGTGTCGACGCCTTCCACCTGCTTGACGTACGTCATCCGGTCACCGGGCAGCGGAGTGGGACGGAAGACCGTCACCATCGCGGCCGGACCGCCGTGCAGCCGCTTCGGCAGGGCGCGCGAGCGCAGCCACTCCAGCAACTCGGCCCGCTGCTCGGGCCCGTCGGCGTCGACGACCTGGACGACGAGGCCCTCGTACGGATGGTCCAGGGCGTGGAAGTCCCGTGGGCCGGCGGCGCCGTCGCGGTAGACGGTGGCGGCGTGGTCCTGGAAGGACGTGAAGACGTGGGTGCGGTCCTGGTAGACCCGCCCGTCGCGGTTCAGGCGCTTGTTGATGCCGACGGTCCACTTCATGTGCTCGTCGTAGCGACCCTGGGTGACCCAGTACGTCGAGATGTAGCAGCCGGCGGTGACCGGCTGGGCGACGGCCGACTTCTCGGGGTAGCGCAGCTCCTGCAGCTCGCGGGTGGCGACCCAGCGACGGCCCGCGTACATCCAGGGCATGGCCATGGCGCCGGCGTAGTAGTGGTCGTCCTCGTACCAGCGGTTGTACGCGTACTCGTGGCCCGGGTGCGGTTCCACCATGGTGATCAGCGCATGGCCGGGGTGGACGCCGTAGGGGCCGACGGCCGCGAGCTCGGCGTAGTCCTCGACGCGGGTGTCCTGCTGCGGGTCCTGCTCTCCTGTCGTCATGGGAACGGTCTAGCTGATGCAGCGTCAGATAGGGAGGGGTCGGGGGACCTCGGCGGCCGGTCCACCCCCTGATACATACGTGCCGTCTACAACTTTCCCTCGCTACGATGCGCGCACCCGCCTCCTGAAGGAGCTGCCCGTGCCTGCCGCCGTGCCCGCCACCGCCACCGCCGCCACCGCCGCCACCCTCGCCCTCTCCACCGCCCCCGCGCCGCCGCCCGCGTTCGCCGCTCGTGCCACCTCCGTGGAGGGGTCGCCCGTACGCGAGATCCTCGCGCTCACCGAACGCCCCGGGATCGTCTCCCTCGCCGGCGGCCTCCCCGCGCCCGAACTCTTCGACACCGAGGGCCTGCGTGCGGCGTACGACGCCGCCTTCGCGGTGTCCGCGCGGCGCGCGCTCCAGTACTCGACCACCGAAGGCGCTCCCGAGCTCCGCGAGACGGTCGCCGCCCGGGCGACCGCGCGCGGGCTGCCGACCGGCCCGGACGACGTACTCATCACCTCGGGCTCCCAGCAGGCCCTGACCCTCATCACCGCCACCCTGGTCGAACCGGGCGACGTGGTGCTGGTCGAGAACCCCACCTACCTCGCGGCCCTCCAGTGCTTCCGCCTCGCGGGGGCCCGGGTCGTGGCCGTGCCCTGCGACGCGGAGGGCATCCTGCCGGACGCGCTGGCGGACGTCGTCGCGCGTGAGCGGCCGAAGCTGCTGTACACCGTCCCCACCTTCCAGAACCCGACCGGCCGCACCCTCCCGACCGACCGCCGCGCGGCGGTCGCGCGGACCGCGGCCCGGCTCGGGCTGTGGCTGGTGGAGGACGACCCGTACGGGGAACTCCGTTACGAGGGCTCCGACGTCCCGTGGCTGGCCGCGCACCCGGGGGCGGAGGACCGTACGGCTCTGCTCGGCAGCTTCTCCAAGGTGATGGCCCCCGGGCTGCGCCTCGGCTGGCTCCGGGCCCCGGCGGCGCTGCGGCGGGCCGCGGTGGTCGCCAAGCAGGCGGCGGACCTCCACACCTCCACCGTCGACCAGCTGGCCGCGGCGCACTACCTCGCGACCGTGGACCTCGACGCGCACATAGCCGCGGTCCGGACGGCCTACCGGGAGCGCCGCGACGCCCTGCACGGCGCCCTGGGCCGGACCCTGTCGGCCGACTGCGAGTGGAACCTGCCCGCGGGCGGCATGTTCCTGTGGGCCCGGCTGCCGGCGGACCACGAGGCGACGGACCTGCTCAGGACGGCCGTCGCGCACGGGGTCGCCTTCGTCCCGGGCGCCCCCTTCTACGCCACCGCGCCGGACCCCCGCACCCTGCGCCTCTCCTTCACGACGCACACGCCGGCCGAGATCGCCGAGGGCGTCGGCCGGCTGGGCGCGGCGCTGGCGGAGTACGGGGGACGGTAGCGCGAAGGTCGCCGGAAGGCGGAGCGGAGGTCGCCGTCGCGCCACCGCCCTTCAATGCGCGAGGGCGACCTTGAGGAGCACGATGAGCAGCCCGAGGAGGAGGTTGATCGCGCCGGCCAACATCATCATCCGGCGCGAGGCACCGGCGCGGCTGGCGGCCACGGTGGCCCAACCGACCTGGCCGATCAGGGCGACCGCGAGCGCCAGCCAGGCGATGCCCTGGGGCCCCAGACCGAGCCACGGGGCGATGAGGGCGGCGACGGCCGGTGGGACGGCCGCCTTGATGATCGGCCGCTCCTCCTTGGCCGTACTGCGGATCACGCCCCAGCTCAGGTGGTGCACCATACGGGCCCCGAAGAGGCGGGCGAAGACGTGCGCGGCCCAGAACACGATGCCGGTGCCCAGGAGCAGCACGGCGAGTTCCAGTCGCGGGAACTTGCCGAGCGTCCCGGCCCCGACCACGACGGAGGCCGCCAGCAGGGAGCCGTAGACGGCGCCGCTGTAGTCGCCGCGCCCCGCCTCCCCCTCCGGGACCGTCCGCGGGCCGTCCGGGGGCGCTGTCACGCGGCCCCGGCCTGCCTGGTGGGCCACTTGAGCTCGATCTCCATCTCGATCTCCCCGTCGCCGACCTCGACCTCGATCTCGGTGCGTAGCTCGTCGGGGACGCGCAGGCTCATCTTCCCGGGGCCGAGTTCCAGTTCGGCGTTGCCGCCGTGGCGCAGCGCCTCCGCGAGCGCGGCGAGCTGATCGGCGGCCTCGAGGCGGGAAAGGGAACTCTTCTGCTCGAACTTGAGGTCCTTCACGGATGTCTCCAATCCGCCAATCCGCTACGAGCACCGGGTAAGGCCCATTGTGCGGCCGCCCCGGGGGTCGGGCATCCCGGGCATCTCGGGCTAGGAGGTGTTCTGCCGCGTCGGTCGGTCGAAGGCCAGGGCGAGTACCTCGCTCCACTGCATGGGCGGAGCGGCCGGCGGGGCTCCGGGGCGACCCCTGGGCACCCGTACGCGCAAGGCGCCGGGGCGGACGGCGCAGGTCACGGGTGTGGGCATGGTCAGCGCCTCGCCGTCCACGGCGACGGCGATGCGTTCCGCGGCCGATCCGATGACGACCTGGCGTGAGGTGAGCAGGTGCAGGCCCGTCGCCTTCGCCCCGCGCAGCGCGACGTCGGCCGCCTGGGCGGCGTTGTTCACCCGGATCCCGACGACGCCGAGCACGCCGAGGTCGAGCCGGGACCGGCGGGCGCCCATCGGTTCGGGGGACGAGTACGGGTTGTTGCTGACCAGTAGCGCCTGCTGGGCCTCCAGCCGCTTCTCGTCGGTCACCGCGTCGAGGGTGGTGCCGGCGTAGCCCAGGAGGAGGTCGGGCAGTGCGGCGAGGGCCGAGTCCGCCTTGGCGTCCCGGTACTCCGGTCGTTGCACGATCTCCGCGTAGACGCCGAACGAGGCCGTGTTGACGAAGCACTGGCCTCCCACGACCCCCAGATCGACCCTGAGCTCCTCCCCGTCGACCAGCGCGTCCAGGCAGCGGGCCGGGTCCTCGCGGTCCAGCCCGAGGTCCATGGCGAAGTGGTTCCGGGTGCCGGCCGAGATCACGAGGAACGGCAGGTCGTGCTCGGCGGCCACCTCGGCCACCCGGGCCTGGGTCCCGTCGCCGCCGGCCACCCCGAGCAGGTCCGCGCCGTCGGCCACCGCCTGCCGGGCGAGGGCGGCGACGTCGGTGACGACCTCCGGGTCCAGCAGCACCACCCGGGCGCCGAGCGCCTCGCCCTTCTCGACGAGGCCGAAGCGGCCGACCTTCCCGCCACCGGACTTCGGATTCATGATCAGCACCGGGCTCCGCGGGGCGTCGGCGCGTACGGCGGCACGCATCCCGTCGGGCCGGCGCGCGGCGCGCAGCGCGGTCCGCGCGCAGGCCACGGCGGCGGCCCACAGCGCGATGGCCAGCAGAGCCGTGGGCCAGAGGTCCGCGCGGGCGTAGATGAGCAGGATGGCCACGGGCGCGCCCACCATCAGCAGGCTGCCGACCAGCCGGACGGCTCCGTGATGGGACACCACCCACCAGGTCCCCATGGCCGTGAGCGCCGCCCCGGCGATCCCGACGACGAGGACGAGCAGCCCCCCGACGATCCCCTCGCCGACCAGGGTCAGCGCCGCGAGCACCGCACAGACCACCGCCAGCAGGGCCCACAACCGAGCCCGCCGGGGCGGGCCGGAAGAATCCGGGAGTGCCATGCCCTCACGTCCTCGCCTCGTACCGCGGGGTCATCTCCGATCATCTCCCGAACCGAATCGACCGTCGACGTGAACGCGAACCCGCGCGAGACGCGGCACAGCCCACTCGAAGAGCTCAGGTTCGACTCGACACGCCTGGCGGGGCACGTGTCCTACTAAACGACAAATTTTGCCCACCCACGCCGCCATGCAAAAGTACGTTCGATCATGCGCAAAAGGGCAGCGGTGGGGGTTTCCAGGTGAGGTTCGACGAGGGGTGGGGGCGGCTCCGGGCCGCTACCGCGGACGCCGCCTGCAGCCGACCGCCGGCAGCGGATCCGGTGGCGCAGGCACGGGAGGCCGCAGCGTGAGCGGGGACGGGGCGGATCTCGATGTGTCGAAGCCGGCACTGGCTCAGATCGCGAAGGGGATCACGGACAGCTTGGCGGAGCTGAAGGAAGTCGGTTCGGTGGGCTCGGCGAGCATGGGAGGCGGCTTCACGGCACTGGCTCTCTCGGGGATGGAGACCGGGCACGAGGGTCTGGCGTCCACCCTGGGCACGTTCTGCGAACGCTGGGGCTGGGGGGGTCCGCTCGCTGGTGCGGCAAGGTAACGCCTTCGCCATGAAGGTAGGGCTCTCGGCGGGCGCGATGTACGAACAGGACCAGTACATCCAGGGGAGCTTCAAGGTCGTGGCGAACGCGGCACTGGGCAACCCGTACGCCGAGGAGAAGGACATCATCGCCAAGGACTGGGGCGAGGTCCTCTCCGACAACCCGATCACACAGATCCGGGACGCCGACTACAGCCGCGAGTCCTACGACCGGGCCACGGAGAACGGCAGCGAGGCGTGGAAGAGCGCCGTCCGGGACCTGAACAGTTCCGACATCCTGCTGTCCAACCAGCTCGCCGATGCGGTCGGACTGCGGGACGAGATGGACGCGGTGGTCGAGGGCACGGTCGGCCCGGCACCCGAGGCGCAGCCGGGTGGTGAGGGCTGATGACGGACTTGGGCGGACTGATCGACAAGGGTCTCGACAAGATCGACGAGAAGGTCGATTCGGCCAAGAAGGTCATCGGCCACGGCGTGGACCGGGCCACCGACGAGATCGGTGGCGCCCTCGACCGTGCCGGCGCGCACGGCTGGGCGGACAAGGTCGAGGACTTCGGTGACAACGCCGCGTCCCGTCTGGGGGCCACCGTACGGGAGCAGCAGCTCGGCGAGAGCGAGCAGGCGGACGAGCTGATCCACGGCAGGTCGTCGACGCTCCGCGAGTCGGCCAAGCACTTCGCAGACTTCCAGGCGGCCTTCGACCGGGTCGGCCAGGGCATGAAGGCCCTCGACTCGGACCGGTGGAAGGGGCAGGCGGCCGACGCGTTCCGGGCGAAGTTCGCGATGCATCCCACCGACTGGCTGCGCGCCTCCGACGCGTGCGAGGCGGCGAGCGTTGCGCTGGCCCGGTACGCGGAAACGGTGGAGTGGGCGCAGAAGCAGGCCCGGGAGGCCATCGAGCTGCACAAGGCGGCGATGAAGGCGTCCAAGGAAGCCCACGACGCCCACCTCAAGAACAAGGACGCCTACGAGGCCGCCGCGAAGGCCGGCCACGATCCGGGCCCGGTCCCGGTCGAGGGCGCGGACCCGGGAGACGCGGCCCGCACGCGGGCCAAGGAGATCCTGGACGAAGCCCGCAGGCAGCGCGACGAGGCGGCCACGACGGCCGAACGCGCCCTCAAAGCGGCCATGGAGCACGCCCCGGCCGAGCCCCCGGCGACGGACCGGCTGTTGGCCGACATCGTCGAC
Organism: Streptomyces sp. NPDC048331; assembly: GCF_043201215.1. Classification (NCBI taxonomy): domain Bacteria; kingdom Bacillati; phylum Actinomycetota; class Actinomycetes; order Kitasatosporales; family Streptomycetaceae; genus Streptomyces; species Streptomyces sp. NPDC048331. Next base: position 10,311 of record NZ_JBICYT010000062.1, on the reverse strand, counting down.
TACGCAGGCTCGGAGTCGGTCGAACTCAGCCACGTCGTGGGTGGCGCGCTCAAGGGCACGGCGGGAACTCTGAATTTCGCCCGCGGCCTGAACCCCCTGGACGTGTACAACCTGACGCACCCGGCAGATTTCCACCAGAACCTCAGCATGACGCTGGCCGGTCTCGTCTCCACCGCGTCCCACCCCGAACGCATCCCCGGCCCGATGATCGACAGCTATATGGCCGACCCCGACGAATTCAAGGGCCGCCTCCTCCCCGACCTCATCGGCTCGAAGGGCTTGCCCACGATCCGGTCCGGAATGCGCTTCGCCGAGGACGCGGCGGAGAGCGCGGCCCGCAGGGAAGCCGCCCGGGTGGGTGAGCATGCGGAACCCAGCGGTACGTCCGCCGGCCCACCCGATGAGCGCGGTCTTCTGATGCGTCAGGATGACGACTTCTACAGCGAGCTCAACAGCAGGGGACAGCGAAAGTCCCACCTGAATGAGAACGGCGACCTTGTCCCAGCCAATCCGGACGGCCAGGCAAGTATCGTCGACCACGTGGTCGGACGAGACCCTAAGAAATCAGACAGTCCTTACACGTCCTTGAGCAGTGATGGAGCCGACGCCAAGGACTTTGGTAACGGGAAAATAAAAATCGACCTACCCCGCCTGGAACAGGACATAGCAAGCGGCCGCGTCCAAGGCGTGAGCGTCCACTCCCCTGAGGATGTCCAATCGGCAATTCAAGCGAGCGCGAACGAGATCGCAGGCAGACATGTCGATCTCACGGTGCCGCCTGACAGCACTCGTCCGGCGATCGAGGAAGCGGCACGTGAACTGGGGCTCAGCAACACGAAGACCAAGCGGATCGCCCAGCGGATGGTCGACATGATGAACACACGACGCGATCAGGAATGGCTGATCAAAGGTATCGTTCCCAGCGACTACATCTCGGGACCACAGTGAGACAGGGCAGCAGAATGACCCGATTCGAAGACCTCCTTGGAACCGACTTCGAAGGAAATCCGACCGACGACGTGGATGATGTCATCTACGGCGGCTACGACCACCCCGAGCATCGCGAGCGCGTTGCTGACCTCATCCGGCTCCTCGATGACACGTCGGCCGGCGACCAGCATCGATATCTCGCCTGCTTGACTCTTGCGGCCTGGGGGGAGGCGGAAGGGTACGAAGCAGTTCGACAAGCGACTTCGAATCCGCGCGCCGTTCCTTGGTACGACCTCGTGATGGACCGGAAGTTCTCGGTGGACTGCAGCTACGGACAGTTTTCCGCCGCCGTGGCGGACAGCCGTGAGCTCGCCGAAGAGAAGAACAACTCGGGTCTCAGACTGGAAACGTTCCGCTCCCTGATCCACATTGCGGACCGCGAGTACTTCGAGGAAAAGCTCGGGGACTACCTGGACGAAGCGGTCGTGCGTGCCTGCCTCCCTGACATCCATGACGTCGTCAGCCGGGGCCTGACGTCGCTCACCGAAGGGGATCAGCCACGGTTCGACCTACCTACCCAGCTGGTCGACCTCGCCAACTCGGTTGTCACCGTCGCCGAGGAGACAGGGGTACAGATGGTTCTGCAGATCCTGCGAGCAGCTCCCTCAGGGCGCACCATGGCGCACGCCGTCGCCGCGGTGCACCGGGCTGCCGGACCCAGCAAGAACGCACTGGCCGACCACCTCTACCTCAACGGGAGCGCGCACGTACGGAGGCTGCTCGCCGATCGCGGGTGAACGCCGGGCCGGGCCATTCCCGCCGGGCCGGCATCGCAGAGCCCCTTCACACGGACGCACCCGCGCCGTAGCCTGACGCACCGTCAGATAAACCGCGCCCGGAGGTCCGTCATGCTGCTGCAAGGGAAGACCGTCATCGTCTCCGGGGTCGGGGCCGGGCTCGGGCATCAGGTGGCCGCCACCGTCGTGCGGGACGGCGGGAACGCCGTGCTCGGGGCGCGGACCGAGGCGAATCTCGCCAAATCCGCCGCCGAGATCGACCCCGACGGCGCGCACACCGCCTACCGGGCCACCGACATCACCGACGAGGCCCAGTGCGCGGCCCTCGCCGAGCTCGCGCTCACCCGCTTCGGCCGGATCGACGCCGTCGTGCACGTCGCCGCCTGGGACTCGTACTTCGGGGGCCTGGAGGACGCCGACTTCGGGACCTGGCAGCAGATCATCGACGTCAACCTGCTCGGCACGCTGAAGATGACCCGCGCCTGCGTGCCCGCGCTCAAGGAACGCGGAGGCTCCGTGGTGATCATCGGGACGCAGTCGGCCGTCGCCGCGCCCAACGAGGTGCAGCAGGCCGCCTACGCCGCCTCCAAGGGGGCGCTGACCTCCGCCATGTACTCCATGGCCCGCGAGCTCGGCCCGCAGCGGATCCGCGTCAACACCGTGCTGCCCGGCTGGATGTGGGGGCCGCCCGTGCAGGCCTTCGTCACCTTCACCGCCCACACCGAGGGCGTCCCCGAGGCCGAGGTGCACGCCCGCCTCACCCAGCGGATGGCACTGCCCGATCTGGCCACCGACGGGGATGTCGCCGACTCCGTCGCCTTCCTCGCCTCCGACCGGGCCCGCGCGATAACCGGCCAGTCTCTGCTGGTCAACGCCGGTGAGCTGATGCGGTGACCCACTCCACCCCCGGATCAGCGGATCGTATGCTCGGCCCATGACCACTCCGAGTGACGCACCGACCGACAACGCCATGCGCCGCGCGCTCCGGCGGGCCCGCGATGGCGTCGCGCTCGACGCGACCGAGGCGGCCGTACTCCTCCAGGCGCGTGGCAAGGACCTGGGGGACCTCGCCGCCTCCGCCGCACGGGTAAGGGACGCCGGGCTCGCCGCCGCCGGGCGGCCCGGTGTCATCACGTACTCCCGCAAGGTCTTCATCCCCCTCACCCGCCTCTGCCGCGACCGGTGCCACTACTGCACCTTCGTCACCATCCCCGGGAAGCTCCGCAAGAGCGGCCACGGGATGTACCTCTCCCCCGACGAGGTCCTCGACATCGCCCGCCAGGGCGCGGCGATGGGCTGCAAGGAAGCCCTCTTCACTCTCGGCGACCGCCCCGAGGACCGCTGGCCCGAGGCCCGCGAGTGGCTCGACGCGCACGGCTACGACGACACCCTCGCCTACGTGCGCGCCATGGCGATCCGGGTCCTGGAGGAGACCGGCCTGTTGCCGCACCTCAACCCCGGCGTCCTGTCCTGGTCCGACCTCCAGCGGCTCAAGCCCGTCGCCCCGTCCATGGGCATGATGCTGGAGACCACCGCCACCCGGCTGTGGTCCGAGCCGGGCGGCCCCCACCACGGCTCCCCCGACAAGGACCCGGCCGTCCGACTGCGCGTGCTGGAGGACGCGGGGCGCTCCAACGTCCCCTTCACCACCGGCGTCCTCATCGGCATCGGCGAGTCCTACGAGGAGCGCGCCGACGCCTTCTTCGAGCTCCGCCGGATCCAGCGCAGCTACCACGGCATCCAGGAGGTCATCGTCCAGAACTTCCGCGCCAAGCCGGACACCGCCATGCGCGGCATGCCGGACGCGGAACTGGAAGAGTTGGCCGCCGCCATCGCGGTCGCCCGGCACATCCTGGGCCCGAGCGCCCGCATCCAGGCCCCGCCGAACCTGGTGGACGCCGAGTACGCGCTGCTCATCGGCGCGGGCATCGACGACTGGGGCGGCGTCTCCCCGCTGACCCCCGACCACGTCAACCCCGAGCGCCCCTGGCCGCACATCGAGGAACTGGCCGCGCGGACCGCCGCCGCCGGCTTCGAGCTGCGCGAACGCCTCACCATCTACCCGGAGTTCCTGCAGCGCGGCGAGCCCTGGCTGGACCCGCGGCTGCTGCCGCACGTACGGGCGCTGGCCGACCCGCAGTCCGGGCTGGCCGACGAGGGCGCCCTGGTCGAGGGCCGGCCGTGGCAGGAGCCGGACGAGGCCTTCACGGCGTACGGACGTACGGACCTGCACGCCAGCATCGACACCGAAGGCCGCACCGGCGACCGCCGTGACGACTTCGACGACGTGTACGGGGACTGGGAGGCGCTGCGGGAGGCGGCCGCGCCCGGAATGGTCGCCGAACGCATCGACACCGACGTACGCGGCGCCCTCGCGCAGGCCGCCGACGACCCGACGAAGCTGACGGACGCGCAGGCGCTGGCGCTGCTGCACGCGGACGGGCCGGCGCTCGACGCCCTGTGCCGCATCGCCGACGACCTGCGCAGGTCCGTGGTCGGCGACGAGGTCACGTACATCGTCACGCGGAACATCAACTTCACCAACGTCTGCTACACCGGCTGCCGCTTCTGCGCCTTCGCGCAGCGCCGCACGGACGCCGACGCCTACACCCTCTCCCTCGACCAGGTCGCCGACCGGGCCGCCCAGGCCTGGGACGTGGGCGCGGTCGAGGTGTGCATGCAGGGCGGCATCCACCCGGACCTGCCCGGGACGGCCTACTTCGACATCGCGCGCGCCGTGAAGCAGCGGGTCCCCGGCATGCACGTGCACGCCTTCTCGCCGATGGAGGTGGTGAACGGGGCGACCCGCACGGGGATGTCCGTACGGGACTGGCTGACGGCGGCCAAGGAGGCGGGCCTGGACTCGATCCCGGGCACGGCGGCGGAGATCCTGGACGACGAGGTCCGCTGGGTGCTGACCAAGGGCAAGCTGCCGACGGCGGACTGGATCGACGTCATCACCACCGCGCACGAGCTCGGGATCCGCTCCTCGTCCACGATGATGTACGGGCACGTGGACCAACCGCGGCACTGGCTCGGCCACTTCCGGACCCTGTCCCGGATCCAACAGCGGACCGGTGGTTTCACGGAGTTCGTCACGCTCCCCTTCATCCACACCAACGCGCCCGTGTACCTGGCGGGCATCGCACGGCCGGGCCCGACGGTCCGGGACAACCGCGCGGTGACGGCGATGGCCCGGATCCTGCTGCATCCGCACATCCCCAACATCCAGACGAGTTGGGTGAAGCTGGGGGCGGAGGGCGCGGCCGAGATGCTCCGGTCGGGGGCGAACGACCTGGGCGGGACGCTGATGGAGGAGACCATCTCGCGGATGGCCGGGTCGAGTTACGGCTCGTACAAGTCGGTACAGGACCTGATCGCCGTGGCCGAGGCGGCCGGGCGGCCCGCGAAGGCCCGTACGACGCTGTACGGGGAGGTGCCGCGGGAGCGGCAGGAGGCGGCCCGCGCCTCGGACGGTCACCTGCCGGAGCTGCTGCCCGTCCTGGACTGAGCGCGAACGCGGACGTAGACGTAGACGTAGACGCGGACGCGCGGACGCGCGGACGGAGGGGAGCCGGGGACCGGCTCCCCTCCGTGCCGGCACGTGCCGCAGGTCGGCCGACGAGGATCAGGTCAGCCGACCAGCAGGTCCCGCTTCAGCTCCTTCAGCTCGCGGGCGTCGATGCCGAGCCCGTCCTCGAGGTAGCGGTCGAAGGAGCCGTACTTCGCCCGGACCTCGTCGTAGCCCGCGTTCAGGTACTCGGGGCGCACGTCGAGCAGCGGCTTGTAGACGGCTGCCTGCTGGGCGGGCAGGTGGGAGAGGATCGCGTCGTTGGCGGCCTTGCGGTAGTCGTTGCTGGCCAGGTAGTCGGCCTCGACGGTCTCGCGGGGGACGCCGAGGGCGGTCAGCAGGGCGGCGCCCGCCCAGCCGGTGCGGTCCTTGCCCGCGGTGCAGTGGAAGAGGACGGAGCGGGCACGGTCGCGCTCGATGCCTTCGAAGACCTGGGTGTACGCCTTCTTGCCGCCGGCGCCGGAGACCATCGCCCGCTCGGCGTCGACCATGGCCTTGACGGCCTCGTCGGGGGTGCGGGGCATGGTCTGGAAGGAGCCGGAGCCGGCGAAGACGTCGGCGACGACGTAGGTGGTGCCGGCGGGGACCTTGTCGGCGTCCTTGGTGCGCTCGTCCTCCATGCGGAGGTCGAAGACCGTCCTGACGCGCAGGCGCTGGAGCTTGGCGAGGTCGTTCTCGGTCAGCTTGTTCAGGGCGTCCGAGCGGTAGATCTCGCCCATCTTGACCCACTGGCCGGTGCTGGTGCGGTAGCCGCCGGCGTCGCGGAAGTTGGCGGTGCCGTCCAGCTTGATCAGGCGGTCGGCGAGGCGCAGGCCCTGTCCGCGCCCGGGCTTGAAGTCGAACCACTGGCGGTCGGCGGCGGGCAGGCCCTTGACCACGGCGCTGCCCTGGGAGCCGCCCTTCGCGACGACCTTGCCGTTCGCCTTGATCTCGACCCGGTCGGTGCCGCGGGCCTTCCACCGGAGGGTGAAGGAACCGTCGGCTCCGGCGGTGACGGTGGCTTCGGTGAACGGGACGGCGGACCGGTCGTGCCGGTGCCAGCCGGTGGCGGAGGCGAGCGGGGCCGCGACCACGGAGGCGGCGAGGGCGGTGGCGACGACGGTCGCGGCGAGGAGAGCCTTCTTCATGGCTCCGAGGCTGGGCGGCCGCGGAGAACGACCGATGAACGAGGCGTGACCGAAAACGACCGTCTCGAAGGCGACTGGCAAAACGTGCCATGCTCCAGATCGCGGCCAGAAGTCTTCGAATTCTGGCCGATCTACGCTCACTTACGGGCCCCGCGGTCGACCACTTCCGGATTCGACCGATCCTGTCCACTACAGTGCGGGTTCGCATGCGCGGCGGGTACGGGTAGGGACGCCGGGCATCGAGGGAACGGTCAGCGGGGGGCGCGGTGCCGGAGATGGACGCAGTGAACGCGACGAACGACACGGGCTTCGCGACGGGCCCCGGCCCGATCCCGGGCGGCCACGGCCCCACCGGCGGTGCCGCTACGCCGACCACTCCCGGCCCGGGCCAGAACCCGCCCCTCGACACCCCCGCCATCACCCTGCACGCCCCCACCCCGACCCCCACCACCCCGCCGGCCCCCACCACCCCGCCGGCCGGCCCCGCCCCGGCGGCCGGCCACGCCACGGCAGGCGGCCCCGGAGCCGGCCTCAGCCCGGTGACCCGTGCGGGTGGGCACGGCCCCGCGTCCGGGGCCGGGGTGACCGCCGCCGCGGACCGCACCGGCATCCGCACCCCCGCCCCCGCCCCGGCCGGGACGGACCGCACGCTCGGCCGCGGTATCGCCACCGGCCTGTGGGGCCGCGTCGAGCAGCAGGACTTCCGCAGCCGGGTCCGCGGCACCCTCCTCGGCTCCGCCCTCGGCGACGCCCTCGGCGCACCCGCCGCCGGCCTCTCCCTCGCCGCCCTGCGCGAGGCCCACGGCCCGGACGGCCTGACCGGTCCGGCCCCCGCCCTCGGTCGGCGTGGCCGGGTCACCGCCGCCACCCAGCTCACCCTGTTCACCGTGGACGGGCTGATACGGGCCCACGTACGCCGCGACTCCGGCGCCTGGCACCCGCCCACCGACCTGCACCGCGCGTACCTGCGCTGGGCGGCCACCCAGCACGACTGGGGCCCCGACGAGCGCCGCAAGGACAACGGCTGGCTCGCGCGGGAGGAATGGCTCTACGCCCGCCGCGCCCCGCACCGCGCCTGCCTGACCGGCTTCGCCGACGATGTCCTCGGCACCCTCGACCAGCCGAAGAACCCCACCGCCCGGGACGCGGCCGCCGCCACCCGCTCGGCCCCCTTCGGCCTGCTGGTCGGTTGGGAGCCCACCCTCGTCCTCCAACTGTCCGTCGAGTGCGCCGCGCAGAGCCACGGCCACCCCACCGCCCACCTGTCGGCCGGAGCCGTCGCCGTCATCGTCCACGGCCTGATCCGCGGCGACTCCCTCGACTCCGCCGTCCAGCGGGCCCTGGGCCTCTTGGGCGCCCGCCCCGGCCATCGGCCCGTCACGGACGCCCTCCAGCGCGCGCTGGCCGCCGTCACCCAGGGCTCGCCCGGCCCCGAGGCCGTCGAGGCCCTCGCCCCCGACGAGGCGGACGGATCCGACGCCGCCGACGCCCTCGCCGCCGCCGTCTACTGCGCCCTCGTCGCCGAGGACGTACCGCAGGGTCTGCGCCTCGCCGTCAACCACGGCGGCGACTCCATCGCCGCCGGCGCCCTGTGCGGGGCCCTGCTCGGCGCGCTCCACGGCGAGACGGCCCTCCCGGCCGCCTGGCTCGCCGAGCTCGAAGGGCGCGCCGCGCTGCTGGAACTCGCCGACGACTTCGCCCTGGAGATGACGCAGGGGCCGAGCCTGCACGGCCCCACCGCCGCCTCCTCCGGCTGGCTGGCCCGCTACCCGCGCGGCTGAACCGCGACCCCGCCACCTGACGCCCCCTCAACATTCGAGGGCCCAGCCCGTACCGTGGCGGGTCCCACGTCTCGGAGGTGCCAGAACACATGCGGATCGCCACGACCATCTTCCTCACCGACCGCACCATCTCCCCCGTTCGGCTGGCCCACAGCCTCGAAGAGCGCGGCTTCTCCGGCCTCTACCTCCCGGAACACACCCACATCCCGGTCAGCCGCGAGACCGCCGCTCCCATGGGCGGCGAACTCCCCGAGATGTACGGGCGCACCCTCGACCCCTTCGTCGCCCTCGGCCAGGCCGCCGCCGTCACCGAACGACTGCACCTCGGCACCGGCATCACCCTGGTCGCCCAGCACGACCCGATCGGCCTCGCGAAGCAGGTCGCCACCTTGGACCACCTCTCCCACGGCCGCCTCACCCTCGGCATCGGCTACGGCTGGAACGTCGAGGAGGCCGCCGACCACGGCGTCGAGTGGCGCACCCGCCGCGACCTCGTCCGCGACCGGATGGCGCTGATGCGCGCCCTGTGGTCCCCCGAGCCCACCGCGTACGTCGGCCAGTACAGCTCCGTCCAGGCCAGCACCGCCTACCCGAAGCCGGTCCAGCCCCCGCGCGAACTCGGCCCCGGCGCCCCCCTCCACGGCCCGCGCACCCTCATCGGCGGCGCGGCCGGCCCCAAGCTCTTCGCCGCGATCGCCGACCACGCCGACGGCTGGCTCCCCATCGGCGGCGGCGGACTCGGTGAGTCCCTTCCGGTGCTGCGGCAGATCTGGGAGACCGCCGGACGCGACCCGAAGTCCCTCCAGGTGGTCCCGTACGCGGTCCGGCCCACCCCCGGCAAGATGAGCCACTACGCCGACCTCGGCATCGAGGAGGTCGTCCTCCAGCTCCCGTCGGCGTCGAAGCCGGAAGTCCTGCGCACCCTGGACGAGTTCGCCCAGTACCTCTGACCGGCCGCCTCGTCCGTCGAAACCCCCTCGACGGGGGAAGGCCGCCCGCCGATCATGACGCCATGGCGAACCGAGGGGTGGACGGCGTGGACCGGGACATCGAGAACCAGTGGGCGGCGCTCCCGGAGGGCATCCGCACCCAGGCCGACGGATACGTCCTCCAGGACCGCCTCCTGCCGGCGATCAAGCTGGTGTGGGACGCCGGCCGAGCCTGGGGGGTCGACCTCCACAGGGCCGAGCGGATCGTGCACCTGCGCTACGAGCACCACGGCGACCGGGTGGCCCGTACGCCCGACTCCCCGATCGACTTCGACTCGCTCGCCGCCCTCGCCCACGGCGTCCCGGGCCGGGTGGTGGCGATCGAGGCGATCTGGGACGGGGACAGTGCACGACTGGTTCGTTAACCTGCTGGCCCTCGCGGAGGAGCCGGTCGGGGAGAAGTGCCTCGCCACGATCTACCGGGGCACGGCGCAACGTGCCCTCGGCGACGCCGACACCGGCGACCTCCACCCCTCGGCGGCCGCCGCCACCCGCGCGGGCACCGCCCTCGCCGAATACCTGGGCGTCCCCTTCCACTTCGCGAGCCCCGACACCCCGGACGACGCAGCCCCCCGCCTGCGGTCCTGACCTCAGCCCGCCGGGAACTCCCGGCACAGGGACACCTGATGCTACAGAGGGTGACCGCCATTGGGGTGAAAGACCGTTTCCCGTGAACTCTCCGTGATGTTGAGCCGGTCGCGTGCCGTCTGTCCGGCGCGTCGATCGAGATCTTTAGGAGAGTGTCATGCGTATTCGCTCTGCCCTGACGGCGTCCGTCCTGGCCGCCGGCATCCTGCTGGGCGGCGCCGGCGCGGCCCTGGCCAACGACGGTGTCGACATCGAAGGCTTCTCCGCCGGGCACAAGGCCTTCGCGTCCAACTGCTCCTCGTTCGCGGGCGTTCCGGCGAAGATCGGCCCCCTGTACGCCGACAACTGCGAGAAGGAGGGCGACAAGGAGTGGGCCAAGGCCTACCACCTGGGCGCCTGACGACCAGCGCCCGTGGGGGGGGGGGCCGGCCCCCCGCCCCCCCCCCCCGGGCGGCCCCCCCCCGCCCGCCCCCCCCCCGGGGGGCCGGGGGGGGTGGGAGTGTTGTGCGGGCGTAGAGAGAACAAAAA
>NZ_JBICYT010000061.1:0-32523 GCF_043201215.1 Streptomyces sp. NPDC048331 | reverse complement strand
CCGTCCCCGCCGCCCCCCCCCCCCCCCCCCCCCCCCCCCCCCCCCCCCCCCCCCCCCCCCCCCCCCCCCCCCCCCCCCCCCCGCCGCCCCCCCCCCCCCCCCCCCCCCCCCCCCCCCCCCCCCCCCGGGCGGCGGGGGGGGGGGGGCGGTCGGCGTTTCGGACGACGCTCGCGTCTCAGCGCAGGCCGGTGGAGCGGCGCAGGGCCGCCTGGATCAGGCTGTCCACCAGCTCCGGGTACTCGATGCCCGTCTTCTGCCACATCAGCGGGTACATGGAGATCGGGGTGAAGCCCGGCATCGTGTTGATCTCGTTGATGACGAAGGTGCCGTCCTCGGTGAGGAAGAAGTCGGCGCGCACCAGGCCCTCGCAGGACGCGGCCTCGAAGGCCTCGATCGCGAGTCGCCGCACCTCGGCGGTCTGCTCCGGGGTCAGCGGGGCGGGCACGATCCCGGAGGCGGAGTCGATGTACTTCGCCTCGAAGTCGTAGAAGTCGTGGCTGGAGACCGGCGGGATCTCGGCCGGGACGCTCGCGCGCGGCCCGTCCTCGAACTCCAGGACGCCGCACTCGATCTCGCGACCGCGCAGCAGCGCCTCCACGATGATCTTCGGGTCATGGCGCCGGGCCTCCTTGATCGCGGCATCCAGGCCGGAGGCGTCGTCGACCTTGGTGATGCCGATGGAGGAGCCGGCCCGGGCGGGCTTGACGAACAACGGCCAGCCGTGTTCGGCGGCGAAGTCCAGGATCTTGCCGGTGGCGGCGTCCCGGTCGGTCTCCCACTCGCGGGGCCGGACGGTCAGGTACGGGCCGACGTTCAGCCCGAAGGACGTGAACACCCGCTTCATGTAGTCCTTGTCCTGGCCGACGGCCGAGGCGAGGACACCGGAGCCGACGTACGGGATGCCGGAGAGCTCCAGGAGGCCCTGGAGGGTGCCGTCCTCGCCGTATGGGCCGTGCAGGACGGGGAAGACGACGTCGACCTCGCCCAGGGCCTTGGGGACGGCGCCCGGTTCGGTGTAGACGACCTGGCGGCTGGCCGGGTCGACCGAGAGCACGACGGCGCCGCCCTCGGAGTCGGCGAGCTCCTCGACACTCGGGAGCTTGCGGTCGGCGATGGCCATCCGCTCGGGCTCGTCGGCGGTCAGCGCCCATCGGCCGTCCGTGGTGATGCCGATGGGCAGCACCTCGTACTTGGAGCGGTCGATGGAGCGCAGCACGGCGCCCGCCGTGACGACCGAGATGGCGTGTTCCGAGCTGCGGCCGCCGAACACGACGGCCACGCGGGGCTTGCGGCCCTGCTGCTCAGGGGTCTGGGGGAGGTTCTCGCTGCTCATATCGCCACGAGAGTACCCGCTCAGGCGTGCGGAATGGAGTCAGCGACGTTCCGGTTTGGCACTGCGCCCCATCAGGTCCTTGAGCGCGACCAGGGTGGGCTTGCCGTGGTGGACGATGTCCACCACCGTGTCGGTGATCGGCATGTCCACCCCGTGGCGGCGGGCCAGATCCGCCACCGACTGGCAGGACTTGACGCCCTCCGCGGTCTGCTTGGTGACCGCGATGGTCTCCTCCAGGGTCATCCCGCGGCCCAGGTTGGTGCCGAAGGTGTGGTTCCGGGAGAGCGGCGAGGAACAGGTGGCGACCAGGTCGCCGAGGCCCGCGAGGCCGGAGAAGGTGAGCGGGTCGGCGCCCATCGCCACGCCGAGGCGGGTGGCTTCGGCGAGTCCGCGGGTGATGAGCGAGCCCTTGGTGTTGTCGCCCAGGCCCATCCCGTCCGCGATGCCGACGGCGAGGCCGATGACGTTCTTGACGGCGCCGCCGAGCTCGCACCCGGTGACGTCGGTGCTCGTGTACGGGCGGAAGTACGCGGTGTGGCAGGCGGCCTGGAGGCGCTGGGCCACGCTCTCGTCCACGCAGGCGACGACGGAGGCGGCGGGCTGGCGGGCGGCGATCTCGGCGGCGAGGTTGGGGCCGGTGACCACGGCGATGCGCTCGGCGGGGACCTTGGCCACCTCCTCGATGACCTCGCTCATCCGCTTGGCGGTGCCGAGTTCGATGCCCTTCATCAGGGAGACGAGCACGGTGTCGGGGGCCAGCAGGGGCGCCCAGGCGGCGAGGTTGTCGCGCAGGGTCTGGGAGGGGACGGCGAGGACGGTGAAGTCCGCGCCGGCCGCGGCCTCGGCCGGGTCGGTGGTGGCCCGGAGGTTCGCGGGGAGTTCGACGCCGGGGAAGTAGTCCGGGTTGGTCCGGCCGGTGTTGATGGAGTCGACCACCTCCTGGCGGCGGCCCCACAAGGTCACCTCGCAGCCCGCGTCGGCGAGCACGATGGCGAAGGCCGTGCCCCAGGAGCCTGTTCCGAAGACGGTCGCCTTCACGGGACGTGTCACTTGTTGCCCTCCCCCGCGGCCTTGCGCCGCTGTTCCGCCCTGGCGTTGCGATGGTCGTACGGCCGCTCGGGCGCGGTCTCGCCGCGCACCTCCTCCAGCAACGCGGTGATGGCCGCCATGATGACCTCGGTGACCTCCCGCAGCACGTCCGGGGTGGGTTCCCGGTCGTAGAAGGCGGAGAGGTCCACGGGCGGTCCGGCGAGCACCTGGAGGGTCTTGCGCGGGAAGAGCCGGACCTTGTTCTCCTTGGCGTAGGGCGGCATCGCGAGGTTCGCGCCCCACTGGGCCACGGGGATGACGGGAGCCTTGGTGATCAGTGCCACGCGGGCGGCGCCGGTCTTGCCGGCCATCGGCCACATGTCGGGGTCGCGGGTGAGGGTGCCCTCCGGGTAGAAGGCCACGCATTCGCCCCGCTCGATGGCGCTCACGGCGGCCCGGAACGCGTCCAGGGCGTTGGTGGACTCCCGGTAGACGGGGATCTGTCCGCTGCCCCGCAGGATCGACCCGACGACGGGGACCTTGAAGAGGGCGGCCTTGGCGAGCAATCGGGGCACGCGGCCGGTGTTGTACTGGAAGTGCGCGTAGGAGAGCGGGTCCAGATACGAGTTGTGATTGACGGCGGTGATGAATCCGCCGTCGGCCGGAATGTGCTCCATTCCCCGCCAGTCCCGCTTGAAGAGCACTACCAGCGGCGGTTTTGCGATGACCGCCGCCAGGCGGTACCAGAAGCCGATTCTGCGGCGGGACACTCGGACACCTTCCTCTAGGACCGGTGCGCGGCTTGGGCACCTCGTCGGCCGGACAAGTGTCACCCCACGCCCGGTCTCTGTCGAGAACACCGTACGCCCCGCTCACCCCGCCGGACTCCCGGGTTGCCCGGGCGGAGGCGACAATGGGCCGACACATGACCCGGCCATGACCTGACCATGGCCGAAGGATGTGCCGGAGCGCATCGGAGGGAAGGGGTCCGTCACGAACGCCGTCTGGAGTCTGGTGGTCCCGCTGAAGCCCCTGGCGGTGGCGAAGAGCCGTCTCGCGCGGGCCGTGGGCGCCTCTCGTCCGGGCCTTGCCCTGGCCTTCGCCCTGGACACCGTCGCGGGGGCGCTGGCCTGCGCGGCGGTCGCGGATGTGGTGGTCGTCACGGACGACGCCGCGGCCGGTGCGGAACTGGCGCGGCTCGGGGCGCGGATCGTCCCCGACGCCCCGGCGGCGGGGCTCAACGCGGCCCTGGACCATGGGGCGCGGGCGGTGCGGTCGGGGCGGCCGGGCGTCGCGGTGGCCGCGCTGAACGCCGATCTGCCGGCGCTGCGGCCACCGGAATTGCAACGCGTGCTCGAAAACGCTTCGGTATTTCCACGGGCATTTCTGGCGGATGCGGCCGGAATCGGGACGACTCTGCTTTCCGCCGCGCCGGAGGTGGAATTGACCCCCTCGTTCGGCGGACCGTCACGGGCCAGGCATTCGGCTTCGGGGGCGGTGGAAATCGATCTGGCGGATGTCGACAGCGTGCGCCGGGACGTGGACACGGCGGCGGATCTACGGAGTGCGCTCGCCCTCGGTGTGGGGCGCCACACCGCCCGATACAGTGCCCGTATGCAGGCGACCGCGTACACGTACGACTCCCGGACCCGCAGCGGCAGTGTGCTGCTGGACGACGGCACTCCGGTGCCTTTCGAGGCCCCGGCCTTCGACGCGGGAGGCCTGCGGCTGCTGCGGCCCGGGCAGCGGGTCCGGATCGAGACGGACGGCGCGGGTACGAGCCTGCGGATCACCCTGGTGACGCTGCAGACGTTCTGAGGGGCGCACGCGCCGAACGCACCGCGGGCCGGCTCCCCCACATGGGGAAAGCCGGCCCGGCCTGTGTGACGCGTGCCCCTACTTCTTGCGGGCGGTGGTCTTCTTCGCGGTGGCCTTGCGCGTCGCCGTCTTCTTGGCGGGCGCCTTCGTCGCTGCGGTGACCTTCTTGGCCGCCGGCGCGGTCTTCTTCGCCGCGGCGGTGGTCTTCTTCGCGGCGGGTGTGGCCTTCTTGGTCGCGGCGGTGGTCTTCTTGGCGGCCGCGGTGGCCTTCTTGGCCGTGGCGGTGCTCTTCACGGCCGCCTTCTTGGCGGTCGCCGTGGCCTTCTTGGCCACGACCTTCTTTGCGACCGCGGTCTTTGCCGCGGCCTTCTTGGCGGTGGTGGCCTTCTTCGCGGCGGCCTTCTTGACCGTCGCGGAGGCACCGCCCGTGAGGCTGCCCTTGGGCGCCTTCTTCACGGACACCTCGCCGCCCTTGGGGAGCTTCTTCGTGCCGCTGACCAGGTCCTTGAAGCCCTGGCCGGCACGGAAGCGGGGCACAGAGGTCTTCTTGACCCGGACGCGCTCACCCGTCTGCGGGTTGCGGGCGTAACGGGCCGGACGGTCGACCTTCTCGAACGAGCCGAAGCCCGTGACCGAGACCCGGTCGCCCGCGACGGTAGCGCGGACGATCGCGTCCAGTACCGCGTCGACAGCATCCGCGGCCTGCTGACGGCCGCCCAGCTTGTCGGCAATCGCTTCTACGAGCTGCGCCTTGTTCACGTCTTCCCCTTCGGAGACTTCGCCAGAACGAATGTGTTCAAGCTTATTTCGCACGTTAGGCGGATATATACCGCAAATCAAACACGAAACGGGCTAATCACCCTAGTGCCGCAACGCTGTAGTCCGTTACGGAGTTCCTTCGCATCAGTCGCCTTCAGGGAATCGACCCTCGTCGAGGTCCTTCATCAACCTGTCCAGGCGCCTGGCCGCATCGGCGAGATCATGCTTCGCCGCGGCCGTGACGACCAACAGCTTCCGGGACAGCGCCATCCTTACGCCCTCCGGGACTTGCAGTGAGCGCACCCGTGTGTGTGCTTCTTTCAACCGGTCCGCGACGAGTTCGTAGAGCTCGAGTTGACTGTCGCGTTCCATGCACAGATTGTGCCATCTGGGGCGAGTTGTCGCCTCACGGGGCCTCAACAAACGGCTGTGCCCCCCGCCGGAGGGCGGGGGGCACAGTGTTGTCGATGTGATCACCAGAAGGCGAATAAGCGCTGATCAGGCAGGAATCAGACCTGAATGGTGCGCGGCTTGAAGGCGGGTCGGGCGCTTTCGTACGTGGCGATGTCCGCTTCGTTCTGAAGGGTGAGCGAGATGTCGTCCAGGCCCTCCAGCAGACGCCAGCGGGCGTTGTCGTCGAGTTCGAACTCCGCGACGACACCTTCCGCTCGCACCTGGCGGTCGACCAGGTCGACCGTGATCTCGGCGGTCGGGTCGGCCTCCGTCAGCTTCCACAGCCGCTCGACGGTCTCCTGCGGGAGGACGACGGTCAGCAGACCGTTCTTCAGGGAGTTGCCACGGAAGATGTCGGCGAAGCGGGAGGAGATGACCGTCTTGAAGCCGAAGTTCTGCAGGGCCCAGACGGCGTGCTCGCGCGAGGAACCCGTACCGAAGTCGGGGCCGGCGACCAGGACGGTCGCGCCGGCGCGCTCGGGGCGGTTCGTGACGAACTCCGGGTCCTTGCGCCAGGCCTCGAAGAGCCCGTCCTCGAACCCGTCGCGGGTGATCTTCTTCAGCCAGTGGGCCGGGATGATCTGGTCGGTGTCGACGTTGCTGCGGCGCAGCGGGACGGCCCGGCCGGTGTGGGTGGTGAAGGCTTCCATGGTTCAGACTCCGGCGGTCGCGTCGGCGGCGGACAGGTCGGCGGGCGAGGCCAGATGGCCCAGCACCGCGGTGGCGGCGGCCACCTGCGGGGAGACCAGGTGGGTGCGCCCGCCCTTGCCCTGCCGGCCTTCGAAGTTGCGGTTGGAGGTGGACGCGGAGCGTTCACCGGGCGCCAGTTGGTCGGGGTTCATGCCCAGGCACATCGAGCAGCCCGCGTGCCGCCACTCGGCGCCGGCCTCCTTGAAGACCTTGTCCAGACCCTCTTCCACGGCCTGCAGGGCGACCCGGACCGAGCCCGGGACGACCAGCATCCGTACGCCGTCGGCGACTTTGCGACCCTCGACGATGCCGGCGACGGCACGCAGGTCCTCGATGCGGCCGTTGGTGCAGGAACCTACGAAGACGGTGTCGACCTTGATGTCCCGCAGCGGCTGCCCGGCGGTCAACCCCATGTATTCCAGGGCCTTTTCGGCGGCCAGGCGCTCCGAAGCGTCCTCGTACGAAGCCGGGTCGGGGACCTCGGCCGACAGCGGCGCGCCCTGGCCCGGGTTGGTGCCCCAGGTGACGAAGGGGGACAGCGCGGCGCCGTCGACGACGACCTCCGCGTCGAAGACCGCGTCGTCGTCGGTGCGCAGGGTCTTCCAGTACGCGACCGCCGCGTCCCAGTCCTCGCCCTCGGGGGCGTGGTCACGGCCCCGCAGGTAGTCGAAGGTGGTCTGGTCGGGGGCGATCATGCCCGCGCGGGCACCGGCCTCGATCGACATGTTGCAGATGGTCATGCGGGCTTCCATCGACAGCTTCTCGATGGCCTCGCCCCGGTACTCCAGGACGTAGCCCTGGCCGCCGCCGGTGCCGATCTTGGCGATGATCGCCAGGATCAGGTCCTTCGCGGTGACACCCTCGGCCAGTGCGCCGGTGACGGTGATCGCCATCGTCTTCGGGCGGGCCAGCGGCAGCGTCTGGGTGGCCAGCACGTGCTCGACCTGGCTCGTGCCGATACCGAAGGCCAGCGCCCCGAAGGCGCCGTGGGTGGAGGTGTGCGAGTCGCCGCAGACCACGGTGGTGCCGGGCTGGGTCAGACCCAGCTGCGGTCCCACGACGTGGACGACACCCTGCTCGACGTCGCCCAGCGAGTGCAGGCGCACACCGAACTCGGCGCAGTTCGCCCGCAGCGTCTCCAGCTGGGCGCGGGAGACCGGGTCGGCGATCGGCTTGTCGATGTCGAGGGTGGGGGTGTTGTGGTCCTCGGTCGCGATGGTGAGGTCGAGGCGTCGAACCTTGCGGCCGGCCTGGCGCAGCCCTTCGAAGGCCTGCGGGCTGGTCACCTCGTGCAGCAGGTGCAGATCGATGAAGAGGAGGTCGGGCTCGCCTTCGGCGCGCCGGACGACATGGTCGTCCCAGACCTTCTCCGCGAGTGTCCTACCCATCGCTTTCCCTCCGGCCGGCCGGTTGTGCCGGCGCTTCATAGAGATCTCGTGCGCCGTGCCGCCCGTACCCCACGTCCCGGACGACGGCTCGGACCCAGTGGTTCGTGGACCCGCACATACAGACTCGCTCGTTCTTGGAAAAATTGAACTTGCGTTTCACAGTGTGAGACGCGAATATCGTTTCATGGACAACTCTAGCGGCGTCGGCGTTCTCGACAAGGCAGCTCTGGTATTGAGCGCACTGGAGTCCGGTCCGGCCACCCTCGCCGGGCTGGTCGCGGCGACAGGGCTCGCACGACCCACGGCACATCGCCTTGCCGTGGCACTGGAACACCACCGGATGGTGGCGAGGGACATGCAGGGCCGGTTCATCCTCGGACCGCGGCTGGCGGAGCTCGCCGCCGCGGCCGGTGAGGACCGCCTGTTGGCCACGGCGGGACCGGTACTCACCCACCTTCGTGACGTGACGGGAGAGAGCGCGCAGCTCTACCGCCGTCAGGGAGACATGCGCATCTGCGTGGCGGCCGCGGAGCGGCTCTCGGGTCTTCGGGACACCGTCCCGGTGGGCTCGACGCTCCCGATGAAGGCCGGTTCGGCCGCGCAGATCCTGATGGCGTGGGAGGAGCCCGAGCGACTCCACCGCGGCCTTCAGGGCGCACGCTTCACGGCGACGGCGCTCTCGGGCGTACGGCGTCGCGGCTGGGCGCAGTCGATCGGCGAGCGGGAGCCCGGTGTGGCCTCCGTCTCGGCGCCGGTGCGCGGGCCGTCGAACCGCGTGGTGGCTTCCGTATCGGTCTCCGGACCGATCGAGCGACTGACCCGCCACCCGGGCCGGATGCACGCCCAGGCCGTCATCGACGCGGCCGCACGACTCACGGAGGCCCTGCGCCGCTCCGGCTGACCTTTCGACCCCACCTGTTCACCCCCGGGCCCGGGGGCGCGTACGACGCCGCACACGTCCTGACACGCGCCTCCGGGCCCGCACTTGTGCGGACGCCGCACGCGCGAAACACGAAAGAGGCCCTCCGCGATGAACGCGGAGGGCCTCTTCGATGCGTACCCCCGACCGGATTCGAACCGGCGCTACCGCCTTGAGAGGGCGGCGTGCTAGGCCGCTACACAACGGGGGCTAGCTGGTGTTGCTGTTACTGCGCTGGGCTACCAGGACTCGAACCTAGAATAAGGGAACCAGAAACCCTCGTGTTGCCAATTACACTATAGCCCAAAGTGGTCTAGACCAGACCAACAGTACCCCCGACCGGATTCGAACCGGCGCTACCGCCTTGAGAGGGCGGCGTGCTAGGCCGCTACACAACGGGGGCCCTAGCGATCCTGCATCAAGACGTCCGGGTGCGACCCTGGAGATCTCGCGGGAAGGATCTGTACCCCCGACCGGATTCGAACCGGCGCTACCGCCTTGAGAGGGCGGCGTGCTAGGCCGCTACACAACGGGGGCAAAGCACTGCGTTACTACTGCACTGCGCTGGGGTACCAGGACTCGAACCTAGAATAAGGGAACCAGAAACCCTCGTGTTGCCAATTACACCATACCCCACCAAAAGTCAACCCCTCGTCGGGGCTTTTCTTCGGGTGGCGCCTCCGTCCGGCCTCTCGGCCCGCTCCGGCGGCGCAGAAAGAACATTACCGGATGCCTGACCGTGCTCCAAAACGGGTATCCCGCGCCAGCAGCAGCGGGAGCTGGTCGAGCCTCTCGATGCGGTGCGCGCCGTCGGGTCCGGGGCCGCGGCCGCCGGCACGGTCGATCCAGACGGCCGTCAATCCGGCGTCACGAGCTCCCCGTGCGTCGATCTCCGGCTGGTCCCCCACGTACGCCACCTCGCCGGGCGGCAACCCGAGGGCCTCGCACGCGGCGAGGAAGGCCCCCGCCTCGGGCTTGCTGATCCCGAGTTCGACGGCGCAGACCAACACCTCGAAGCGGTCACGCAGACCGAGGTCGCGGAGCTTCGGGTCCTGGTTCGCGGTGGAGGAGTTGGAGAGCACCCCGTGCCGGTAGTCGGCCGCGAGGGCGTCCAGGGCGGGGACCACGTCGGGGAAGACGGTCCAGGCGGCCTTGTAGTGCTCCACGTACCGGTCGAACCAGGCGTCGGCCTCGGCCACGGTCATCGTGGGCCGCTCCAGGAACTCCCGGACCCGCTCCTGCCGCTGCCCCTGGAAGGTGCCCTCGCCGGCCGCGAAGCGCGCCCAGTGCCGGTCGGTGATCTCCCGCCACAGCGCGAGTGCTTGCAGGGGGGTGCCGTACCGCTCCGCGAGCCGCTCGGCCTCCAGTTGGCGCGCGAGCCCCGCGGCATCGGCCGCCGTGTAGTCGAAGAGGGTGTCGTCGATGTCCCACAGCACGGCGCGGATCGGCATACGGCCGAGCCTACGCCGCCGGCACCTTGTCGGTGGGCACGACGAGGAAGTCCGTCACGAAACAGGTGACCCGCCCCTCGGCGTCGCGCCCGATCCAGGTCGGGTAGCAGCCGTCGCCCCATCCGGAGGTGAAGCCGGCGAGGGTGTGGCCGTCCTCTCCCTCCGCCAGGAAGACGGCCGGGCCGTCGCCGACCGTCTCCATGGCGGCCCACACCGCCCCCTCCTCGTCCTCGGTGCCGGGGAAGGAGCGGTCGGCGGCGGCGTCGTAGAAGCAGCCGGTGCCGGCGTCCACGCCATAGCCGTAGAACTCGTCCTCGCCGAGGACGGAGGGGTCCTGGTCCTC
Organism: Streptomyces sp. NPDC048331; assembly: GCF_043201215.1. NCBI lineage: Bacteria > Bacillati > Actinomycetota > Actinomycetes > Kitasatosporales > Streptomycetaceae > Streptomyces > Streptomyces sp. NPDC048331. Next base: position 22,340 of record NZ_JBICYT010000061.1, on the reverse strand, counting down.
GTCGACGGCCATCTCCCAGCTCACGGTCGGGGTGTCACGGATCACCAGGCGCGCGGCGGCGACCCGGGTGTGCGGGCGGGGTCCCTGCGGGACGCCGGGGCGCACCAGCGTGGCGATCGCCGCGTCCGCCCGGTACCGGCCCGGTTCGACCACGACACCGAACGGCTCGACCTCCTCCTGCCCGAGGCAGACGAAGGGGTCGCAGGCGACGACCCGGCCCGTGGGCAACGTCACGTCACCGATGACGACCGGGGCGAGGGTCCCCGTCATGCCGTCCTCGTAGGCGAAGGCGGCGCCCGGGGTGAAGTGCCAGGCGTAGTCGGGCGGGGTCATCGGCACGGGGGCCTCCGGAGTACGGGAGTGAACGGTGATCGTTCCCGGGAGCCTAGGGCCCGCCTCCGACAACGCCGCAGGGGGCGGCGGCCGGCATGGCCGGTCACCGCCCCCCGCGGGACGTACGTCGGGAGTTACGCGGCCAGCTTGGCCAGCGCCGCGTCGATACGGGCCAGCGAGCGCTCCTTGCCCAGGATCTCCAGGGACTCGAAGAGCGGCAGGCCGACCGTGCGGCCGGTGACGGCCACGCGGACCGGTGCCTGGGCCTTGCCGAGCTTGAGGCCGTGGGCCTCACCGGCGGTCAGGACGGCCTGCTTGAGGGACTCGGGGTCCGTCCAGTCCGCCGACTCCAGGCCCGCGCGCGCGGTGGTGAGCAGCGCGGCCGGCTCGCCCTTCATCGCCTTGTCCCACGAGGCCTGGTCCGCGACCGGCTCCTTCAGGAACAGGAAGTCGACGTTGGCCGTGATGTCCGACAGGACGGTCACCCGGGTCTGGGCGTACGGGGCGATCCGCTCCCAGGCCTCGGCGTCGAAGTCCTCCGGGGCCCAGTTGGCGTGCGGGGCCCGCAGCCACGGGGCGCAGGCGTCCGCGAAGGCCTTCGGGTCCAGCAGGCGGATGTGATCGCCGTTGATGGACTCGGCCTTCTTCAGGTCGAAGCGGGCCGGGTTGGCGTTCACGCCGTCGATGTCGAACTTCGACACCATCTCCTCGATCGAGAAGACGTCCTGGTCCTTGGAGAAGGACCAGCCGAGGAGCGAGAGGTAGTTCAGCAGGCCCTCGGGGAGGAAGCCGCGCTCGCGGTACAGGTTGAGCGAGGCCTCTGGGTCACGCTTGGAGAGCTTCTTGTTGCCCTCGCCCATCACGTACGGCAGGTGACCGAAGGCGGGGGTGCTCTTGGCGACGCCCAGTTCGATCAGCGCCGCGTAGAGGGCGATCTGGCGCGGGGTGGAGGACAGGAGGTCCTCGCCGCGCAGCACGTGCGTGATCTCCATCAGCGCGTCGTCGACCGGGTTGACCAGCGTGTAGAGCGGGGCGCCGTTGGCCCGGACGATGCCGAAGTCCGGCACGTTCTCCGGGGTGAAGGTCAGCTCGCCGCGGACCAGGTCGGTGAAGGTGATCGGCTCGTCGGGCATCCGGAAGCGGACGATGGCCGGGCGGTGCTCGCCCTGGTACGCCTCGATCTGCACGGGGGTGAGCTCACGGCAGTGGCCGTCGTAGCCGGAGGGCTTGCCGGCGGCGCGGGCGGCCGCGCGGCGGGCGTCGAGCTCTTCGGTGGAGCAGTAGCAGTGGTACGCGTAGCCGCCGTCGAGCAGCTTCTTCGCGACGTCCGCGTAGATGTCCATGCGCTCGGACTGGCGGTACGGGGCATGCGGGCCGCCCACCTCGGGGCCCTCGTCCCAGGTGAAGCCGAGCCAGCGCAGCGAGGCGAGCAGCTGGTCGTAGGACTCCTCGGAGTCGCGGGCCGCGTCGGTGTCCTCGATGCGGAAGACGAACGTACCGCCGTGGTGGCGGGCGAACGCCCAGTTGAAGAGTGCGGTCCGGACCAGGCCCACGTGGGGGTTGCCGGTCGGGGAGGGACAGAAACGTACGCGGACAGGTCCGTTAACCACGCTTGATCACCTTGTTGGTGAGAGTGCCGATGCCTTCGATGGAGACGGCGACCTCGTCGCCGACGTTGAGGGGGCCGACTCCGGCCGGGGTCCCCGTGAGGATGACGTCGCCGGGGAGCAGCGTCATGGCCTCGGAGATGTGGACGATCAGGTCCTCGATGGAGCGGACCATGTCGCTGGTGCGGCCGAGCTGGCGTTGTTCGCCGTTGACGGTGCACTGGATGGTCAGGTCGCTCGGGTCCAGGTCGGTCTCGATCCAGGGGCCGAGGGGGCAGGAGCTGTCGAAGCCCTTGGCCCGGGCCCACTGCTTCTCACGCTTCTGGACGTCGCGCGCGGTGACGTCGTTGGCGCAGGTGTATCCGAGGATGACGTCCTTGACGCGCTCCTTCGGGACCTCCCGGCACATACGGCCGATGACCACGGCGAGCTCCGCCTCGTGGTGGAGGTCCTGGGAGAAGGAGGGGTAGGTGATCGGGTCGCCCGGGCCGACCACCGAGGTGGAGGGCTTGAAGAAGGTGATCGGGGCGTCGGGAACCTCGTTGCCCAGCTCCGCCGCGTGCTCCGCGTAGTTGCGGCCGATGGCCACGACCTTGTTCGGGAGCACGGGCGGCAGCAGCCGGACCTTGCTCAGCGGGACCTTCGTGCCCGAGAGCTCGAAGTCCGCGAAGGGGATGCCTTTGATGATGTCGAGCACGAGCGTGGAGTCGTCGCCGGGGGCGCCGTCGCCCTCGACCGCGCCGAACGCGACGTTGCCGTCGATCGAGAACCTGGCGATGCGCACCTGTTGCGTCTGCCCCTCTGTATTTCCGCCTGCTGGAGTCTGCGGACCCCAGGCTAACGCGGCGGGCAGCGGCGCTTCACGTTCCTTTACGGGGTGGCTACTCCGCGGCGGCGGCGACCGGCACGTTCATCAGGACGGTGCGGCGCGGGTTCGCGGTCTGGGTCGGCAGCTCGACGGAGTGCTCCGGGGTGGCCGGTGCCGCCTGCAGGTCCTCGGCGTCCTTGAGGTGCGCGAGGGTCGTACGGCGGGGGTTGGCTATGTTGCGGAACATCGTCGTCGTCTTCATCGGAGTTCGGGGTCCTCGGTTCGATCTGTGAGTGTCGGCTGTCGCATGCACCAACCCTGGCGCCAACCCTTTAAGGGGCAAGGCTAAACATCTGAATCCCCCGGCGAACCGGGAAGTAATGGCCATGGCTATGTGAGTTTGCTCACCCTTGACCGGACATTGCCGGCATAATGGACAGTCAACTGCACCCCTCGAAACGGACATTGCGCCACTGAATGCGTCATTCCGCTCCTGATCATCTCGACTGGGACACCTTGACAGTCGCGTTGTTTGGATGGCGTAAGTCCGATTTCTACCGAATGCAGTCGCACACCCTGTAGCGCTCTTGTCACAAGTGGTAATCAACTCTCCGGGTCGCCACGCGCACCTTGTTGGAGATCCTCCACTGTGCTGGAATTCGCGGGACCGCCGCGGGTATCAGCCGGCGCGCAGGTGGCGCGACACCGCGCCGAGCGCGGTGGCAAGGAGAGGAAGACGCGCCGGTCACCGACGACCACCATGGGGCGGCAAGTGCCCCACGACTCGACACCGTCCCACCGGTCGCCCGGCGGGACGCCTGGTCCAGAGGTTGCGACGCTAGTGCAGGGACGATTCAAGAGGGATGGCAGCGCTGCGGCGGAGCAGGAGCCGCGCGGCGGGACCGACCGTGGCTCCTCGCCCCAGCACGCCCAGAACCGCGGGCCGGCTGTCGAAGGCGCAGGCCCCGACACCTCCGCCGCGGTGAAGGCGAAGGGCCGTGGGAAGTCCGTGAAGGCCAGGGTCAAGGCGAAAGCCGCACCCGCCGCGCCTGCCGGACCGGCTGAGCAGGACGCGGCGATACCGAAGGCCCCCAGCGGGCCCGGTTCTCGTCTCGCCATGCAGAACTGGCGCATCAGCACGCGACTGGTGTCGCTGCTGACCCTGCCGGTCGTCGCCGCCACCACGCTCGGTGGTTTCCGTATCAACGACTCGCTCAACGACATCGCGCAGCTGGAGCACATGCAGCTGCTGACGACGATGACGCGACAGGCCACCAACCTGGCCGCCATGCTCCAGGAGGAGCGCGACCTCTCCGCGGGTCCGCTGTCCCTGTCCAAGGGCAAGACCACCAGCAGCGTCGACGTCGTCCGTCAGCAGACGGACACCGCCGCCAAGGCCTTCGCCGCCGCGACCGACAAGGTCGACAGCACGGGCGAGAAGGACGACACGCTCCGGTCGATCCGTAACAACGTGCTGCAGATCGGTCGCCAGCTCACCAACATCGAGACGATCCGCTCCCGCGCCTACATCAACGGCGCCCAGCAGACCGTCAGTGAGTACAACGCGGTCATCGTCTCGCTGCTCTCGCTCTCCCAGGACATGGCACAGGCCACCTCCAACCCGGAGATGATCAAGCGTACCCGTGCCCTGGCCGCGTTCTCCGCCGCCAAGGAGTACGCCTCCATCCAGCGCGCGATCATCGCCGCCTCGCTCCCCGACACCAACGAGCGTCAGGGTGAGCTGAAGGAGAACGACCGGCTGTACGCCCTCTCCGCGCAGAAGGGCGAGCAGCAGGCGAAGACGACCTTCGGTCTCGTCTACCAAGGTCGGACCGAGGAGCTCCTCGCCGGTCTGGGTGACAGCAACTCCGAGATCTCCACCGCCGACGGCTACTCCCGCCGTGTCCTGGCCAGCCCGGACGCCTTCCTCCGGGAGAAGAACCGCTCGTGGCTCGACTGGTACGACGCCGACGGCACCAAGCTCCAGGCCATGAAGGTCATCGAGCTGACGCTGCTCGAGGAGATGGAACAGAAGGCCCGTGAGCTGAAGAACGAGGCCCAGCAGGACGCCATCATCAACGGTGCCCTGATCCTCCTCGTCCTCGGTGTCTCCCTCGTCGGCGCCTTCGTCATGGCCCGCTCGATGATCCGCTCGCTGCGTCGCCTGCAGGACACCGCGACGCGCGTCGCCCAGGACCGACTGCCCGAGCTCGTCAAGCAGCTCTCCGAGTCCGATCCGCAGGACGTGGACACGTCCGTGGAGTCGGTCGGTGTGCACACCCGCGACGAGATCGGCCAGGTGGCCGCGGCATTCGACGACGTGCACCGCGAGGCCGTCCGCCTCGCCGCCGAGCAGGCTCTCCTGCGAGGCAACGTCAACGCGATGTTCACCAACCTCTCGCGCCGCTCGCAGGGCCTCATCCAGCGTCAGCTCTCGCTCATCTCCGAACTGGAGTCGCGCGAGGCCGACCCGGACCAGCTGTCCTCGCTCTTCAAGCTCGACCACCTCGCGACCCGCATGCGTCGTAACGGCGAAAACCTCCTCGTCCTCGCGGGCGAGGAGCCGGGCCGCCGGTGGACCCGCCCCGTCCCGCTGGTCGACGTGCTCCGTGCCGCCGCCTCCGAGGTGGAGCAGTACGAGCGTGTCGAGCTGTCCTCGGTGCCCGGCACCGATGTCGCCGGCCGCGTGGTCAACGACCTCGTGCACGTCCTCGCCGAGCTGCTGGAGAACGCCACCTCGTTCTCCTCCCCGCAGACCAAGGTCAAGGTCACCGGTCACGCGCTGCCCGACGGCCGTGTCCTGGTCGAGATCCACGACACGGGTATCGGCCTCTCCCCCGAGGACCTCGCCGCGATCAACGAGCGACTCGCGTCGCCGCCGACCGTGGACGTCTCCGTCTCCCGCCGCATGGGTCTGTTCGTGGTCGGCCGCCTGTCCCTGCGACACGGCATCCGCATCCAGCTGCGCCCCTCCGACTCGGGCGGTACGACCGCCCTCGTCATGCTGCCGGTGGACGTCGCCCAGGGCGGCAAGAAGCCGGCTCCGATGGCGGGCCAGGGCGGTCAGTCCGGTCCCGGTGGCGCTCCGGGTGGTCCCGGTGGGCAGGGTGTCGTGGGTGGTGCGCCCGCGCGTCCGTCCGTGGGCTCGGGTCCGCAGCGCGGTCAGGTCGCCGGCGGCGGCCAGCGCGCCGCTCTGCCCGGTCGCGACGGCGCCGCCGGTCAGCGTCCGCAGGGCCCGCAGGGCGGTCGCCCGCAGCAGGGTGGTCCCGGTGGCCGTCCGCAGCAGGGTCCGACCACCGCGGGCCAGGGCCAGGGTGCCTTCGGTTCCGGTGCTCCGCTGCCGACCCGTGGTCCGGTCCCCAGTGCCGGATTCGGTGGTGGCCCGCAGGCCCGTACGGCCTCCGGTCCGACCGGTTACCCGCAGGGCAACGGCTTCGAGCGTCCCCAGCAGCAGCCCCAGCAGGCGCAGCAGCAGCCCCAGCAGCCGGCCGCTCCCGCGGCACCGGCTCCGAACGGCCCGCGGCCGCAGCTCCCGCCGCGCGGTGGCGCTCCCCGTGCGGAGCTCCCCGGCCCGCAGACCACCAGCTGGGGCAGCGACCAGGCCCGCGGGCACGACGAGCTCTCGGGCCCCGGCTCGACGGCCGAGTTCGCCCGCCCGGACTTCAACGCCCCGATGCCCCAGGCGGACGGCGTCAACAGCACGACCGGACAGTTCGAGCGTCCGGACGTGCGGGGCCCCATGAACCCGTCCACCACCGGACAGTTCGAGCGCCCGGGCTACCAGCCCCAGCGTCCCGGCGGTCCCGGTGTCGGCGGCCCCACCCCGCAGCAGCCCCAGGCCCAGGCTCCGCAGGCCGGCAACGGGTACGCACCCGCGCCGTCCGCGCGCCCCGAGACCCCGCGGCTGCCGCAGGCCCACCGCCCGGAGGCACTGCCCCCGGCCCCGAGCTCCGGCGACGCCCGCAGCCCGATCTTCGACACCCTGGAGTCGAACTGGTTCCGCGAGGAGGGGCAGCAGCCCCCCGCGCAGGGTCCGGCCACGACCATCCCCCAGCAGGGTCAGCAGTCCGCTCCGGCGGCCCCGGCGCCGCAGCAGCAGCCGCTGCCGCAGCGCGGGCAGGAGCCGGCGGCGGAGTCCGCCGCCACGGCGACCGGCGCCACGCCGACCGTCAGCTGGCGGTCCTCGCCGAACGACGAACTGATGCGCCAGGCCGAGCGCGTGCGTCAGCCCGCCGCGGGCGGCATCACGACCTCGGGCCTGCCCCGCCGGGTCCCGCGGGCGAACCTCGTGGCCGGCACCGCGCAGCAGCAGGCCGAGGCGCAGTCGGGGCCGCAGGTCTCGCGGGCGCCGGACGACGTCCGCGGCCGTCTGACCAACCTCCGACGCGGTATCCAGCAGGGCCGTCAGGCCGGCAACAACGGACCGGCGACCGGCAGTTACCACATCGACCCCACTTACCAGCAGGAGCGTTAGTTGAGTTCGATGAGCCAGGCGGCACAGAACCTGAACTGGTTGATCACCAACTTCGTGGACAACACCCCCGGGGTGTCCCACACGGTGGTGGTCTCCGCCGACGGACTCCTTCTGGCGATGTCCGAAGGATTCCCCCGCGACCGCGCCGATCAGCTGGCGGCCGTGGCCTCCGGACTGACCTCGCTGACCGCCGGTGCCTCCCGCATCTTCGAGGGCGGCGCCGTCAACCAGACCGTGGTCGAGATGGACCGAGGATTCCTCTTCCTCATGTCCGTCTCGGACGGATCCTCGCTGGCCGTGCTGGCGCACCCCGAGTGCGACATCGGCCTCGTCGGCTACGAGATGGCCCTTCTGGTGGATCGCGCGGGCAGTGTCCTCACCCCGGACCTGCGCGCCGAACTGCAGGGAAGTCTGCTCGGCTGACTTCCCACTCTCCCGGCCGGACGGTACTACCGGCCGGGAGACCGGGGCCCCGCCCCGAAATCCAGTACCCCCGCCAGGCCGTCATCCCGTTCCCCCCACCGGCCGCCCCGTAAGACGGCACGCTGACCACTGCTGTCCAGCCCGGAGGATCAATGACCCCGCCCCCCGCCTACTCCGATTCGTACGGAGACTCGTACTCGGAAGGCGATCAGCCGCTGGTGCGTCCGTACGCGATGACCGGCGGCCGGACCCGGCCCCGCTACCAGCTCGCCATAGAGGCGCTGGTCAGCACCACCGCCGATCCGATGCACCTGTCCGGCCTGCTCCCCGAGCACCAGCGCATCTGCACGCTGTGCCGCGAGGTCAAGTCGGTCGCCGAGGTCTCCGCACTGCTGTCGATGCCGCTCGGTGTCGCCCGGATCCTCGTCGCCGACCTGGCGGAGGCCGGAATGGTGGCCATCCACCAGCCGGGCAATGGAGAGGCCGGCGGCACGCCGGATGTAACGCTGCTCGAAAGGGTGCTCAGTGGCCTTCGGAACATCTAGCGGAGCGGCTCCCCGCTCCACCACCTCCGCGAAGATCGTGGTGGCGGGCGGCTTCGGCGTGGGCAAGACCACGTTCGTCGGAGCCGTGTCGGAGATCAACCCGCTGCGCACCGAAGCCGTGATGACCAGCGCCTCGGCCGGGATCGACGACCTCACCCACACCGGTGACAAGACGACCACCACCGTCGCCATGGACTTCGGCCGCATCACGCTCGACCAGGACCTGATCCTGTACCTCTTCGGTACCCCGGGCCAGGACCGCTTCTGGTTCATGTGGGACGACCTGGTCCGCGGCGCCATCGGCGCGATCGTCCTCGTGGACACCCGCCGGCTCGCCGACTGCTTCCCGGCCGTCGACTACTTCGAGAACAGCGGCCTGCCGTTCGTCGTGGCGCTCAACGGCTTCGAGGGGCACCAGCCCTACACGCCGGAGGAAGTCCGCGAGGCCCTGCAGATCGGCCCCGGCGCCCCGATCATCACCACCGACGCCCGCCACCGCGCGGACGCCAAGAGCGCGCTCATCACGCTCGTCGAGCACGCGCTCATGGCGCGGCTCAAATAACACGGTTTCAGTTGTTGCGCGGGAGGGGCGGGCTGTGTCCTACGACACGGCCCGCCCCTCTCGTTCATAACGTTTCGACAGAGAATTACGGCCAGTTGGCAACGGGGTGCGGTCGCCTGGTATCACTGCGCGCACAACTGCCCCTATTTTTGCCGCAGGACGCTCTCTATGTCCGATTTATGTAGGGCATAAGCTTCTGGGTATGGCCGGTTTCAACTGTTTGGAACACGGCCGTTAACCGTGCTGGAATTCAACGAACTAGCTAGTAGCACCGCCGAGAGGTTGTTGGTCGAGTGAGGCGAAGCATCGCAAGCCCCGCGGATGAACCCGCGCGCGGCAACTTCACCCCGCCGCCGCGAGCGGCCGCGTCGCCGGTCGACGTGCCCGTGGACCCGCCCGCGAGCAGCGGGAGCAGCAGCAGGTTCTCGCCCCGCAACTGGCGTGTGCCGACCCGTCTGAACGCCATCCTGCTCGTGCCGGCCCTCGTGGGTCTGGTCATGGGTGGCTTCCAGGTGAAGGGTTCCATCGACACGTGGAACGAGGCCCAGGACGCCGAGAAGATAGCCACGGTCGTCCAGGCGGCCTCGGGCTACAGCCAGGCACTGCTCAACGAGCGTGACCTGACCGCCGAGCCCCTCCTGAACGGCCAGACGAAGGACCCGAGGGTCCTCAAGGCCTACGCGGACACCACCGCGGCCAAGGAGAAGTTCGACAAGGCCGTCCAGGACATGCCGAAGAACCTCGGCCTGGAGCGACGCCTGGACCTCTTCCGCGCGGAGGAGCCCAAGCTGGACGCCGTACGCGACAGGGCGTACCAGGCGGCCATCGAGAGCCCCAAGAAGGATCTGCCCAGGACGGCCGGGCCCATCCCGACCGAAGAGGGCTATGTGCTGGTCCAGCACTACCTCATGCAGTTCGCGAACGAGCTCGGTCTCGGCACCGGCAACGTGACCTCGTACGGCCGCATGGTCTACGCGATCCAGCTGGCCAAGGCGGCGAACTCGCTGCAGCGCGCCGTGGGTACTCACCTCCTGGTGCGCCCGAGCGCCGACGAGAACACCCGCAAGGCCCAGCTCGTGGCCTTCTCCTCCTACGCCTACCTCGAAGAGATCGCCATCGGCGAGTACGTCGCGGCGGGTACCGAGGACGACGTGAACCGCCTCAAGGCGGTCATGGCGAAGAAGTCCGAGGAGGGCGCGGCCAAGATCGCCGAGGCGAAGCACCAGGCCGAGCAGGCCGGCGGCCGCTTCATACCCCCGCCGACGATCCAGGACTCGGCGCTGCTCGGCATGACCGACGCGATCGCCAACAGCGAGAGCAAGAAGAAGCTCGCCGAGACCGGTTCGACCCCCGCCTTCTGGCAGGCCGCCGCCACCGCGAAGTTCGACGGTTACGACGAGGTCGAGAAGGAACTCCTCGACAAGGCCGTCAAGGACGCTGTCGCGGTCTCCGACGACGCCCGCACCGACGCGATCGTCAACGGCGCCATCGTGGTCGTGGCCCTGCTCGCCGCCTTCATCCTGGCCGGCATGATGGCCCGCCAGATGGGCCGCGCGATGGCCCGCCTGCGCACCGCCGCCTTCGACATCGCCGAGCAGCGCCTGCCGATGCTCGTCGACCAGCTCTCGCGCACCGATCCCGGCAAGGTGGACACCCGTGTCCAGCCGATCCCCATCGACTCCCAGGACGAGATCGGCGAGGTCGCACGCGCCTTCGACCAGGTCCACCGGGAAGCGGTGCGGCTCGCGGCCGAGCAGGCGCTCCTGCGAGGGAACGTCAACGCGATCTTCACCAACCTCTCCATGCGAAACCAGTCGCTGATCGAGGGCCAGCTGACCCTCATCACCGACCTGGAGAACAACGAGGCCGACCCGGACCAGCTGGAGAACCTCTTCCGCCTGGACCACCTGGCCACCCGTATGCGCCGCAACGGCGAGAACCTCCTCATCCTCGCGGGCGAGGAGCCGGGCCGCCGCTGGGACCAGCCGGTCCCGCTCGTCGACGTGCTGCGCGCCGCCTCCTCCGAGGTGGAGCAGTACGAGCGCATCGAGCTCTCCGGTGTGTCGGACGCCGAGATCCACGGCCAGGCCGTGACCGACCTCGTGCACCTGCTCGCCGAGCTCCTGGAGAACGCCACCACGTTCTCCTCCCCGCAGACCAAGGTCCGCGTCAACGCCACGCGTCTGCCCGACGGCCGCGTGATGGTCGAGATCCACGACAAGGGCATCGGCCTCACCGCCGAGGACTTCGCGGACATCAACCACAAGCTGGCCAACCCGCCGACCGTGGACGCCGCGATCTCGCAGCGCATGGGTCTGTTCGTGGTCGGCCGGCTGGCGGACCGCCACAGCATCCGCGTCCAGCTGCGCCCCTCGGGCGAGGCCGCCGGTACCACCTCGCTGGTCATGCTCCCCGACGCCATCACCCACGGTGGCGGTGGCGAGGGCATTCCGGACGACGACTTCACGGTCTCGCAGATCATTCCGGAGCAGCAGGCCCAGCTGGCTCCCCCGCTGCGCACCGCCGCCGAGCTCGGCTTCGACGACTCGCGGTACGACCAGCAGGGCGCCGACGGCCTCCCGGCCGACCCCGTGGGCCGGTCCCTGGGGCAGCAGGAGCGCCGGGCCGCGCTGGCGGCCCAGGTGGGTTACCCGCAGGAACAGCAGCAGGGCTACGGCCAGGAGTATCCGGAACCTCAGCCGGAGCACGGGTACCAGGAGTACCAGGGCTACGAGCAGCAGTCCGAGCAGGCCTACGACACCTCGTACGAGGCTCAGCAGGCACAGCAGGGCTACGAGGCGTACCCGCAGCAGGACTACGGCTATACGGAAGACGGATATTCGGACCAGCAGCCTGCCACGCAGGGCTACGACAACGGCTTCGAAGCCGGGTCGGGACAGGCCGAATGGCCTGAGCAGAACACGTATCCGGCTGCCTACCAGCAGGATTACGGGACCGAATCGGAATCCCGGGCCGTCCCCGAAGCGGCTCCGGAGCGCGTAGGCTTCGACCGTCCGGGTGCCGCTGCCGACACCGGTCACAAGATGACCGGAGCGGGCCTGCCGCGACGCGGCAGCCAGCAGCAGTGGCCGCCCGGGAAGCAGGAAACGGAGTCCACCGGATCCCTCTTCGAGCAGCGGTCGCCGCGTCAGCAGCAGCCCGCCGAACCGGAGCGGTCCCCGGAGGAAACTGAAGGTTCCGCCGCCTGGCGTTCGCGCAACGACGAACGCTGGCAGCAGGCCGGAAAGCTCCGTGAGCCGAAGGCGGGCGGGGTCACCCCGTCCGGTCTCCCTCGGCGCGTGCCCAAGGCCAACCTGGTCGAGGGCGCAGCGGAGACGACCCCGCAGGGCGGCCCCCAGGTCTCCCGCGCTCCGGAGGACGTCCGCGGCAGGTTGAGCAACCTGCGGCGCGGTGTCCAGCAAGGACGCAGCGCGGGTTCTGAGCAGTCAAGTAACAGCTATGACCAGGAGCGTTAGTGTGAGCCCGATGAGCCAGGCGGCACAGAACCTGAACTGGTTGATCACCAACTTCGTGGACAACACCCCTGGGGTGTCCCACACGGTGGTGGTCTCCGCCGACGGCCTTCTTCTGGCGATGTCCGACGGATTTCCGCGGGACCGCGCCGATCAGCTGGCGGCCGTGGCCTCCGGACTGACCTCGCTGACCGCCGGTGCCTCCCGCATCTTCGAGGGTGGCGCCGTCAACCAAACCGTGGTCGAGATGGACCGAGGATTCCTTTTCCTCATGTCCGTCTCGGACGGATCGTCCCTCGCGGTGCTCGCGCACCCCGAGTGCGACATCGGCCTCGTCGGCTACGAGATGGCCCTTCTGGTGGATCGCGCGGGCAGTGTCCTCACTCCGGATCTGCGCGCCGAGCTGCAAGGAAGTCTGCTCAACTAGCAGACAGGCAGTGCGTTTCGCGCCATCGCACCATAGGGTGCGGTGGCGCGGTTCCACAGGGAGTACTGCGTACTTGGAGTCGGAGGAGGACACGTGACAACACCCGGAGGACATCCTTATGGCGGCGCGCAGCAGCCGCAGGGTGGGCACGACCAGAACCGCTTCAACTTTCCCTCCGCGCCCAGCCGCCCTGTGCCGGAGCAGCATCCCTACCAACAGCAGCAGTACGGACAGCCTCAGATGCCTCAACAGCAGCCGCCGCCGCGCGCCGCGCGACAGCCCGCTCCGAAGGCTCACAACCCGCTGGTGCGTCCGTACGCGATGACCGGCGGCCGTACTCGGCCGCGCTACCAGCTCGCCATCGAGGCGCTGGTCAGTACCACGGCGGACCCCGCGCGTCTGCAAGGGCAGTTGCCCGAGCACCAGCGCATCTGCCGCCTGTGCCAGGAGATCAAATCCGTAGCGGAGATCTCGGCACTTCTCTCCATTCCTCTTGGTGTCGCCCGCATCCTCGTAGCCGACCTGGCGGAGGCGGGCCTTGTCGCCATTCACCAGCCCGGCGGCGACGAGTCTGCCGGTGGCCAGCCAGACGTGACACTGCTCGAAAGGGTGCTCAGTGGACTTCGCAAGCTCTAACGGCGGAGCGGCTCCCCGCTCCACCACCTCCGCGAAGATCGTGGTGGCGGGCGGCTTCGGCGTGGGCAAGACCACGTTCGTGGGCGCGGTCTCCGAGATCAACCCGCTGCGCACCGAAGCCGTGATGACCAGCGCCTCGGCCGGGATCGACGACCTCACCCACACCGGTGACAAGACGACCACCACCGTCGCCATGGACTTCGGCCGCATCACGCTCGACCAGGACCTGATCCTGTACCTCTTCGGTACCCCGGGCCAGGACCGCTTCTGGTTCATGTGGGACGACCTGGTCCGCGGCGCCATCGGCGCGATCGTCCTCGTGGACACCCGCCGCCTCGCCGACTGCTTCCCGGCCGTCGACTACTTCGAGAACAGCGGCCTGCCGTTCGTCATCGCCCTCAACGGCTTCGAGGGGCACCAGCCCTACACGCCGGAGGAAGTCCGCGAGGCCCTGCAGATCGGCCCGGACGCCCCGATCATCACCACCGACGCCCGCCACCGCGCGGACGCCAAGAGCGCGCTCATCACGCTCGTCGAGCACGCGCTCATGGCGCGCCTGCGGTAGTACTCCCGCCGCACCCGACAGGCCCCTGTGTCACGCGACGCGGGGGCCTTCGCCATGGGCGGGGTCCGCGGCCGGGCGGTCCGGCCGTCTCCCCGGCGCCTACGAGGCTTCGTACGGGCCCCGCGCCGCCCTGCGGGGCGGCGGGTACGCGGAAGGCCCCGCACCCTGGACGGGTGCGGGGCCTTCGGAGCCGGGGAACTCAGCCCTGCCAGCTGTGCGGGGCGCGGAAGCCGGGCGTGCGCTCGAGGCGGCGCCAGCCGGCCTGGCCGGGCACGCGTACCGGGGTCGCCTCGGGCGTGGCGGCCGCGCGGGCGAGCAGGATCGCGGTGATCGCGGCCAGCTCCTCGGGGGCGGCGTTGCCCTTCTCGACGCGCAGCAGGGTGTCAGTGGCGGTGGTCATGGGGTGGCAGGTCTCCTTCGCGGTTACTGCGGCGGGTTGCCGTGCTTGCGGGACGGCAGATCGGCGTGCTTGTTGCGGAGCATGGCGAGGGCGCTGATGAGCACCTCGCGGGTCTCGGCGGGGTCGATGACGTCGTCGACGAGGCCGCGTTCGGCCGCGTAGTACGGGTGCATCAGTTCGGCCTTGTACTCCTTGACCATGCGCACGCGCATGGCCTCGGGGTCCTCGGCGTCCGCGATCTGCTTGCGGAAGATGACGTTGGCCGCGCCCTCGGCGCCCATCACGGCGATCTCGTTGGTCGGCCAGGCGTAGGTGATGTCGGCACCGATGGACTGGGAGTCCATGACGATGTACGCGCCGCCGTAGGCCTTGCGCAGGATCAGCGAGATCCGCGGGACGGTGGCGTTGCAGTACGCGTACAGCAGCTTGGCGCCGTGGCGGATGATGCCGCCGTGCTCCTGGTCGACGCCCGGAAGGAAGCCGGGGACGTCCAGCAGGGTGATGATCGGGATGTTGAAGGCGTCGCACATCTGGACGAAGCGTGCGGCCTTCTCGGAGGCCTCGATGTCCAGGACACCGGCGAGGTGGCCGGGCTGGTTGGCGACGATGCCGACGACCTGGCCGTTCATCCGGGCCAGGGCGCAGATGATGTTGCGGGCCCAGCGCTCGTGGATCTCCAGGACGTCGCCCTCGTCGACGAGCTCCTCGATGACCTTGAGCATGTCGTACGGGCGGTTGCCGTCGGCGGGCACCAGGTCCAGGAGGACCTCGCCGCGGCGGTCGGCCGGGTCGCTCGTCTCGTGGACGGGCGGGTTCTCACGGTTGTTGGAGGGCAGCATCGAGATGAGGTAGCGGACCTCGGAGATGCAGGTCTCCTCGTCGTCGTACGCGAAGTGCGCGACGCCCGAGGTCTCGGCGTGCACGTCGGCGCCGCCGAGGCCGTTCTGGGTGATCTCCTCGCCGGTCACCGCGCGGACCACGTCCGGGCCGGTGATGAACATCTGCGAGGTCTCCCGGACCATGAACACGAAGTCCGTGAGGGCCGGGGAGTACGCGGCGCCACCGGCGCAGGGGCCCAGCATGACCGAGATCTGCGGGATGACACCCGAGGCCTTGGTGTTGCGCTGGAAGATGCCGCCGTAGCCGGCCAGCGCCGAGACGCCCTCCTGGATACGGGCGCCTGCGCCGTCGTTCAGGGAGACCAGAGGGGCACCGGCCGCGATGGCCATGTCCATGATCTTGTGGATCTTCGTGGCGTGGGCCTCGCCCAGGGCGCCACCGAAGATCCGGAAGTCGTGGGCGTAGACGAAGACCGTGCGGCCCTCGACCGTGCCCCAACCGGTGATCACACCGTCGGTGTAGGGCTTCTTGTTCTCCAGGCCGAACCCGGTCGCCCGGTGCCGGCGGAGCTGCTCGACCTCTCGGAAGGAACCCTCGTCGAGCAGCAGCGCGATGCGCTCACGGGCGGTGAGCTTGCCCTTGGCGTGCTGCGTCTCGGTCGCTCGGTCGCTGGGGCCGCGCCTCGCCTGCTCACGCAGGGAGTGCAGCTCGGCCACGCGCCCGCGGGCGTCCGTCGGCTCGCTCGGGGTCTGGTCCACAACGGTCATGTACCGACCTTACGAAGATCGCGATGAAAAACCTCCGTTCATTCCGCACAGTCTCGGGAGTCTTCCGCTGTCCGGCCCGCACAGTACGCCCGGTGGATGTACGGACTCCGCCAGACGGAGCACGCACCGGTTGTGGGACCTTCACAAAAAGGCCCGACACGGCTCCTAGATGTTGAAATTTGAACGGAATGGGTCTAGCGTCGTCCTCGTTGAAGTCGTTGAACATTCAACATAATCGGACCGCGCAACACACCCCACCAAGGAGCACGTCATGGGCCTCTTCACCCGCCGCAACCAGAACCCGAACGTCCAGGACGGCGCCGCCGTCGCCACCCTGGCGGTGGACCCGGCGCTCGCCGCCCTCACCGGTGACTACGTCATCGACCCCACCCACAGCAGCATCGGCTTCACCGTGCGCCACGCCATGGTCACCAACGTGCGCGGCGCCTTCACCGAGCACGAGGGAACCCTGCACCTGGACGGCGCCGACCCGGCCCGCTCCACCGCGTCCATCGACGTCAAGATCGCCTCCGTGGACACCGGCATCGCCGACCGCGACGGTCACCTGCGCAGCGGCGACTTCTTCGACGCGGAGGCCTTCCCGCTGATGACCTTCCGCTCCACCGAGGCGCGTCAGCTCGGCGGCGAGGCCTACCGGATCACCGGCGAGCTGACCATCAAGGACGTCACGCGCCCGCTCTCCATCGACCTGGAGTTCAACGGCTCGGCCACCGACCCCTACGGCAACCAGCGCGTCGGCTTCGAGGGCTCCACCGAGATCCTGCGCTCCGACTGGGGCCTGACGTGGAACGCGGCCCTGGAGACCGGCGGTGTCGTGGTCAGCGACAAGGTGAAGCTGACCTTCGACATCTCGGCCATCAAGCAGGCCTGACGCCGCACGCCCGACGCCCGGAACCGGGGGCGGTCAGAAGCCGCCCCCGCCGTCGAACCCACCGCCCCCGTCGAACCCACCGCCGCCGAAGTCCCCGCCACCGAAGTCGGACGGGTCGAAGTCGGCGCCGGAGACGTCCCCGCCCTCGAAGCCGCCGCCCGTGCCGCCCCCGAAGTCCGAGGCGTAGGCGGGGCTGGACATCATCGAACCGAGCATCGTGCCCACCAGCAGTCCGGGCAGGATGCCGCCGCCGAAGTACCCGCCGGCCCAGGGACCGTACGCCGGGCCCGCGTCGTAGTACGGCCGGGGTCCACGTTCGGTCGCGACCGTGCGGACCGCCGGGTCCAGCCCGTCGCGCAGTCGTACGGCGTCCGCCGTGCAGACCGGCACGGTACGGGCCGCCCCGCCGGCCGGAGCCCAGGTGGCGTCCTCGGTGCTCGGCCCGTGGCGCGGATCGAAGAAGCAGGGCGCACGGCGCTCGGGGAGCGGCCTGCCCTGCCGGCGCGCGTCGAGGGTGGCCAGCGCGAAGCGGCCGTCCTCCAGCGCCTGGGTGACGCCCTTGACCTCGTCGGGGCGCTGCACCGAGGCCATGATCCGCTTGGCTTTCTCGTACGAGTCGAGCCCCTGCTCGTAGTCCGCCCGCATGGCGTCGTCGGCGCCGGGCTCGCCCGGGTGGAAGTCGAGCCGTTCGAGCTCCTCGCCGAAGGCCGTGATGTCCTCGTCGACGACCACGCTCAATCGCGCGATGGCCTCGCGCCGGGCCTCTTCCTTCTTCTTCCGGTTGCGTCGGACCAGTGCGTACGCACCGCCGCCGCCCACCACCGCCACCGCGCCCAGGGCGATCAGTCCGCCGACCGGGACACCCTGCTCGGCTCCGGTGGTGCCCCAGGAGGCCGGGGCGTTGCCCTTGACCTGGGTCAGGGCCTGGTCCACGAAGTTGTTGAGCTGGGTGTTCGCGTTGACCGGTGCGCCGGTCTTCACGGCCTCGGTGAGGTTGCGTACGGCGTTGGTCGGCATGACCGCCCGGTCAGCGCCGGCATCGAAACCGTCGCCGAGCCGGATCGCGTAGAGCCCGGTGATCCCGGTCTCGGTACGGACGGCGCGCAGCACCGTGTCCGGCGGGAACTCGGCGGTGGCCGGCAGCACGGCCACGAACACCGGCTTCCCGGCATCCTTGATCTTCTTCGCGAGCGCGTCCGCCTGCGCCGTGGACAGCTGCGCCTCGGCCCCGGGGGCGACGAAGACCGGGCCCCGTTCGAGCGCCTCCCCCACGGCGGAGACCCCATCGGCCGCGGAGGCCTGCGGCGCGGCCACCAGGGCGGTCGCCGACAGTCCCAGCAGCAGACCGGCCAGCAGCGATCCGAAGCGTATGGACATCAGCCTGGTCTTCATATCGAAGACGCTACCGGAACCGGCACTTTCCCGTGTGAGCCGGACATAAGGGCCTCGCCGGGCCGCGGCCCGGCGAGGGTGACGCGAGGTGGGTTCCGGAGGTCCGGAGGACACGGACCGGGCGCGGGTTACTCGGCCGGTTCGACGCCGGCGTGCAGCAGGCCGTAGGTGAAGGCGTCCTCCAGGGCCTGCCAGGACGCCGCGATCACGTTCTGGGCCACGCCGACCGTGGACCACTCGCGCTCACCGTCGGTCGTGGCGATCAGCACACGGGTCGTGGACTCCGTACCGTGCGTGCCCTCCAGGATGCGGACCTTGTAGTCGACGAGCTCGAACTTGGCGAGCTGCGGGTAGAACCGCTCCAGCGCCACCCGCAGCGCCCGGTCCAGCGCGTTGACCGGGCCGTTGCCCTCCGCCGTGGCGACGATCCGCTCGCCCTTGGCCCGCAGCTTGACCGTGGCCTCGTTGGCGTGGGTGCCGTCCGGACGGTCCTCGACGATGGCCCGCCAGGACTCGATGCGGAAGTACTTGCGGGCCCGGCCCTCGGCCTCGGCGCGCAGCAGCAGCTCGAAGGAGGCGTCGGCGGCCTCGTAGGTGTAGCCCTTGAGCTCGCGCTCCTTGACCCGCTCCACGACCCGGGAGATCAGTGCGCGGTCCCCGCCCAGCTCGACGCCGAGTTCCTTGCCCTTGAGCTCGATGGAGGCGCGGCCGGCCATGTCGGAGACCAGCATGCGCATGGTGTTGCCGACCCGCTCGGGGTCGATGTGCTGGTAGAGGTCGGGATCGACCTTGATGGCCGAGGCGTGCAGGCCCGCCTTGTGCGCGAAGGCCGAGACGCCGACGTAGGGCTGGTGCGTGGAGGGGGTGAGGTTCACGACCTCGGCGATGGCGTGCGAGATCCGGGTCATCTCGGCGAGCGCCCCGTCGGGGAGCACCTTGCGCCCGTACTTGATCTCCAGGGCGGCGACGACGGGGAAGAGGTTGGCGTTGCCGACACGTTCGCCGTACCCGTTCGCCGTGCACTGGACGTGGGTGGCGCCCGCGTCCACGGCGGCCAGGGTGTTGGCGACGGCGCAGCCGGTGTCGTCCTGGGCGTGGATGCCCAGCCGGGCGCCGGTGTCGGCGAGGACGGTGGCTACGGTCGCGGTCACCTGGGCGGGCAGCATGCCGCCGTTGGTGTCGCAGAGGATGACCACGTCGGCGCCGGCCTCGTGGGCGGCACGGACGACGGACTTGGCGTACTCCGGGTTGGCCCGGTAGCCGTCGAAGAAGTGCTCGCAGTCGACGAAGACGCGGCGGCCCTGGGCGACCAGGTGGGAGACGGTGTCGCGGACCATCTCCAGGTTCTCGTCGAGGGTGGTGCGCAGGGCGAGTTCGACGTGGCGGTCGTGGGACTTGGCGACGAGCGTGATGACCGGGGCGCCGGATTCCAGCAGGGCCCGCACCTGCGGGTCCTGGGCGGCCGAGCCGCCCGCGCGCCGGGTGGCGCCGAAGGCGACCAACTGGGCGTTCTTGAAGGAGATCTCCGCACGGGCGCGGGAGAAGAACTCGGTGTCACGGGGGTTGGCGCCGGGCCAGCCGCCCTCGATGAAGCCCACTCCGAAGTCGTCCAGGTGCCGGGCGATCGTCAGCTTGTCGGCGACCGTGAGGTTGATGCCCTCGCGCTGGGCGCCGTCGCGCAGGGTGGTGTCGAAGACGTGGAAGCTGTCGTCCAGGCCTTGTGACAGCGCGGTCGTCGCCTCTGGTGTCGTCGTCATGCTGATCTGACTCCTGTCGGATGAGTGGTTCCGGATGCCCGCCGAAGGGGGCAGGCCGCCGTCACTGCCCCCATCATCGCGCGCGGTCGGGTCCCGGCACGGATGGTCCGGGAAACGAAAAAACCTCTCGCGGGTAGCGAGAGGTCTGCGCGCGGGTCCGAGGCACGGTGGCCGCTTCCGCGAAGTTCTTCCGCGGTTCAGCGGCCACTGGGGACCGGCGCGCTGCTGGCGATAATCATGAGCTGAGCAGGCACGCCGGCAGTCTGCCACACCGCTCGCCACCGATGGACAGGCATCTCAACATGCGGGCAGCGAGGGCGGGGGCCACGCCGTTGTGGGGGCTACGCCCGGGGCGCGAGGGTCTCCGTCAGGAATTCCCGCACGTGGGCGAGGATCGCCGTGCGGTCGAGCGTCGGCAGGCCCACCGCCAGCTGGATGCTGAATCCGTCGAGCAGGGCCCGGACCCGGGTCGCCACGCGCTCGGCGTCCACCGGGCGGAACTCCCCGCGCGAGATGCCCTCGGCGAGCAGGGCCACCAGGTCGCGGTGCCAGGCGCCCTCGATGGCCGCCTGTCGGTCGCGCTCCTGGGGGCCGGCGTTCTGGGAGCGGTTCCAGACCTCCAGCCACAGCGTCCAGTGCGGGTCACGGGCACGGGTGGGCACGTACAGGTCCACGTACGCCTGGAGGCGCTCGGTCACCGGACCGCGGCGGGCGAGCAGGGCCCGCCGCTCGCCGCCCAGCTCCGCCTCGCTCCACTCCAGGGTCTGCAGCAGGAGCTCGTCCTTGCTGCGGAAGTAGTAGAGGAGGTGGCCGCTGCTCATGCCGACCTCGCGGCCCAGTCCGGCCATGGTCAGGCCTTCCAGGCCGCGCTCGGCGATCGTGGCCATGGCGGCGACGAGTACGTCCTCGCGCGGGGGCGCGTTCTTCCGCGCCGCGCGTACCGGTACTCCGCCCGCCACCATGGACCCACTCCTTGTCGGTCGGCTGCCGGCCGTCTGCGGATCAGACCTTCGGCTGCTGCTGGGTGATGCAGTGGATACCGCCACCCCCGGCGAAAATCGTACGTGCGTCGACGAGGGTCACGGTCCGCTCGGGGAACAGTCCGCGGAAGATCTCGGCGGCCTCCTCGTCACGCGGGTCGTCGAAGGCACACAGCACGACACCGCCGTTGCACAGGTAGTGATTGATGTACGAGTAGTCCACCCACTCGCCGTCCTCCTGCAGCACGGTCGGCGCCGGGATCTCCACGACCTCCAGTTGCCGCCCTTGGGCGTCGGTGGACGCGCGCAGGATGGCCGCGATGGTCTTGCAGCGCTCGTGGTCCGGGTGGGCCGGGTCGGGCTGGGTGTGGACCATGACGACGCCGGGGCGGGCGAAGGCGGCGACGATGTCGACGTGGCCCTGGGTGCCGTAGGTGCCGTAGTCGCCGGCCAGGCCGTACGGCAGCCAGATCGCCTTGGTGGTGCCGAGGTGGGCGTGGATCTCCGCCTCCACCTGTTGGCGGGTCCAGCCGGGGTTGCGCCCCTCGCCGAGCTGGACGGTGTCGGTGAGGAGGACGGTGCCCTCGCCGTCGACGTGGATGGCGCCGCCCTCGTTGACGAGCTCGGTGCTGTAGGTGCGGGTGCCGATCACGTCCGAGACGTGGCGGGCGATCTTCGAGTCGTGGTCCCAGCGGGCCCACTCCTGGGCGCCCCAGCCGTTGAAGGTCCAGTCGACGGCGGCGAGCTCGCCGGCGTCGTTGGTGACGAAGGTCGGGCCGATGTCGCGCATCCAGGCGTCGTCGAGCTCCTGCTCGACCAGCTGTACGTCGTCGCCGACGACGGCGCGGGCGTTCTCCGCGTCGCCGGGCGAGACCACGAGGGTCACCGGCTCGTACGCGCGGACGGCGCGGGCGACGGCGCCCCAGGCCTCGCGGGCCTCGGCGAGTTCCTGCGCGTTGGTGAAGGTGGGGTTGGGGCTGGGCCAGGCCATCCAGGTGCGCTCGTGGGGCGTCCACTCGGCGGGCATCCGGAAGCCGTTGTTCACAGGCTTGGTCATGGCAGGCAGGTCCTTACGGGCTGTGCTGACTTACAGGAAGTACAGGCGGTTGAGGGAGACCGATTCGGCGGCTTCGGAGCGCAGCGGTTCCCCGTCGAGGGAGACCAGTCCGCTGCGCGCGTCCACATCGACCGCGCCCACCCGGGAGTTGAACAGCAGGTCCTTGGGGCCGATCCCCCGGGTGCCGCGGACGGCCACGCGGCGCCGGCGGGTCGGCATCTCGTCGCTGCCGAGGGCCGCGGCCGCGGCGGAGACGAAAGCGACGGAGATGTCGGCGGCCGTGGCCCCGTACGAGCCGAACTGCGGGCCGAGGACGAGCGGTTCGCAGGTGTCGGTGGCGGCGTTGGGGTCGCCGGTGACTCCGTAGGCCGGGAAGCCGGACTTGAGCACGAGCTGGGGCTT
>NZ_JBICYT010000060.1:0-33467 GCF_043201215.1 Streptomyces sp. NPDC048331 | reverse complement strand
TGTGGGGACGGTGGGGGGTGTCCCCGCAGGACGAGCGCGCACCGCCGGGCACGGCCGAGACCCGGGGTACCGCGCGAGCCGAGGAGACACCCCCCACCGGCCCCGCACCCCCACCCCACCGGCCCGGTGGCCCGACCCAAGCCCCGCCGGCGATTGAGGCGCGGGTCCGGGCGGAGCCCGGGAGGCCGTCGGGCAGACGAAAGCGGCCCGTCCCCCCACCCGGGAGGGGACGGGCCGCTTCGGCCGCGCGTTACGCCTTGCGGAGGCGGAAGGTCAGGCCCAGGGGCTCGTCCCTGAACTCGGCGCCGTACGTGCTGTCGGCCGGACCCCCGGCGAAGTCCGTCGCCAGGACCTCGTCCGCGATCAGACCCGCGTGGTCCGTCAGGGCCGTGACGACCTCCGGGTCCGCGGAGGACCAGCGGAGCGAGATGCGGTCGGCGACATCGAGGCCGGAGTTCTTCCGGGCCTCCTGGATCAGGCGGATCGCGTCACGGGCCAGGCCCGCCAGCCGCAGCTCCGGGGTGATCTCCAGGTCCAGGGCGACCGTCGCGCCCGAGTCGGACGCCACCGACCAGCCCTCGCGCGGGGTCTCCGTGATGATGACCTCCTCCGGAGTGAGGGACACGGACTCCCCGTTCACCTCGACCTCGGCGGAGCCGGACCGCAGGGCCAGGGACAGCGCCGCCGCGTCGGCCGCGGCCACCGCCTTCGCGACGTCCTGGACGCCCTTGCCGAAGCGCTTGCCCAGCGCCCGGAAGTTCGCCTTCGCCGTCGTGTCCACCAGGGACCCGCCGACCTCCGACAGGGAGGCCAGGGAGGAGACGTTCAGCTCCTCCGTGATCTGGGACTGCAGCTCCGGGGAGAGCGCGTCGAAGCCCACCGCGCCGACCAGGGCCCGCGAGAGGGGCTGGCGGGTCTTGACGCCCGACTCGGCCCGCGTCGCGCGGCCCAGCTCCACCAGGCGGCGGACCAACTGCATCTGCTGCGAGAGCGTCGTGTCGATCGCCGAGGTGTCCGCGGTCGGCCACGTCGACAGGTGGAC
This sequence comes from Streptomyces sp. NPDC048331, assembly GCF_043201215.1. NCBI lineage: Bacteria > Bacillati > Actinomycetota > Actinomycetes > Kitasatosporales > Streptomycetaceae > Streptomyces > Streptomyces sp. NPDC048331. The sequence goes on along the minus strand of NZ_JBICYT010000060.1, from coordinate 32,425 downwards.
GGACTCCGGGGCGTCCGGGGTGACCGGGACGACCATGTCCTGCCAGACCCGCTCCGTGATGAAGGGGGTCAGCGGGGCGAGGAGCCGGGTGACCGTCTCCACCACGTCGTGGAGGGTGCGCAGCGCGGCCGCGTCACCCTGCCAGAAGCGCCGCCGCGAGCGGCGCACGTACCAGTTGGACAGGTCGTCCACGAACGCGGAGAGGAGCTTGCCCGCGCGCTGGGTGTCGTACGACTCCATCGCCTCGGTGACCTCGGCCACCAGGGTGTGGAGCTCGGACAGGAGCCAGCGGTCCAGCACCGTGCGGTCGGCCGGGGCCGGGTCGGAGGCGGAGGGCGCCCAGTTCGACGTACGGGCGTACAGGGCCTGGAAGGCCACCGTGTTCCAGTACGTGAGGAGGGTCTTGCGGACGACCTCCTGGATCGTGCCGTGCCCCACGCGGCGCGCGGCCCAGGGGGATCCGCCGGCCGCCATGAACCAGCGCACCGCGTCCGCGCCGTGCTGGTCCATGAGCGGGATCGGCTGGAGGATGTTGCCCAGGTGCTTGGACATCTTGCGGCCGTCCTCGGCGAGGATGTGGCCCAGGCAGACCACGTTCTCGTACGAGGACTTGTCGAAGACCAGCGTGCCGACCGCCATCAGCGTGTAGAACCAGCCGCGCGTCTGGTCGATGGCCTCCGAGATGAACTGCGCCGGGTAGCGCTTCTCGAAGATCTCCTTGTTCTTGTACGGGTAGCCCCACTGCGCGAACGGCATCGAGCCCGAGTCGTACCAGGCGTCGATGACCTCCGGGACGCGGACCGCTTCGAGGGAGCAGCCTTCGTGCGTGCAGGTGAAGGTCACGTCGTCGATGTACGGGCGGTGCGGGTCCAGGTTCGAGTGGTCCCGGCCCGACAGCTCGCTCAGTTCGGCGCGGGAGCCGACGCAGGTGAGGTGGTTCTCCTCACAGCGCCAGATGGGCAGGGGGGTGCCCCAGTACCGGTTGCGGGAGAGCGCCCAGTCGATGTTGTTGTTCAGCCAGTCGCCGAAGCGGCCCTGCTTGACCGAGTCCGGGAACCAGTTCGTCTTCTCGTTCTCCCGCAGCATCGCGTCCTTGACGGCGGTGGTGCGGATGTACCAGGACGGCTGCGCGTAGTAGAGCAGGGCCGTGTGGCAGCGCCAGCAGTGCGGGTAGCTGTGCTCGTAGGCGATGTGCTTGAAGAGCAGGCCGCGGGCGTCGAGGTCGGCGGTCAGCTTCTCGTCGGCCTTCTTGAAGAAGACGCCGCCGACCAGCGGGACCTCCTCCTCGAAGGTGCCGTCGGGGCGGACCGGGTTCACGACGGGCAGGCCGTACGCGCGGCAGACCGCGAGGTCGTCGGCGCCGAAGGCGGGGGACTGGTGGACCAGACCGGTGCCGTCCTCGGTCGTGACGTACTCGGCGTTCACGACGTAGTGGGCGGGCTCGGGGAACTCGACGAGGTCGAAGGGGCGCTCGTACGTCCAGCGCTCCATCTCCTTGCCGGTGAAGGTCTCGCCGGTGGCCTCCCAGCCCTCGCCCAGGGACTTCTCCAGCAGCGGCTGGGCGACGACCAGCTTCTCCTCGCCATTGGTGGCGACGACGTAGTCGACCTCGGGGTGCGCGGCCACGGCGGTGTTGGACACCAGGGTCCAGGGGGTGGTCGTCCAGACGAGCAGCGCGGCCTCGCCCGCGAGCGGGCCGGAGGTCAGCGGGAAGCGGACGTAGACGGAGGGGTCCACGACCGTCTCGTAGCCCTGCGCCAGCTCGTGGTCCGAGAGGCCGGTGCCGCAGCGCGGGCACCAGGGGGCGACGCGGTGGTCCTGGGTGAGCAGACCCTTGTTGAAGATCTCCTTCAGCGACCACCACACGGACTCGACGTACTCGGGGTCCATGGTCCGGTAGGCGTCGTCCAGGTCGACCCAGTAGCCCATCCGGGTCGTGAGCTCGGTGAACGCGTCGGTGTGGCGGGTCACGGACTCGCGGCACTTGGCGTTGAACTCGGCGATGCCGTACGCCTCGATGTCCTGCTTGCCGTTGAAGCCGAGCTCCTTCTCGACGGCGAGCTCGACGGGCAGGCCGTGGCAGTCCCAGCCGGCCTTGCGGGCCACGTGGTAGCCGCGCATGGTGCGGAAGCGGGGGAAGACGTCCTTGAAGACGCGGGCCTCGATGTGGTGCGCGCCGGGCATGCCGTTCGCGGTGGGCGGGCCCTCGTAGAAGACCCACTCGGGGCGGCCCTCGGACTGCTCCAGGGTCTTGGCGAAGGTCTTGCTCTCGCGCCAGAAGTCGAGGACGGCGTGCTCGAGGGCGGGCAGGTCGACCTGGGCGGGTACCGGGCGGTACTGCGGCGGTGTGGTCATGAGGCTGAACTCTTCCTCCGGCGGGGTGTCATTCCGTCCGGAGGGACGAGAGCACTGCTGCTCCCGCGGTACCACCCTCCTTGGCCGCCGGACGGATCCGGTGGCCCCCTCATTGGGGTGCGAAGCCGGTTCTACTCGCCGTCCGGGGATCCGGGGATCCCGTGCGGGCTTTCTTCCGGCGGCTCAGGGGTGATCCTTCACATCGCGCTCGCCCCCGGGCTCTCACCGTCCCCGGGTCGCTCCTGGCTGCGTACGACGCTACTCGTCCCCGTCCATGCCTTTCGCTGGGCCCAGTGTACGGGCCCGGGGGGCGCGGGGCGGACCGGTTTACGGGGGCCCGTGCGGGGGCCGCGGGCTCGGCGTGGCGCGGCCGCGGGGAGGGTCCGGACGAGCCCCCGGCGCGCCCCCGGCGTGACCCGAATGGGCTCCCGGTGGCGGTGACGACTCGGGTGGGGCGGGAGTGGCGGATTACCGGGGCTCCTGATGGGCACAACGGATGCAGGTTGACCTCGATGGATGCGTGCCCCGTTGCCGCGGGGCCGGTGTCGATTTATCGTTCCGGCACGATTCGCGAGCAAAGATCACAGTATGTGAAGGGGTCGCGGCCATGGTGGCGAAGAAGACCGCCGGGAGTACTGCCAAGAAGGCTGTCGGGAAGGCCGCCGGGAAGGCGGCGGTCTCCGAGGACGCGGCCCCCGCCAAGAAGGCGACCGCTGTCAGGAAGACCGCCACCGGGGCGCCCGCTCCGGACGGGAAGGCGACCGCCGTCAAGAAGACGACCGCCGTCGAGAAGCGGACGGCCACGGCCAAGAAGGCCGCGGCCGAGGGGGCGGCACCTGCCGCGAAGAAGACGGGAGTCCGGAAAGTGGTTGCCAAGAAGAGCACGGGTACGGCGAGGAAGACGGCCGCGGCCGCCACGAGCGGGCTCCCCAAGGCGCGGGCCACGGCGGGCCTGGCCCCCGGCGAGCTCGCCGTACGGCCCGGGGAGGACCCGTGGACCCCCAAGGAGGTCGACGACGCCCGTGCGGAGCTCCTGTCGGAGGTGCTGCGCCTGCGGGCCGAGCTGGACGCCTCCGAGGCCGCGATCACCGGCCTGATGCGGGACTCCGGGGACGGCGCGGGCGACGACCAGGCCGACACGGGTACCAAGAACATCACCCGGGAGTCCGAGCTGGCGCTCGCGGCGAACGCCACCTCGATGCTGGAGCAGACCGAGCGGGCCCTGGAACGGCTGGAGGCGGGCACGTACGGGCTCTGCGAGAACTGCGGGCAGCCCATCGGCAAGGCCAGGATGCAGGCCTTCCCACGGGCCACGCTGTGCGTGGACTGCAAGCAGAAGCAGGAACGGCGGCACTAGAGCCGTCCGGGAGGTGGGGCGGGCGGTCCGTGGGGGCCCTGACGTACTCTCGTGTTCCGTCAGGGTCCAGGAGGAGCCTGGTTCGAGCTAGTTCGAGGGACTCACGTGGCAGAGGCGGAGCGCATCATCGGTACGCCGGAGGTCGGGGACGACACCCAGCCGGAGTCCGCCGGGCCCAAGGGGCGCCGTCGGATCACGGCTCTGCTCGTCGTGGCGGTGCTCGCCTACCTGCTCGACCTCGGCAGCAAGATGCTGGTCGTGGCGAAGCTGGAGCACCAGCCGCCGATCGAGATCATCGGTGACCTGCTGAAGTTCGAGGCGGTCCGCAACCCGGGCGCCGCCTTCGGCTTCGGCGAGGCCTTCACCATCATCTTCACCTGCATCGCCGCCTCGGTGATCATCGTGATCGTGCGGCTGGCCCGCAAGCTCTACAGCCTGCCGTGGGCCATCGCCCTGGGTCTGCTGCTGGGTGGTGCGCTGGGCAACCTGACCGACCGGATCTTCCGTTCGCCGGGTGTGTTCCGCGGCGCGGTCGTCGACTTCATCGCGCCCGCCCACTTCGCCGTCTTCAACCTCGCGGACTCGGCGATCGTGTGCGGCGGCATCCTGATCGTCCTGCTGTCCTTCAAGGGTCTGGACCCGGACGGGACCGTCCACAAGGACTGATCGAAGGATTGATCGCGGAACGGTCCGACCGCCCCGTCCTGCATACTCGACGGGTGAGTACGATTCCCGAGATCCGCACCCTGCCCGTTCCCGATGGCCTCGAAGGCGAGCGTGTCGACGCCGCCATCGCCCGTATGTTCGGTTTCTCCCGGACGAAGGCGGCCGATCTCGCGGCCGCGGGAAAGGTGTCGGTCGACGGCAGTGTCGTCGGGAAGTCCGAGCGTGTGCACGGTGGCGCCTGGCTCGAAGTCGAGATGCCCGAGCCGGCCCGGCCGGTCGAGCTCGTCGCCGAGCCCGTCCCCGGCATGGAGATCATTCATGACGACGACGACATCGTCGTCATCATGAAGCCGGTGGGCGTCGCCGCCCACCCGAGCCCCGGCTGGACCGGCACCACCGTCATCGGTGGCCTCGCCGCGGCCGGCTACCGCATCTCCACCTCCGGCGCGTCCGAGCGCCAGGGCATCGTGCACCGTCTCGACGTCGGCACGTCCGGCCTGATGGTCGTCGCGAAGTCGGAACGCGCGTACACCTCGCTGAAGAACCAGTTCCGCGAGCGCGTCGTGGACAAGCGCTACCACGCGCTGGTGCAGGGCCACCCGGACCCGATGAGCGGCACGATCGACGCGCCGATCGGTCGCCACCCCAGCGCGGACTACAAGTGGGCCGTGATCCAGGACGGCAAGGCGTCCGTCACCCACTACGACCTGATCGAGGCCTTCCGCGCCGCCTCGCTGCTGGACATCAAGCTGGAGACCGGACGGACGCACCAGATCCGCGTGCACATGTCCGCGCACCGGCACCCCTGTGTCGGCGACCTGACCTACGGGGCCGACCCCACCGTCGCCAAGCGGCTCGGCCTCACCCGGCAGTGGCTGCACGCGGTGCGCCTCGGCTTCGAGCACCCGTCGGACGGGCAGTGGGTCGAGTTCGAGAGCACCTACCCGGCGGACCTGCAGCACGCGCTGGACGTGATCCGGGCGGAGAGCGAGTGACCTCGCCTGTCGAAGGCACGGTCGAGGTCCGGGTCGCCGTCTCGGAGGAGGACCTGAAGTCCTGCTTCGCGGTGCGGTCCGAGGTCTTCGTGGTCGAGCAGTCGGTGCCCGAGTCGATCGAGTACGACGCGTACGACGCGGACGCGGTGCACGTCCTGGCCGTGGACCCGGACGGCGCGCCGCTGGGCACGGGCCGGCTGCTGTACGGGCCGGCGGCCCTCGGCAAGACGGGCGACCCGACGGTCGGCTCGCTGGGCCGGCTGGCCGTGGCCAAGTCCGCGCGCGGGCTGGGCGTGGGTGTGGCGCTGGTCCGCGCGATCGAGGCGGAGGCGGTCCGGAGGGGGTTGACCGCGGTCGACCTGGGCGCGCAGACGCATGCGCTGGGCTTCTACGAGAGGCTCGGCTACGTGGCCTACGGCCCGGAGTTCCAGGACGCGGGCATCCCCCACCGAGCGATGCGGCGTCCGCTGCCGTAGTGGTGCCACCACCCGCCACCGCTGCCGGGGCTCCGCCCCGGACCCCGCGCCGCAAACGCCGGCGGGGCGGGGATCTGGAGGGCCCCCCCGGGGTTGTGGGGGGGGCGCGGAGCGCCGGGGGGGGTGGGGGGGGGCCCGCCACGGTGCCGGGGCCCCCCCCCCCCCCCCGGGGGGGGCCCCCCCCCCCCCCCCCCCCCCCCCACACCCCGCCCCCCCCCCCCCCCCCCCCGCCCGTCTATTGCGCCGCGGGCGCGGAGCGCCGTAGGGGTTCGGGCGGAGCCCGACACGGAGCCGCGGCCCCGTCACCGCACCGGCCAAGCGCAGCGGACTGGCAGGGTGGGGGAGTGGATCAGCTCGCTCTGCTCTTCGTGCTCCTGCTCGGGGCGGTGGTCACGGTGCCGCTCGGGGACCGACTCAAACTGCCCGCGCCCGTCCTGATGACCGTCGGCGGGGTGATCCTCGCCCTGGTGCCGGTCGTGCCGAACGTCGAGATCCCGCCCGAGTACATCCTGCCGTTGGTGCTGCCGCCCCTGCTGTACGCCTCTGTGCAGCGCACCTCCTGGCGGCAGTTCGCCGCCAATGTCCGCCCCATCCTGCTGCTGGCCGTGGCCCTGGTGTTCGTCACCACCGCCGCGGTGGCCGCCGTGGCCAACGCCGTCGTTCCCGGCCTGCCGATCGCCGCCGCACTCGCCCTCGGCGCGCTCGTGGCCCCGCCTGACCCGGTGGCCGCCACCGCCGTCGCGGGATCGCTCGGGCTGCCCCGCCGCATGGTGTCGATCCTGGAGGGCGAAGGGCTCTTCAACGACGTGACGGCGATCGTGCTCTACCACGTTGCCGTCGCCGCCGTCGTGAGCGGCAGTTTCTCCTGGCCCCAGGCGCTCGGGGAGTTCGTGCTCTCCGCCGTGGTGGCCGTGGCCGTAGGGCTCGCGCTCGGCTGGATCACCAACCGGCTCATGGGGCGTCTCGGCGACGCCACCCTGCAGATCGGGCTGACCCTGCTGGTGCCGTTCGTCGCGTACGTGGTCGCCGAGGAGCTCCAGGGGTCGGGGGTGCTGGCCGTGCTGACGACGGCCCTGTTCCTCGCCGAGTACGCGAGCGACGCCGACGACGTGCTGGGTCGCCTCGCCGGGCACACCTTCTGGGAAGTCGTCGACATGTTGGTCACCGGCGTGGCCTTCGGGCTGATCGGGCTGGAGCTGCACAACGTGTTCGGCACGGCCGAGGACCGGGTGTGGGAGATGGCCGGGTGGGCGGCGATCGTGGTCGCGGTGGTCGTCGGCGTACGGCTGGTGTGGTTGCTGCCGGCCGGCTGGCTCGCCCAGAGGCTGCACAAGCGGCGTGACTACGACGAGGAGATCCCGCTGAGCTGGCGGGAGAGCGTGGTGATGTGGTGGGCGGGGATGCGCGGGGTGGCCTCGGTGGCCCTGGCCCTGGCCATTCCGCTGAGGACGGACGCCGGTGAGCCCTTCCCCGGGCGGGACCAGATCATCTTCATCGCGTTCGCGGTGATCATGACGACCCTGGTGTGCCAGGGGCTGACCCTGCCGTGGCTGGTGCGGCGGCTGGGGGTGGAGGCCGACACGGACGCCGACCGTGACGCGGAACGGCGGTTGGCGATCCGTGCCGCCAAGGCCGCGAAGCAGCGCCTGAAGGAGATCGAGGCGGTGGAGGAGCTGCCGGAGGACCTGGTCGAGCAGTTGTACCGGCGCGCGTACGACGTGGGGGCCAGGATCAGCCCCGACATGGTGGACGAGGAACGGCGTGAGGCCTACGCGAAGCGCGTGGAGCGGCTCCACGACATCCAGCGGATCCAGCGGGAGATGATGTCGGCCGCCCGCCACGAGATCCTGGCCGCCCGCAGCGAATCCGGCTCCGACCCGGAGATCGTGGACCGGGTACTACGACACCTCGACGTACGGAGCCTGCGGGCCCCGTGAGCGCCGCGGTTCCGTTCAGGGGGCCGGGCGGCGGCCCAGGGACATCAGGAGGCGGACGTACGGGGACCAGCGGGCCCGGCGGGCGATCGTGCCCGTGCAGGATTCCCGCCTGCCGGTAGGACGCCTGAGCGGCGAGGTGCACAGGACGACCTGGCAGGGCAGCCGCCAGTGGCACAGCAGTCCCCACAGGGGGTCTCGGCGTGCCGGGCGTCGGCCCTGCGGCAGCAGCAGGTCCAGCAGCCGACCCGCGACCAGGGTGGCGACCAGGACACCGCCGGCGACCGTGACGGGGCGCAGGACGTTCTCCCTCTCCCTGGGGACGAACGTGGTGCGTGGTGGCCGGCACGATGGAGGCATGAACATCATGCTTTTCCATTCGACGTACGGGCTGCGGCCCGCGGTGCACGCGGCGGCCGACCGGCTGCGCGCGGCCGGGCACCAGGTCCAGGTGCCGGATCTCTTCGAGGGACGCACCTTCGGGACCGTCGAGGAGGGCATGGCCCACCGGGACGAGATCGGCCGTGACGAACTGCTGAAGCGCGCGGTGCTGGCCTCCGCCCCCTACTCGGACCAGGGACTGGTCTACGCGGGCTTCTCCTTCGGCGGTTCCGTCGCCCAGCACCTGGCGATGGCCGACGAGAAGGCGCGCGGGCTGCTGCTCCTGCACGGGACGGCGGACCTGGAGGACGGCGCGTCGGTGGACGAACTGCCCGTGCAGCTGCACATCGCGGACCCGGACCCCTTCGAGCCGCACGACTGGCTGACGGCCTGGTACCTGCGGATGCGGCGCGCGGGAGCCGATGTGGAGGTCCACAGCTACCCGGGTGCCGGGCACCTGTTCACCGACCCGGAGTTGGACGACTACGACGCCGAGGCCGCCGAGCAGCTCTGGAAGGTCGCCGTCGGCTTCCTCGACGCTCTGTAGGCGCGAGAACGACGAGGGCCCGGCCCGGCGGATGCCGGACCGGGCCTTTCGTCGTGGGTGGGTCGGCCCGTGGGGTCAGCCCGCGCGGTACGCGGTCCAGCTGCTCGACATGCGAGCCACCTGGCCGGCGGTGAACTGGTACATGCAGGAGTCGTACGTGTAGTCCATGAAGTTGCGGATCGGGTCCACGCCCGGCTTGCTCGCGCAGCTGTCGCGCCCGGTCGGGCACTCGTACGCGGCGCTCTTCTCGGCCGGGGTGTCGGAGACGTAGTCGCCGTTGCCGTTACAGCCGCCCTGGAAGGTGTGGTAGAGCCCCAGCCAGTGGCCGACCTCGTGGGTGGCGGTGTCACCCTCGTTGTAGTTGGCGGAGGAGCCGCCCGGCAGCGAGCTGTCGAGCACGACCACGCCGTCCATCTTGGGGCTGGAGGCGTACGAGGTCGGGAAGGTCGCCCAGCCCAGCAGGCCGCCGGAGAGCTTGGCGGTGTAGAAGTTGAGCGCGCCCGGGCCGCCCTTGCGCAGGGTGTTCTTCATGTCCTTCTCGGCCTGCGAGCCGGAAGCCAGGTTGTACCAGGTGGCGTTGTCCGTGTAGTCCGTGGCCGCCAGGGTGAACTGGAAGTTCGTGTTGACGTTCCCGGTGCCCTGGCCGCCGTAGGCCGCGTTGAGGACCGCCAGCTGCTTGCTGACGTCCGTGGACGTCAACTTGCCGGTGGTGCCGGAGTGCACGACGTGGAAGTACACGGGGATGTTCACGACGGCCTCGGCGGCCGCCAGGCTGCGCTGGGGCTGGTTCTTGAGGGCCTTGTCCAGCTTCGCCTTCAGGTCGGCGTCCATGGACTTCGCCTGCGCGTCGGTGATCGCGTTGGGCTCGTCCGCGTGCTCGTCGTGGGCGCGGGCGACACGGGCGTTCGCGGCGCCGGAGGAGGCGGGCTGGTCGGCGCAGACCTCGGCGGGGGACTTGGCGGCGGCCGCGAGCGTGGTGGGGGCGGCGAGCGGCGTGAACGCCAAGGTTCCGGCCAGGACCGCCGTGCCCATCAGGCGGCGGCGGAGAAGGGGGGATATGCGGGCAACTGCGCGCACGTGTGCTCCTCGCGTGGGGGGTTGTGGGGGGTGGTGGCCTGAAGGATCTTCTTCAGCTGGCGCGAAGCTTATGTGTGCATGACATATTCAGGTCAAGTGCCTTACGTAAAAGATTTGTTGCTTCTGATGCACATGGGGCGCCTGGTATGTACCAGGCGCCCCATGTGGCCGGAAATTCGACGGTCGATCAGCGGACGGGCTGATGCACCCGCTCCACCTTCTGGGTCCCGTTGAGCGTCCGGTACGACCGGCTCCACGCGGAGGTGGCACCCTGCTGCCGCTTGTCGGACACCACGTAGTAGTCCATCTGCGAGCGCTCCGCCGTCACGTCCAGCACGCCGTAGCCGTGCGCGTCCATGTCGAGCCACTTCACGTGCCAGTTGGCGGCCTTGATGGCCGACTCGGCCACCAGCGAGAGGGTGTCCGGCAGGACGTGCAGCATGTCGTCGAGGTTGTCGGAGGTCACCGAGGTGACCACGAACTCGGTCGCCGCCGTCCCCGAGCCCGGGTAGGTGGCCATGTTCATCGGGACCTCGTTCGCCCACGCCATGTGGATGTCGCCGGTCAGGAACACCGTGTTCTTGACGCCCCGGTCCTTGAGGTGCCCCAGCAGCTCCTTGCGGTCGTCCGTGTACCCGTCCCACTGGTCCACGTTGATCGCGAGCCCACCCTCGGGCAGGCCGAGCAGCTTGGCCAGCGGCTTCAGCAGGTGCGCGGGCAGCGAGCCGAAGGCCACCGGTGAGATCATCACCGAGGTGCCGACCAGCTTCCAGGTCGCTTCCGACCCGGCGAGGCCCGCCTTGAGCCAGTCCAGCTGGGCGCGCCCGGTGATGGTGCGCTCCGGGTCGTCCACCGAGCCGCTGCCGATCTTGACCTGCTGCGAGCGGAAGGAGCGCAGGTCGAGCAGGTGCAGGTCGGCGAGGGTGCCGAAGCGCAGCCGCCGGTAGACGGTGCCCGCGATGGAGGCGCGTACGGGCATCCACTCGAAGTACGCCTGCTTGGCGGCGGCGGCGCGGGCCGCCCATTCGCCCTCGGCGCCCGGCGTGTGGTTCTCGGCGCCGCCGGCCCAGGCGTCGTTGGCGAACTCGTGGTCGTCCCAGATGGCGATGATCGGGTGCGCGTGGTGCAGTGCCTGCAGGTCCGCGTCCGTCTTGTACTTGCCGTGGCGGGTGCGGTAGTCGGCGAGCGAGACGATCTCGTGCTTCGGCTCGTGAGGGCGGACGACGTACTTCGCCTCCGGATATCCCCCGGACCCGTACTCGTAGATGTAGTCGCCCAGGTGCAGGATCGCGTGCAGATCCGTGCGGGCCGCCAGGTGGCGGTAGGCGGAGAAGTAGCCGGACTCCCAGTTGGCGCAGGAGACCACGCCGAAGCGGACCCCGTCGGTGGTCGCCTCGTGGGCCGGGGTGGTCAGCGTGCGTCCCACGGGGGAGACGGTGGCGCCGGCGGTGAACCGGTACCAGTACGCCGTCTGCGGCTGGAGACCGCGCACGTCCACCTTGACCGTGTGGTCGGTGGCGGCGCTCGCGGTGACGGTGCCGGAGCCGACGATCCGGGAGAAGCCCTTGTCGGACGCCACTTCCCAGCTCACCTGGGTGGCCGGGCCCAGCCCGGAGCCGGGTACGGCCTCGGGGGTCGGGGTGACGCGGGTCCACAGCAGGACCCCGTCGGGCAGCGGGTCGCCCGAGGCGACGCCGTGGAGGAAGGCGGGCGCGACGCCCGCCGCGTGGGCGGCCGAGGCGCCCAACGAGGTGAGGGGGGCCGCCGCGGCCGTGGCCGCGGCGGCCAGAACGACCGTGCGACGGCGGGGAGTTGCCGCGGACTGGGAGGAGGTGAGATGACTGGTCACGGATGATCATATTACCGACGGGTACACCCGCTGGGCCAGGTGTGGGAATGCAAAGGGCGGGCGAACTCTGGGAGTTCGCCCGCCCCTCGAAGCGGTACGTCCGGACGGTGATTTCCGGATTGCCCCGGGATCAGCCCTGCAGGGCCTTGTCGATCGCCGCCGTGAACTGCTCCGCCGTCTGCGGAGTTTCGATCTTCTTGCCGTCCATCTTCAGGGTCGGCGTGCCCTTCACCCCGGACTTGTCGAAGGTCTTCGACATCTCCAGCGCCCACCGGTCGTACGTACCGTCCTCGACGGCCTTCTTGAACTCGGCGTTGCCCTTGAGCGCCGGGACCGTGTCCGCGACCTTCAGCAGGTAGTCGTCCTTGGCGAAGCTGTCGACGCTCTCCTCGGGGTGCAGGTCCTTGGAGTAGAGCGCGCCCTTGTAGTCCAGGAAGGCCTGCGGGCCGACGTTCAGCGCCGCGCCCAGGGCGCTCAGCGCGTTCTTCGAGCCCTCGCCCGAGACCGCGTTGTCGATGAAGGTGGCGCCGATGTACTGGAGCTTGTACTTGCCCGCGTCCACGTCCTTGTGGATCTGCTCACCGGAGGCCTGCTCGAAGGCGGCGCAGGCCGGGCAGCGGGAGTCCTCGTACAGCTCCAGGGTCTTCTTCGCCTCGGGCTTGCCGATGACGACCGTGGTGCCGTTCTCGCCCTCGGTGTTCTTCGGCTTGACCAGCTCCGCCGTGGCGGCCTTCTCCCAGTGACCGGGCTGGTTGCTCTGGACGACCCCGTAGGCGATGGCACCGATCACGCCGAGCGCGACCACGACCCCGCCCGCCACGATCACCTGGCGGCGCACCTTGTCCTTCTTGGCCTGGGCCTCGCGCTCGGCGCGCAGCCGCTCGCGGGCCGCTGCCTTGTTCGCCTGGCTGTTGCGTGAACTCATCATGATCTCCGTGGGGTGTGACGTGTGGAAGGGACTGCCGTACGTGCGTCAGGCGCGCGCGAGGGCGCCGAGCACGGGGGGTCCCCGCCGTCCCACGGAGTGTGCCGGGAAGCGGGTGAGGGCCCCGGCGGCCGAGCGGACCGACCGCGGCAGCGCCCGCGCCGGCCGGCAGATCACCGTGGCCGAGGCCGAGGCCGAGGCCAGCAGCAGCGGCCGGAACGCGAAGGCCGCCACCGCCCGCAGCAGCCGACCCAGCGCCCGCTCGCCGTGGCGCAGCCAGGCGGCGGCCAGCAGCCCCACCGAGACGTGCGTGCCGAGCAGCAGCCAGGGCGTGTACGGCCCGGGCGAGGCCAGCAGCGCGGCGGCGTCGACCGGTCCCGTCACCTCGGCCAGCGGTCCGCCCACCGACGTACCTCCGCACAGGGCGTCCAGGCCCATGGCGCGCAGCGGCCCCGCGACGGGTCCGCCCGCAGGGCCGTAGCAGAGGTGCTGGCCGGTGGTGAAGACGGTGTCGGCGGCCAGCTCCAGCGGGACGAGCAGCCCGGCGATGGGGCCGAAGCCCCGTTCACGGCCGGCCAGCGCGTAGGCGATCGCGAACACACCCGCGAAGGCCCCGACCACCAACGTGCGCGGCAGCGGGACCTGGGACATCAGGACGTGCGAGCCCGAGGAGAGCAGTACGACCAGCGCGCTGAACAGCGCGGCCCGCAGCCCCCTGAGTCCCGTCCCGGAAATGTCCATCCTCGCGAGTGTGCCATGCGTTCCTGTGGAACAGCGGCTCAGGGAGTGAGACGCCCGTTACGGAAGAGGTCCACGAAGATCTGGTGGTCGGCGCGCGCCCTGGCCCCGTACGCGTGGGCGAAGTCCACGAGCAGCGCCGCGAAGCCCTCCTCGTCGGCCGCGATCGCCGCGTCGATGGCCCGCTCGGTGGAGAACGGCACCAGGGACTGCCCGCTCTCGGCCTCGTCGGCCGACGCGTGCATGGTCGCGGTCGCCCGGCCGAGATCGGCGACGACGGCCGCGATCTCCTCCGGGTCGTCCAGGTCCGACCAGTCCAGGTCCACCGCGTACGGGGAGACCTCCGCCACCAGCTGCCCGGCCCCGTCCAGCTCCGTCCAGCCCAGCCACGGGTCGGCGTGCGCCTGCAGGGCGCGCTGCGAGATGACCGTGCGGTGCCCCTCGTGCCGGAAGTACTCCCGCACCGCCCGGTCCGTGATGTGCCGGGAGGCCGCCGGGGTCTGCGCCTGCTTGAGGTAGATCACGACGTCGTTCTCCAGGGCGTCGCTGTGCCCCTCCAGCAGGATGTTGTACGAGGGCAGGCCCGCCGAGCCGATGCCGACGCCCCGGCGCCCCACCACGTCCTTGACCCGGTAGGAGTCCGGGCGCACCAGGGACTCGTCGGGGAGGGTCTCCAGGTAGCCGTCGAAGGCGGCCAGCACCTTGTACCGGGTGGCGGCGTCCAGCTCGATGGAGCCCCCGCCGGAGGTGAAGCGGCGCTCGTGGTCGCGTATCTCCGTCATGGAGTCCAGGAGGGAGAAACGGGTCCGGGAGCGGGCCGAGCGCAGCGCGCCCAGTAGCGGGCCCTCGGCGGTGTCCAGGGTGAAGGAGGGCAGCTCGGGCAGGTCATGGCTCTTGGCCCCGGCGGCCAGCATGTGGATCCGCTCCCGGTAGGCGCCCGCGTAGATCCGTACGAGCTCGCTTATCTGGCCGTCGCTGAGCGCCTTGGTGTAGCCGATCAGGGCGACGGAGGCGGCGAAGCGCTTCAGGTCCCAGGTGAAGGGGCCGACGTAGGCCTCGTCGAAGTCGTTGACGTTGAAGATCAGCCGGCCGTTGGAGTCCATGTACGTGCCGAAGTTCTCGGCGTGCAGGTCTCCGTGGATCCACACCCGGCCCGTCCGCTCGTCCAGGTACGGGCCGCCGTGCCGGTCCCGCTCCAGGTCGGAGTAGAAGAGGCAGGCCGTACCCCGGTAGAAGGCGAAGGCCGAAGCCGCCATCTTGCGGAATTTGACCTGGAAGGCAGCGGGGTCGGCGGCGAGCAGCTCACCGAAAGCGGTGTCGAACACGTCGAGGATCTGCTCGGCGCGCTGCTCGTCGGTCGTCTCGGGGACCGCCATGGCGGGTTCCTCCTGGTGCACGGGCTGTTTCAGGTTCCGACCGACTGGACGTCGGATCGGCCCTCCTGGTTCTGCAACGCCCGACCGTACCGGTCAGTGCCCGTGATCTGTCAGCCGGCCGACGTAGGATTCGAAGCTGCCCCCTCACCCCCGCCGCCGGAGGACCCGCGCCGTGACAAAGCCGCCGTTCACGCACCTGCACGTCCACACCCAGTACTCGCTGCTGGACGGTGCCGCGCGGCTGAAGGACATGTTCAACGCGTGCAACGAGATGGGCATGACGCACATCGCCATGTCCGACCACGGCAATCTGCACGGCGCCTATGACTTCTTCCACACCGCGCAGAAGGCCGGCGTCACGCCGATCATCGGCATCGAGGCGTACGTCGCCCCCGAGTCCCGGCGCAACAAGCGGCGCATCCAGTGGGGCCAGCCGCACCAGAAGCGCGACGACGTCTCCGGTTCCGGCGGTTACACCCACAAGACCATCTGGGCGTCGAACGCCACCGGCCTGCACAACATCTTCCGGCTGTCCTCCGACGCCTACGCCGAGGGCTGGCTCACGAAGTGGCCGCGGATGGACAAGGAGACCATCTCCAAGTGGTCCGAGGGCCTGATCGCCTCCACCGGCTGCCCGTCCGGCGAGGTGCAGACCAGGTTGCGCCTCGGCCAGTTCGACGAGGCCGTCCAGGCCGCCTCCGACTACAAGGACATCTTCGGCGAGGGGCGCTACTTCCTGGAGCTGATGGACCACGGCATCGAGATCGAGCGCCGGGTCCGCGACGGGCTGCTGGAGATCGGCAAGAAGCTCGGCATCCCGCCGCTGGTGACGAACGACTCGCACTACACGTACGCGAGCGAGGCCACCGCGCACGACGCGCTGCTCTGCATCCAGACCGGCAAGAACCTCTCGGACCCGGACCGCTTCCGCTTCGACGGCACCGGCTACTACCTGAAGTCGACCGACGAGATGTACGCGATCGACTCCTCGGACGCCTGGCAGGAGGGCTGCGCCAACACACGGCTGGTCGCGGAACAGATCGACACCGAGGGCATGTTCAAGTTCCGGAACCTGATGCCGAAGTTCGACATCCCGGACGGCCACACCGAGGTCAGCTGGTTCCGCGAGGAGACCATGCGCGGCATGCACCGCCGCTACCCCGGAGGCATCCCGGAGGACCGGATGCAGCAGGCCGAGTACGAGATGGACACGATCATCTCGATGGGCTTCCCCGGCTACTTCCTCGTCGTCGCCGACTTCATCATGTGGGCCAAGAACCAGGGCATCGCGGTGGGCCCGGGCCGAGGCTCCGCGGCCGGCTCGATCGTCGCCTACGCCATGGGCATCACCGACCTCGACCCGCTCACGCACGGCCTGATCTTCGAGCGCTTCCTGAACCCCGAGCGCGTCTCCATGCCCGACGTCGACATCGACTTCGACGAGCGTCGGCGCGTGGAGGTGATCCGGTACGTGACCGAGAAGTACGGCGCCGACAAGGTCGCCATGATCGGCACGTACGGCACCATCAAGGCCAAGAACGCGATCAAGGACTCGGCCCGCGTGCTGGGCTACCCGTACGCGATGGGCGACCGCCTCACCAAGGCCATGCCCGCCGACGTCCTCGGCAAGGGCATCCCGCTCTCCGGCATCCTCGACCCGCAGCACCCTCGCTACGGCGAGGCCGGCGAGATCCGCGGGATGTACGAGAACGAGCCGGACGTGAAGAAGGTCATCGACACCGCCCGCGGTGTGGAGGGCCTGGTCCGCCAGATGGGCGTGCACGCCGCCGGCGTGATCATGTCCAGCGAGACCATCACCGACCACGTACCCGTCTGGGTCCGGCACACCGACGGCGTCACCATCACCCAGTGGGACTACCCGAGCTGCGAGTCGCTCGGCCTGCTGAAGATGGACTTCCTCGGCCTGCGCAACCTCACGATCATGGACGACGCCGTCAAGATGGTGAAGGCCAACAAGGGGATCGACATCGATCTCCTGGGCCTCCCGCTCGACGACCCCAAGACCTTCGAACTGCTCGGCCGCGGTGACACCCTCGGCGTCTTCCAGTTCGACGGCGGACCCATGCGCTCCCTGCTGCGCCTGATGAAGCCCGACAACTTCGAGGACATCTCCGCCGTCTCGGCCCTGTACCGGCCGGGCCCGATGGGCATGAACTCGCACACGAACTACGCCCTGCGCAAGAACAAGCAGCAGGAGATCACCCCGATCCACCCCGAGCTGGAGGGGCCGCTCGAAGAGGTCCTCGCGGTCACCTACGGCCTGATCGTCTACCAGGAGCAGGTCCAGAAGGCCGCCCAGATCATCGCCGGGTACTCGCTCGGCGAGGCCGACATCCTGCGCCGCGTGATGGGCAAGAAGAAGCCCGAGGAGCTGGCGAAGAACTTCGTCATCTTCGAGGAGGGCGCCCGGAGCAAGGGCTTCAGCGACGCGGCGATCAAGGCCCTGTGGGACGTCCTGGTCCCCTTCGCCGGCTACGCCTTCAACAAGGCCCACTCGGCCGCGTACGGCCTGGTCTCCTACTGGACCGCCTACCTCAAGGCGAACTTCCCGGCCGAGTACATGGCCGGCCTGCTCACCTCGGTCAAGGACGACAAGGACAAGTCCGCGATCTACCTGAACGAGTGCCGCCGCATGGGCATCAAGGTCCTGCCGCCGAACGTGAACGAGTCCGAGCCGAACTTCGCGGCCCAGGGCGACGACGTGATCCTCTTCGGCCTCACCGCGGTACGCAACGTCGGCACCAACGTCGTCGAGTCGATCATCCGGACGAGGAAGGCCAAGGGGAAGTTCTCCTCCTTCCCCGACTTCCTGGACAAGGTCGAGGCCGTCGTCTGCAACAAGCGCACCGTCGAGTCGCTGATCAAGGCCGGCGCCTACGACGAGATGGGCCACACCCGCAAGGGGCTGGTCGCGCACCACGAGTCGATGATCGACAACGTGGTCGCCGTCAAGCGCAAGGAGGCCGAGGGGCAGTTCGACCTCTTCGGCGGAATGGGTGACGAGAACGCGAGCGACGAGCCCGGCTTCGGTCTCGACGTGGAGTTCTCCGACGTCGAGTGGGAGAAGTCCTACCTGCTCGCCCAGGAGCGCGAGATGCTCGGCCTCTACGTCTCCGACCACCCGCTCTTCGGCCTGGAGCACGTGCTCTCCGACAAGACGGACGCCGGTATCTCCCAGCTCACCGGCGGCGAGCACTCCGACGGCGCCGTCGTCACCATCGGCGGCATCATCTCGGGCCTCCAGCGCAAGATGACCAAGCAGGGCAACGCCTGGGCCATCGCCACCGTCGAGGACCTCGCCGGCTCCATCGAATGCATGTTCTTCCCGGCGACCTACCAGCTCGTCTCCACCCAACTGGTCGAGGACACCGTGGTCTTCGTCAAGGGCCGCCTCGACAAGCGCGAGGACGTCCCCCGCCTGGTCGCCATGGAGATGATGGTCCCCGACCTCTCCTCGGCCGGCACCAACGCCCCGGTGATCCTCACCATCCCCACCGTCAAGGTCACGCCTCCGATGGTGACCCGTCTGGGCGAGATCCTGCGCCACCACCAGGGCAACAGCGAGGTCCGCATCAAGCTCCAAGGGCCGCGCACCACCACCGTGCTCCGCCTCGACAAGCACCGGGTCAAGCCCGACCCGGCGCTCTTCGGCGACCTCAAGGTGCTGCTCGGACCGTCCTGCCTGGCCGGATAGCACCCCCGGACGACACGCGCGGAAGGGCCCGCCCCGAGTACCGGGCGGGCCCTTCCGCGTTCGAGTACGGCCGTCAGTTGTGGCCGAACTTCTTCTCCTTGCGCTTGTGCGCCATGTCCATCGGGCTCGGGGCCGAGGAGGACATCGACTCGGTCTCCGCCGAGCCCTTGGTCGGATCCTGCCCCGACCGGGGCTGCTGCTTGGCGGGCTGCTTCTGGTTCTTGTTCTTGGCCATGGTGGAACCTCCGTGAGGGTCTAGGGGCCAGGACCGCCTTCACACTCACACAACGCCAGAAACGGCGCATTTTGGATCATTACTGCGCGTAGTCGATGCCTCCCGCCCCGTCGACAGTGAGATCCGCCACGCCGATGATCGAGTTCCGGCCTTCAACACCCTTGGGGTCGGGCAGACTCGGGGAACCGCCGCAAAGCACAGAGGACCCCCAGGGAAGAGGGTGGAACACGTGGACCGCTGCGTCGTCCTGGTGGACGCCGGCTACCTGCTGGGTGCCGCCGCCAGCCTTCTCGCCGGGGAGCCCTCCCGCTCCCGGATCACCATCGACCACGCCGCCCTCATCCAAGGACTGCGCGAGCGGGCCGAGGCCGACACCGAGCAGCCCCTGCTGCGCATCTACTGGTTCGACGGGGCACCCGACCGGGTGCCCCAGCCCGAACACCGGCGGCTGCGCGTCATGCCCCGGGTCACCGTCCGCCTCGGCGCCCTGACCCGGAGCGACGGCCGCTGGGCCCAGAAGGGCGTCGACGCCGCCATGCACGCCGAGCTCACCGAGCTCGCCCGCAACCGGGCCTGCTCCGACGTCGTACTCGTCACCGGCGACGGAGACCTGCTGCCCGGCCTGATGTCCGCCAAGGAACACGGGGTCGCCGTCCACCTGTGGGCCGTCCAGGCAGCCGACGGGGACTACAACCAGTCCGAGGACCTCGTCGCCGAGGCCGACGAACGCCGCGTCCTGGACCGGGCCTGGATCACCCGGGCGGTCCGCGCCAAGGACCTCACCGGACTGTGCTCCCCGCCGCCCGCCCCGCGCCCCGACATCGCCGCCATCCTCTCCGCCCCCCTGCCCGAGGCCGCGCTCGCCGAGGCCGCCCGCAACGGCGCCGCCACCCCCGGGCCGGAGGACCGCGACGGGGTCCCCGTACCCGCGCCCGCCACGCCCGGCGGCAAACCGGTACCCACGCCCAAGGACCTGGCCGGCGCCCTGCGCGCCACCGGCCCGCAGAGCGGCCCCAGTGCGCCGAGCGGCGCCCACGCCCCCGCCAGCGCCCTGCGCTGGTCCTCCGACAAGGGCTGGATCGACCGGGCCGGACCATTGGGAGAGCCCGCCGAGACCGCCTCGCTGCCCACCCTCGCCCAGCTCACCAGCGCCGAACAGCGCTGGGCGGACCGCGAGGAGGACATCACCACCGTCGGCGGCGACCCGTTCGAGGTGGGACAGGTGTTCGCCCGACGGTGGATGGAACGGCTCCCCGAGACCGTGCACCTGCAGAAGCTGGCCACGATGTACCCGCGGATCCCGCACCGGATCGACGGCGAACTGCTCCGCTACGCCGCCCGGTTCGGGCTGCTCGCGCACAAGGACGACCAGATCGACGAGCACGACCGCTACGCCATCCGGGCCGGGTTCTGGCGGGAGATCGACGTCCGCGCCGCCGCCGAACACGTGGTCGCCGTACCCACGGCCGGGCCCGGATCCACCCCCGGCGACCTCGGCGCCCCGCTGACCCCGACGGCCGAGTAGGGCCGGGAACCCCGTAGGCTGCTCCCTCGTGAGTACGGGCACAGCACAGGCGGGGAACAGCACGGCGGCGGCCGCGGGAGCGGCGCCGGACGTCATCTGCGCGGTGCGTGACCTCGTCAAGACGTATCCCGCGGTACGCGGCCGGCGCGGGGCTCCCGCCCTGCCCGAGACCCGCGCCAACGACGGGATCTCCCTCGATGTCCGGCGCGGCGAGATCTTCGGCCTGCTCGGCCCCAACGGCGCCGGCAAGTCCACCCTGGTCCGCCAGCTCACCGGCCTGATGCGGCCCGACTCCGGCGCCGTGACCCTGCTCGGCCACGACCTCGTACGCCACCCCGAGCGGGCCTCCCGGCTGCTCGCCTACCTGGGGCAGGAGTCCACCGCCCTGGACGAGCTCACGGTGGCGCTGGCCGTCGAGACCACCGGGCGGCTGCGCGGGCTCGATGTCCGCGCCGCCCGCGCCGCGCGGGACACCGTGCTGGAGGAGCTCGGGCTGGCCCCGATCGCCGGCCGGCCCCTGAAGAAACTCTCCGGCGGCCAGCGCCGCCTCGCCTGCTTCGCCACCGCGCTGGCGGGGGAGCGGCCCGTCCTGGTCCTCGACGAACCCACCACCGGCATGGACCCGGTCGCCCGACGGGCCGTGTGGTCCGCCGTCGACCGGCGGCGCGCCCAGCACGGCGCCACGGTCCTGCTCGTCACCCACAACGTGATCGAGGCCGAGACCGTCCTGGACCGGGTCGCCGTCATCGACCAGGGCAAGGTCATCGCCTGCGACACGCCGTCCGGCCTGAAGGCCACCGTCTCGGGCGAGGTCCGGCTGGAGCTGGTGTGGCGCGAAACCGCTCCGCTGGAGGTCCCCGAGGTCGCGCGGCTGCGCGACCGGGCCGTCGAATCGGGGCGCCGCTGGGTGCTCCGGCTGGCGCCGGACGAGGCGAGGGCGGCGGTGGCCTCGGTCACCGGCAGCCCGGCCTTCGCCGCGCTCGACGACTTCACCCTGGCGACCCCCAGCCTGGAAGACGTGTACCTGGCCCTCGGCGGCAAGACGAAAGGACTGGTGAAGTCGTGAGCGACCGCTCGACGGGAGCCGTCCGGGCCGTGCTCGCGCCCGACGCCGCTCCGGGGGCCGCACCGTCACCCGCCCCGGGGGCCGCGCCGACCGACGCCACCACCGGCCGCGCCCCGGCACCGCAGCCCGCGCCGCTGGCGCCCGGCGCTCGGTTCTTCCCCTCCCTGGCGGCCGTCTACCGGGCCCAGCTGTCCCGGGCCCGGGTGGCCCGGATCCCGCTGCTGTTCGTCGCCACCTTCCAGTCCGTCGGGATCATGATCCTGATGCGGGGCGTGGTCGACGGAGGCTCCGAGGCCCGCGCCGTCGTCGCCGGCTCCTCGGTGCTCGTCGTCGCCTTCGTCGCCCTGAACCTGCTCGCCCAGTACTTCGGGCAGCTGCGGGCCGGCGGCGGCCTCGACCACTACGCCACCCTGCCCGTGCCGCCCGCGTCGGTGGTCCTGGGCGCGGCCGCCGCCTACGCCTCCTTCACACTGCCGGGGACCCTCGTCACCGCGGTCTTCGGATGCCTGCTGTTCGGGCTGCCGATGAGCGGACTGTGGATCCTCGCCGCGGTGGTGCCGCTGGCCGGAGCCGCGCTGGCCGGGCTCGGCGCGGCGCTGGGGCTGCTGGCACCGCGGCAGGAGCTGGCCACCCTCGCGGGGCAGCTCGGGATGTCGGCGGCGCTGCTGCTCGGGGTGCTGCCGCCGGAGCGGATGCCGGACGTGATCGTGTGGGCCCGGGACCTGCTGCCGTCCACGTACGGCGTCGAGGCCTTCGCCCGTACCTTCGCCCCGGAACCGGACTGGGCCGCCGTCGCCCTCGACCTGGGCGTGTGCGGGGCCGTCGGGGTCCTCTCGCTGACCGTCGCGACCTGGGCGTACCGCCGGGCGGCCGTCCGCTGACGCGGTCCGCCGACGCCGCTGCCGGGCACACCTGGCACGATGTGGGGGTGACCGAAGCCGTGACCCCGCAGTCCCCCGTCGACCCGCCGCCGCTCCAGCCCGAGAAGCCGGGAGCCGCCGCCCGGGCGATCACCCCGGAGGACATCCGGGACGGGGCCCTCGTCGCCCTGCTCGTCGGGGCGGCCGGACTGCTCCTCGGCCTGCTGTGGGTGTGGCTGGCCCCCCGGGTGCAGTACGTCTCCAACGGGGAGGCGGTGTTCCTGCGCAGCCCCGAGAGCGAGGCGCGGATCGCATCCGACGGCACCTTCTTCCTGCTGGCGCTGGGGCTGGGCGTGCTCAGCGCCGTCGGCACCTTCCTGTGGCGGCGGTCCGGCGGTGTGCCGCTGGTGATCGGGCTCGCGGTCGGGTCGGTCTTCGGGGCGCTGGTGGGATGGCGGTTCGGGCTGTGGCTGGGGCCGTCGTCGGACCTGGTCGCCGCCGCGAAGAAGGCGGGCGAGGGGGTCGCGTTCGACGCGCCGCTGGAGCTGCTCGCGCACGGGGCGCTGCTGGCGTGGCCGATGACCGCCGTGCTGCTGCACCTGGGGATGACCGCGCTGTGGACACCGCGGGATCCGGATCCCGTGCCGGTGATCGGCTGGTCGGGGTACTACCAGGCGCCGCAGCCGCCGTCCGCCGACGCGGCGCCCGCGGCCCCGGAGCCTCCCCGCGCCTGACCGTGCCCGGCGCTGCCCGGACCCCGCGCCTCGAACGCGGACAGGGCCGCGGCCAGGCGATTTCAAGTCATTCCGTCGTCGCTGTTCGAATTCAAACGCTTGCGCGCCGTTATGATTCGATCATGGGACCCCTGAAGCCGAACGTCATTGAGCTCATAACAGGCCTCATCACCTTCCTCGCGGTCTTCGCCGCGCTGGCCAAGGTCCTCCTGCCGAGGATCGACAAGATCCTGGCCGAGCGTGAAGAGGCCACCACGGGCGTACTGGAGCGGGCCGGGGCGGTCCAGCTGGACGCGCAGCGCGTCCGTGCCGCATACCAGGCGGAGTTGACTGCCGCGCGTCACGAGGCCTCGCAGATCCGGCAGGCCGCCCTGGAGGAGGGCGCCGCCCTCCTCGCCGCTGTTCGCGCCGAGGGGCAGAAGGCGCGCGAGGAGATGGTCGCCGCGGCCACGGTGCAGCTGGAGGCCGACCGGGTGATCGCCGAGGCAGAGCTCCGCGAGGGCGTCCTCGCGCTGGCCGCGGAGCTGGCCGGGCGCATCCTCGGTGAACCGCTCACCGACCTCGATCGTGCCCGCGCCGTCGCCGACGAGTTCTTCGCCGCCGCAGAAGCCGATCTGCAGACCTGAGCCCAGGACTGTTCACGGGGCGCGGGCCGGGCCGCGTCGGCCGGTACCGCTACGGGCGGGCGATCGGGGCCACGGTGGCTGCCGTGAGAGCGGTCAGGTCCGACGGGGAGAGTTCGATCTCCAGGCCTCGGCGGCCCGCCGAGCAGCAGATCGTGGGGTGCGCCGCGGCCGAGGTGTCGATCACCGTACGGAGGCGCTTGCGCTGACCGAGCGGGGAGATGCCGCCGCGGACGTAGCCCGTGGTGCGCTCCGCCAGGGCCGGGTCGGCCATCGCCGCCCGCTTGCCGCCGACCGCCGTCGCCAGGGCCTTCAGGTCCAGCGACCCCGAGACCGGGACCACCGCCACCGTCAGGACGCCGTCCACGTCCGCCACCAGCGTCTTGAAGACCTGGGCGGGTGAGACACCGAGCGCCTGCGCTGCCTCCTCCCCGTACGAGGGATGGGCCGGGTCGTGCTCGTACGCGTGCGTGGTGAACGCGACGCCCGCCGCCGTCAGGGCGACGATCGCCGGGGTACCTGCCGCCTGCTTGGACTTCTTCGCCATCGGTGTGCGCTCAGTTCGGGCTCGTCGGGGCACGGGTCAGGTCCACCGCCGGCAGCGACGGGAGATGACGGATCACCGCCGTCTCCGTACGCAGCAGCTTCAGCTCCTCCGCCAGCCGCGTCGCGGTGTCCGGGGCCTGGAGCAGCCGCTGCTTCGCCGGGATGTCCAGCACGGCCGCCGCTGCCACCAGGTAGGAGACCACCGAGGGCTCGTCGGGGAGCTCCGCGCCGGTCAGGGACCGTTCACGGGCCCCGGCCAGCCGCTTCTGGTAGTTGCGGAAGGCCCGCAGCACCCCCTCGGCCAGCACACCCGCGCCGTCGCCCGCGTCCTCCGGGAGCTCTTCCAGCTCCGCGGTCAGGAACGGGCCCGAGGAGTCGACCGAGAGCAGGCGCACCCGCGTCGTACCGGTCGCCAGGACCTCGAAGCTGCCGTCCTCCCGCTCCCGTACGGTCGCCGCGTCGGCGATGCAGCCCACCCGGTGGAAGGCCTGGATCGGGTCGGAGCCGAAGCCCGCGGCCGGGCCCCGCTCGGGCAGGGCCGTCTGGTCCGGCAGGCCGGGCGCGGTCGGCGCGACCTCCCGGCCGTCGCGGATCGCGACGACCGCGAAGCGGCGCGGCTCGTCCTCGCCCGCCTTCAGCAGCTCGCGCATCATGGCGCGATAACGCGCCTCGAAGATGTTCAGCGGGAGGACGAGTCCCGGGAACAACACCGAGTTCAGCGGGAAGAGGGGCAGGCGAACGGTGGTCACCTGGCACAGGGTAATCGCCCGGGCGCCGGAGGGTGTCCGGCGTTTGAGGGGCGGACGGCGGCACGTGCGCGAACCGTCGGACGACCCCCGCCACGATCACCCCCGCCGCAGCAGCCGCGAGGCCCCCGCCGCCACCGTCGTGGCCAGGATCCAGCCCATCACGACCAGGCCCGCCGCCCCCCACTGCCAGCCGCCCTCCAGCTTCCACTGCCCCTGCTGACCGAGGTCGATCACCGGAAGCAGCAGGTCCAGCGCGTATAGGGCGGCGCTCCACTGCGGATGCTCGTCCGCCTTGATCGCGGGCGGGTCCAGCTGGGAGAACGTCAACGCCCCCGCCGCCCACAGCACCGCCATCCACAGCGCGGCCCGGCCCGGCCGGTAGCCGTAGACCACCGTCCAGTCCTGGAGGTACCCCCACGCCTTCGGGGCGGGCGGCAGCGTGGCCCGCCGCCGTCGCTGCTTGGCCAGCAGCACCTCGCGGGCCTCCTGGTCCTCGCCACTGGCCCGCAGCACCGCGGCCAACCGCTCGTACGGCTCCGGCGAGTACTCGGGAGTGGCCGCCGCCACCCACTCCAGGCGGCGCGAGAGCGGGAAATGGCCCCGGGGCGCGAGGTTCTCGTAGACGAACCCCTCGATGGACAACCCGCCCGGGCCCGGCCAGCTCGTGGAGGTGTCGACGAGCTTGACCACCTTGGCCCCCGACACCACCACCCGCCCGCACTCCGGCCGCTCACCGACGAAACGGAACTCGGGGGTCTGGATCCGGCGCAGGGAGATCTCCTGCTCGTCCGTGAGCGTGAACCGGGCGCCGTAGAAGTCGATGGCGTCCCCGAACCGCCCGTCGTCCAGCCGCAGCCCGCCCACGCACTCGAAGTACCGGGCCCGCCGGCCCCGTACGGGCGTCGGCCCCAGCCCGTACGGGGGAGTGGAGGTGCCCCCGTACGCGGCGTAGTCCAGCGCGATGGAGGTCAGGTACAGGGTCCGCTCGACCGTCAGCTGCGGGGCGTTCAGCGCGAACCGCCCGGACGGGTTGCGCAGGCGGGCGCCGCGCAGGTTCATCGACACGCCGACCTTGGCTCCGCGCAGGCTGACCTCCCCGTGCGTCTCCAGCAGCTCGCCCTGTAAGTCCTGTGCGACGGAGAGCCCGTCGGCGGCGATCGCCCGGCCCTTGCTGTCCCGCTGCACCACGGCCTGGCTGATCAGCAGATCGGTGCCGATCTGCGCGTCGGTCAGCCGGATCCCGCGCGCCACCCGGCAGCGTGGCAGGTGCAGATCGCCCTCGGTGTGCAGCCGGGCGGCCTCCAGCCGCGGTATCGCGCAGTTGACCATCCGCAGCGTGCCGAACCGGGCCTCGGACAGCTGGATCTCGCTGTCGAAGCGGCAGGACTGCAACTCCACGTACGGGGCCACCGTGCCACCGGACAGTTCCAGCCGCCCGGCGATCCGCACCCCGCGCAGCTTGAGCGAGGCCACCCGCCCCGGCACCGGCGGCGGCCCGTGCAACAGCAGCCGGGCGACCACCCGGGCGCGGACGCTGCGCTCGGGCCCCCAGACGTGCTCGGCGTGCGGATCGTCCCGGTCGGCGGCGCGGGCGCTGAGATCGCAGACGCTGCCCGTGCGGTACGCGTCCCACATCCGGCGTTCTGAAGCGGTGAGATCCGCCGGTTCCTCGTCCGTGCGCGCCTCGGTCACGGCGGCCCCCCTCCGCTGTCATCCACGTGTAGGGGAACGCTATCGGGCCCCTGTGACATGCGGGGCCTGTATCAGCCAGTGATACGGGCGGACGGTGGCGCGAAGCGGTCTGAGAGAATTGTGAGGTGATCTCTCGTATCGACCTGCGCGGTGACGCCCTCCCCGAGGGTGGCGCCCTGCGCGATCTGCTGCCCCGTGCCGAGTTCGACGTAGAAGCTGCCCTGGAGAAGGTGCGGCCCATCTGCGAGGACGTCCATCATCGTGGCACGGCGGCGCTGATCGAGTACGCGCAGAGGTTCGACGGGGTCGAGCTCTCGCAGGTCCGGGTGCCCGCGGAGGCGATCAAGGCCGCCCTGGAACAGCTGGACCCGGCCGTCCGCGCCGCCTTGGAGGAGTCGATCCGGCGCGCCCGGATCGTGCACCGCAACCAGCGCCGCACCGAGCACACCACCCAGGTGGTCCCAGGCGGCACGGTGACCGAGAAGTGGGTTCCGGTGGAGCGCGTGGGGCTGTACGCCCCGGGCGGCCGCTCCGTGTACCCCTCCTCCGTCGTCATGAACGTCGTACCGGCCCAGGAGGCGGGCGTCGAGTCGATCGCGCTCGCGTCCCCGCCGCAGAAGGAGTTCGGCGGGCTCCCGCACCCCACGATCCTCGCCGCGTGCGCGCTGCTCGGCGTGGACGAGGTGTACGCGGCCGGCGGGGCCGTGGCCGTCGCGATGTTCGCGTACGGCACCGAGGACTGCCTCCCGGTCAACATGGTGACCGGCCCCGGCAACATCTGGGTCGCCGCCGCCAAGCGCTACTTCACGGGGAAGATCGGCATCGACACCGAGGCCGGCCCGACCGAGATCGCCGTCCTCGCCGACTCCACGGCCGACCCGGTGCACGTCGCCGCCGACCTGATCAGCCAGGCCGAGCACGACCCGCTGGCCGCCGCCGTGCTCGTCACGGACTCCGCGGAGCTCGCGGACGCCGTCGAGAAGGAGCTGGAGCCGCAGGTCGCCGCGACCAAGCACGTCGAGGACCGGATCAAGCCCGCCCTCGCCGGCAAGCAGTCCGCGATCGTGCTCGTCGACAGCCTGGAGGACGGCCTCAAGGTCGTCGACGCGTACGGCGCCGAGCACCTGGAGATCCAGACCGCCGACGCCGCCGCCTGGGCCGCCCGCGTCCGGAACGCCGGCGCGATCTTCGTCGGCCCGTGGGCCCCGGTCTCGCTCGGCGACTACTGCGCCGGCTCGAACCACGTGCTGCCCACCGGCGGTTGCGCCTGCCACTCCTCCGGCCTGTCCGTGCAGTCCTTCCTGCGCGGCATCCACATCGTCGACTACACGCGCGACGCCCTCGCCGAGGTCACCCACCACGTGGTGACGCTGGCCGAGGCCGAGGACCTGCCCGCGCACGGCGCCGCCCTGAAGGCGCGCTTCGGATGGAAGGTGCCCACCCAGTGAGCTTCGGCATCGACGACCTGCCCATCCGGGACGAGCTGCGCGGCAAGAGCCCCTACGGCGCCCCGCAGCTCGACGTGCCCGTCCAACTGAACACCAACGAGAACCCGTACGAGCTGCCCGCCGAACTCGTCGCGCGCATCGCCGAGCGCGTCGCCGAGGCGGCCCGCACCCTCAACCGCTACCCCGACCGGGACGCGGTCGAGCTGCGCACCCAGCTGGCCGCCTACCTCACCCGTACCGGCAAGCACCCCGTGGCCCGCGAGAACGTCTGGGCCGCCAACGGCTCCAACGAGGTCATCCAGCAGCTGCTGCAGACCTTCGGCGGACCCGGCCGCACCGCCCTCGGCTTCGAGCCCTCCTACTCGATGCACGCGCTGATCTCCCGCGGCACCGGCACCGGCTGGATCTCCGGCCCGCGCCGCGAGGACTTCACCATCGACGTGGAGGCGGCGGAGCGGGCGATCACCGAGCACGCCCCCGACGTCGTCTTCATCACCTCGCCCAACAACCCCACGGGCACCGCGGTCGAGGCCGAGACGGTCCTCGCCCTCTACGAGGCCGCTCAGGCGACCAAGCCCTCCCTGGTGATCGTGGACGAGGCCTACGTGGAGTTCAGCCACCGGGACTCGCTGCTGCCCCTCATCGAGGGCCGCCCCAACATGGTGATCTCCCGGACCATGTCCAAGGCCTTCGGCGCGGCCGGTCTGCGCCTGGGCTACCTGGCGGCGCACCCCGCCGTCGTCGACGCCGTCCAGCTGGTGCGCCTGCCGTACCACCTGTCGGCCGTCACCCAGGCCACCGCACTGGCCGCCCTGGAACACACCGACACCCTGCTCGGCTACGTCGAGCAGCTCAAGGCCGAGCGCGACCGCCTGGTCGTGGAACTGCGGGCGATCGGCTTCGAGGTCACCGATTCCGACGCGAACTTCATCCAGTTCGGGAAGTTCGAGGACTCGCACACCACCTGGCAGAAGATCCTCGACCAGGGCGTCCTGGTCCGGGACAACGGCGTACCGGGATGGCTGCGGGTCACCGCCGGCACCCCGACGGAGAACGACGCGTTCCTGGAAGCGGTTCGCGCACTGAAGAAGGAGCAGCACGCATGAGCCGCATCGGACGGGTCGAACGGACCACCAAGGAGACCTCGGTCGTCGTCGAGATAAACCTCGACGGCACCGGCCAGGTCGACGTCTCGACGGGCGTGGGCTTCTACGACCACATGCTCGACCAGCTCGGCCGCCACGGCCTCTTCGACCTCACCGTCAAGACCGAGGGCGACCTGCACATCGACAGCCACCACACCATCGAGGACAGCGCCCTCGCGCTGGGCGCCGCCTTCAAGCAGGCCCTCGGCGACAAGGTCGGCATCTACCGCTTCGGCAACTGCACCGTGCCGCTCGACGAATCCCTCGCCCAGGTGACCGTCGACCTGTCCGGCCGCCCCTACCTCGTGCACACCGAGCCCGAGAACATGGCGCCGATGATCGGCACGTACGACACGACGATGACCCGGCACATCTTCGAGTCCTTCGTCGCACAGGCCCAGATCGCCCTGCACATCCACGTCCCGTACGGGCGCAACGCCCACCACATCGTGGAGTGCCAGTTCAAGGCCCTCGCCCGGGCCCTGCGCTACGCCGCCGAGTTCGACCCGCGCGCGGCCGGCATCCTGCCCTCCACGAAGGGCGCCCTCTAGCCGTGAACGGCCTGAACACCATCCTGATCGTCCTCGGCCTGTTCCTGGCCGGGGGCGTCTACTCCTTCCAGAAGCAGAAGATGCCCAAATCGGTCATCATTCTGCTCGCTCTGGCCTCCGCGATGTGTCTGGCCGCCGGAGTCCTGCGAATCCAGGGAATTTGGGAATGAGCGCAGTCCGCCCCACCAAGAACGTCGTCGTCTTCGACTACGGCTTCGGAAACGTCCGCTCCGCCGAGCGGGCCCTCGCCCGCGTCGGCGCGAACGTCGAGATCACCCGCGACTACGACAAGGCCATGGACGCCGACGGACTCCTCGTCCCCGGCGTCGGCGCCTTCTCCGCCTGCATGCAGGGCCTCAAGGACGCCCGCGGCGACTGGATCATCGGCCGCCGGCTCTCCGGCGGCCGCCCGGTCATGGGCATCTGCGTCGGCATGCAGATCCTCTTCGAGCGCGGGATCGAGCACGGCGTCGAGACCGAGGGTCTGGACGAGTGGCCCGGCACGGTCGGCCCGCTCAAGGCCCCGATCGTCCCCCACATGGGCTGGAACACCGTCGAGGCCCCCGCCGACAGCCAGGCCTTCAAGGGCCTGGACGCCGACGCCCGGTTCTACTTCGTGCACTCCTACGCGGCGCGCGACTGGAGCCTCGAAGTCACCAACCCGGCGATCCGCGCCCCCAAGGTCACCTGGGCCACCCACGGCGAGCGCTTCGTGGCGGCGGTGGAGAACCGGGCCCTGTGGGCCACGCAGTTCCACCCCGAGAAGTCCGGCGACGCCGGCGCCCAGCTCCTCACCAACTGGATCGAGACCCTGTGATGACCGCACCCACGCTCGAACTCCTGCCCGCGGTCGACGTCCGCGACGGCCAGGCCGTCCGCCTCGTGCACGGGGTGTCCGGCAGCGAGACCTCCTACGGCTCCCCGCTGGACGCGGCCCTCGCCTGGCAGCGCTCCGGCGCCGAGTGGCTGCACCTGGTCGACCTGGACGCCGCCTTCGGCACCGGTGACAACCGCGCCTTGGTCGCCGAGATCACCCGCGCCATGGACATCAAGGTCGAGCTGTCCGGCGGCATCCGCGACGACGCCTCGCTCGCCGCGGCCCTCGCCACCGGCTGCACCCGCGTCAACCTGGGCACCGCCGCCCTGGAGACCCCCGAGTGGGCCGCCAAGGCCATCGCCGAGCACGGCGACCGGATCGCCATCGGCCTCGACGTCCGCGGCACCACCCTCAAGGGCCGCGGCTGGACCAGCGAGGGCGGCGACCTCTACGAGACCCTCGCCCGCCTCGACTCCGAGGGCTGCGCCCGCTACGTCGTCACCGACATCGGCAAGGACGGCACGCTGACCGGCCCCAACCTGGAGCTGCTGAAGAACGTCTGCGCCGCCACCGACCGGCCCGTCGTCGCCTCCGGCGGCATCTCCTCGCTCGACGACCTGCGGGCGCTGTCCGCACTGGTCCCGCTCGGCGTCGAGGGCGCGATCGTCGGCAAGGCCCTGTACGCCAAGGCCTTCACCCTGGAAGAAGCCCTGAAGGTGGTCTCCGCATGAGCAGTTCCCCCGACGTGCGCCGCATCTCCTCCGGCGGTGCCTACGAGGACGTCATCGGCTACTCCCGCGCCGTGGCCCTGTCCAACGGGCTGGTCCTGGTCTCCGGCTGCACCGCGGCCGACGCGGGCGGCCCCTACGACCAGACGGTCAAGGCCTTCGAGGTCGCCTTCAAGGCGCTCGCCGAGGCCGGGATGGGACCCGAGGACGTGGTCCGCACCCGGATGTACCTCACGCACGCCCGGGACGTCGAAGAGGTGGGCCGCGCCCACAAGCAGCTCTTCGACGCGGTCCGGCCCGCCGCGACCATGCTCATCGTCTCCGGCTTCGTCGACCCCAGCATGGTCGTCGAGGTGGAGGTAGAGGCGTACAAGGCGGTGGCGGAATGACCCTCGCCGTACGGGTGATCCCCTGCCTGGACGTGGACAACGGCCGGGTCGTCAAGGGCGTCAACTTCCAGAACCTGCGCGACGCGGGCGACCCGGTGGAGATGGCCAAGCTGTACGACGCCGAGGGCGCCGACGAGCTGACCTTCCTCGACATCACCGCGTCCTCCGGGAACCGCGAGACCACGTACGACGTGGTGCGCCGCACCGCCGAACAGGTCTTCATCCCGCTCACGGTGGGCGGCGGCGTCCGCACGGCCGACGACGTCGACAAGCTGCTGCGCGCGGGAGCGGACAAGGTGGGCGTGAACACGGCCGCCATCGTCCGCCCCGAGCTGATCCAGGAGATCGCGGAGCGATTCGGCCGGCAGGTCCTCGTCCTCTCGGTCGACGCCCGCCGCACCGCCGCCGGGACCTTCGAGGTCACCACGCACGGCGGCCGCCAGGGCACCGGGATCGACGCCGTCGAGTGGGCGCACCGGGCGGCGGAGCTGGGCGCGGGCGAGATCCTGCTCAACTCGATGGACGCGGACGGCACGAAGGACGGCTACGACGTCGAGATGATCGCGGCGGTCCGCAAGCACGTCACGGTCCCGGTGATCGCCTCGGGCGGCGCGGGCCGCCTGGCCGACTTCGCCCCGGCGATCGAAGCGGGCGCGGACGCGGTGCTGGCGGCGTCGGTCTTCCACTTCGGCGACCTCCGCATCGCCGAAGTCAAGTCCGCCCTCCGCGAAGCGGGCCACCCGATCCGCTGACCCCGGCCCGGGGGGGTTGCCGATCCCGGTCCCGCTTCCGGTCCGGTGTCCGCCGTTGCCCTGGCCGGGCGGTGCCGTGGCCCTGGCCGGGCGGTGCGGGTGCCGTTCCCGGGTGCGGTCCGGTGGTCGCGCCTCAAACGCCGGCGGGGCTGGGGGTGGCTTCGGGTGGGGCGG